>CAYJIS010000028.1:0-24333 GCA_964370315.1 uncultured Treponemataceae bacterium
ATAACGGTGTTTCTGCTTCCATTGGGTGGCGATAAACTTGTCCTGTAAAATGCATATTCTTCTCTCCTTAATTACTTGTAACATAGTGTTAAAAAGTAATTAAGTATTAATATAATGCTTTGTGCAAAAAAAGGCAAGTGTTTTAATCAATACTTATAATAGATATCCTTCCTGTATAAGCCTTTCTTTTGTTTCGTCACTAAAATGCTCCCCAGCTGTTTTACCATCGGAATCTGTATATGAAAAAAAGTCTTTATAAAAGTAATCCATGGCGGTTTTACCCTTGTTATCGGTGTAGTGAAATTGTTCGCTGTTATGGTATGATAAAAGAATTTCAAAAAGTCTTAAACTGTCTGGGTCACGATGGGATGCAACATTAGCTGCATACATTAGGGGTGTTTTTCCTTGTTCATCTGCTATATGAATTAATTCAGGAGCATTTTCTAATATATAAAGAACAGCATCATGATCTGTTTCACTAAACTCCTTCATTTTAATTGCATACACTAATATACTTTTCCCATCAAGGTCAACATCATATAGTGATTCCTTTGAAAAGTACGTTAAAAGATCTATATAGGCATTTTTATTATCCCACGCAAAAAAACTAGCCTCAGTTGCCCGCATAAATACATTTTGCTTCCTAGGCGCTTTTGCCAGTGTGGATGCACCATGTTCAAGAAGTATGAAGGTTATTTCATCTGCCTTATTTACTGATATAAGTAATGGCGATAAGCCCGTTCTTTTATTTTGCTTATCTACGTTAAATGTAATATCAGTATTTAAAAGAGCTAGAAGTCTTTTTTCTAATCCATAATCTACAGAATAGTATAGTAAATCATCGAGCTCATCTTGACTTAAATCAAGTCCAATGTTCTTTTCAACAAAATAACAAAATACATCTCTGTCTTCATCAATAAATTGTGAAGGTATAAGCGAAAGTATATTAGTAGGGTATACATGTTCTTTATCATAAACTTCTTCTACATAATAGCTAACTATATCATAACTATTATGTTGGCACGCTAGTATAAAGGCTTCATCTAGGTATTTTTTTGCGGTGTCTCTTTTAGATCCTGCATACTGTAGTATGTCGAGCTTATCGTATTGGGCAGAGGCTAAAAATGCATCTTTATAAAATTGCAGTGTTTGTGCACCACGACTTTCAAAATACATTACAATATCTAAATGGCCACCTTCTATTGCATAGTCTAGGGCTGTATATCCGTAGTAATTTTCTCTATCAATACTTGCCCCATTTCGTACTAAGTACTGAACAATATCAAAATAGCCGCGATAACTTGCTTTCATAAGTGCTGTTGAATTTTGATAATCCGGTGCATCTATTGGAAGAGTTGAGTTTCTGTGAGATTCTTTAACGTTTTCTAAATCTCCCGTAAGTGCACTTAGTGTTATATCTGGAACGTACGGTGAAAACGAATAAAAACTACTCATTTGAAAAAGCACACAAGATGAAAAAAGAAAGAGTATCAGTATAAGAAAAAGATATCGAAGTTTTCTCATATTAAAAGTATAACACATAGATAAGTAGAGTGCAAGAAGAAGAGTTTTCGCAAAATAAAATATTGTTATAAAGTCAGAATTACCAATCATGGTGGCACACGCAACCGTTCCTAAAAACCTGTAAGTTTAAAAAAGCCCCCTAGGGGAGATTGGGTCTTAGGGCAAGAGGGGGCACGTACTGCAATAGCGTCCCCTCTTACCCTGAAAAAGTTTGCTTTGTTTCCAAATAAAACCTTAATGTTAAAAAAAATCTTAAAAAAATTAAATGTAAATTTGAAAAGAATATGAAACGCCAGTTTCAAATAAAAAAAAAATAAAAACTGAAAGTTAAAAAAAGCCATCTGAAGCGCTCAGCATTAAAATAAATAACATTTGTCTGCATATAGCTTGCAAAGTGCTAGTAATTGTGTTACAATTACATATGGAGGCTCTCTTATGGCAAGAACATCAAATATATTTGCAAGAGTAGAACCACATGTAAAAGAACAAGCAGAATATATCTTAAATGAATTGGGTATTCCAATGTCTAATGCAGTTTCAATGTTTTTAAGACAAGTAATTTTGCAAAGAGGAATTCCTTTTCAAATGAAAATTCCAAATACTGTGCCTCTTTCAGTTGGAGATTTGACACCAACACAACTAGATGCAGAAATTCAAAAAGGCTTTTATGATATTGAAAATGGAAAAGGCCATTCTTACGAGAGTGTTGCTGCAGAACTAGAGCGAGATTATGGAGTATGAGCTACGAGCTTATTATATCTGAAAGCGCAAAAGCCGATTTAAAAAATATCATTGAATATATATCATATCAATTACATGCACCTGAAGCTGGAAAAAAACTTATTAGAAGTATGCTAGGTAAGATACATAGTTTATGTGATATGCCAAAGATGTATAAAATGTATCCAAATGAACCACTACGAAGCAAAAATATTCGATATATACCTGTAGCGAAATATGTGATATTTTACAAAATTCTGGAAGATTCTCAAAAAATATATATTAGTAGGGTAATGTACGGTGGAAGAAACATAGCAGAGCAGTCTATTGATGTGATTGAAGATTAATTCTTGCAGATACTTCATGACCGATATTGGTGGTATAGCGAACCATTCCCAGTGATGTGAAGTTTAAAAAGCGTCGCCCAAGGAGAGTGGGGGGGCGAGAAACTACGGGCTTCGCAACTCCGAGTTGGTTCTTGCTCCATAAAAGAGTTCCTACGCTTACAAGCGTAAAAAAAAAAGCCATCTGAAGCGCTCAGCTTCAAATAGAAAAAAATCTAAATTATAGTGCCGTAATAAATATAACGGCAAAAATACCACAAACAATCATCTTCATTCCAGTACCTAATAAAAAGCCTAAAAAAGAAGCCCATGCAGATGATAATGCTTTTTTTGCATCTTTTCTATCGTGAATTAATTCACCTATAAAAGCGCCTAAAAAGGGACAAAGAATAATGCCAATGGGAGCAAAAAAAAGACCAACAAAGATACCTATAGTAGAACCAATAATGCCAGCTTTAGTGCCGCCCTTCTTTTTGGTTAGCCACACTGGAGCAATGTTATCAATTACCGTAATAGCGACAGCAATCAAGGCTGTAATTACAAGGGCTGTAATTGAAATACTTGCTGAGTCAACAAAAAGTAATAACAAAAGTGAAGTCCAGGCTAAAGGAACACCTGGAATAATGGGAACAAGACAGCCAACAAAGCCAGTTATAAGTAAAAGTATGCCTGCAATTATTAATACTATTTCCATGATGCCTCTAATGTGATTCTAAAATTTGTGCAATACGTTTTAAGCCCTTTAATGTTAATTGCTTATCAACATTTTGAAAAATATCAGTAATAGGCTTTAATACTGAGTTTAAGCCACCGGTTGCAACGACAATGATATCATTTGTATTGCAACCTGCGCTTTTACTTAAATCTTTGCTCATTCTTTCTACAAGAGATTCAACAAGACCTTTATAGCCCAAAACTATACCTGATTGAATTGAGTTAATTGTATTTGTTCCAAGTGAACTTTGAGGTGCTTCAAGTGATACCGAAGGTAACTGAGCGGTATTATTAAAAAGAGAATTAACAGCAGTCTTTAACCCTGGTGCAATCGCAACACCCCTAATTTCTCCTTGTGCACAAACGGCAGTAAATGTTAACGCTGTTCCAAAATCTAATACAATTACAGGAGCATTAAAACTCATCCAAGCTTCAACAACATTACATATAATATCAGAACCAACTTCATGAATTGCACTTTGTGGCACCGTTATTGGAAGTTTTTCAAAAATACTAGGATTTACTATCATAGGTTTTTTACCAATCATTGATTGTACTACACTTACAAAGGGTCCTATAAGAATAGGAACAACAGAACTAAGTATTGCACTTTCAATTGATTTTTGTGAAAATCCCGCGTCCCTAAAAAAAGAAAGCAATATAGAACTATATTCATCTGCAGTTCTGTTTGCGTCTGTGTGAACACGCCATTCTTTTACAATTTCATTTTCATTAAAAACTGCAACAACAATATTTGTGTTTCCAATATCAATAGTTAAAAGCAATTGCAATAATCTCCTATATTTGCTATTATACCACTATGGATAAACTAATTCAACCCAAAATATTAAAAGGTTTTCGCGATTTTTTACCAAATGCAGAATTAAAACGCGCACTATTAATGGAAACACTAACTGGAGTGTTTCGCTCTCGTGGGTTTGTGCCCATCGATACACCTGTTTTAGAGTATTCTGAAATACTGCTTCGAAAAAGCGAAGGTGAAACTGAAAAGCAGGTTTTTCGTTTTGAAGATAATGGGGGTAGGGATGTAGCACTTCGCTTTGACCTCACTGTTCCATTTGCACGTTTTATTGCACAACACAAAGAAGAATTATATTTTCCCTTTAAGCGCTATCATATTGCAAAAGTATGGCGAGGTGAAAAACCACAAGCTGGGCGCTATAGAGAGTTCGTGCAATGCGACTTTGATATTGTCGGCTCTGATTCTGCTCAAAGCGATTTTGAAATTTTATCGATGATGAAAGAATCTTTAAGTGCTATAGGCGTAGAAAATATAACAATAAAAATTAATCACCGAGGAATATTTAACGCTTTTCTCGCAAAGCTTGAAATAAAGGATATGTCAGAAGAAGTTCTTAGAACTGTCGATAAGCTTGCGAAAATTGGCGAAGAGGAAGTAAAAAAACTTCTTACCGAGATTACGGGATCTAGTCAAAAGGCACAAGATGTTTTAACCTTTATTGCTGGTAAAAGCGACTTTGCAAGTACATTAAAACTCATAGGCGACATGGCTGGAGAATCAGAAGAAGTTCACTCATATGTTAAGAGAATGCAAGATATACATTCATTACTTTGTGCTGTACAAATTGAATCAAACTTTGTTTTAGATCCATCAATTACTCGTGGTCTTGATTATTATACTGGATTAGTATTTGAAACATTCTTAAATGACTTACCAAGTATTGGTTCTGTGTGCTCTGGTGGTAGATATGATAATCTTGCAGGCCTTTATATGAAAGATAAAATATCTGGAATAGGATCTTCAATTGGACTGGACAGACTCGTTGCAGGTTTAGAACAAATTGGAAAAATAGACGAAAGCCTGTGCTTTTTAGATGCAATTATTTTTTGTTCTGATGAAACATTATTCACACATTATCACGTTGTTGCCAAAAAACTGCGTGAGAGTGGAATAAAGGTTGAAGTGTTTTTAGAAAACAAAAAAATGAATCAACAATTTACACTTGCTGAAAAAAAAGGCATACCTTTTGGTATTGTAATATATGAAGATCAATCTAAGCAAAATATGCTTACACTCAAGAATCTTAAAACAAGAGAGCAATTTGAAAATATTGATATAGCTACTGCTGCTAAAACACTATTGGAACACCGTTAACAAAAAAAGGACTGGCTCCTGACAAGTCAGAAATCAGTCCTTGAAAACTGCTTAGTAAAATGTCCAGTAAATGGTATTCACGACATATTGGCCCTTTTTTTAATTATTTGAAAAGTTTTTTGCAGCGTAACTTGCTTGTAGCTTATTTGTGTATATTTGAATAGTTTCTTGTGAAAGCCAACCGTCCTCAAAATGATACCAAAGCTCTTCATTGTTGTTAATTGTTGATCCGGTAACTTCAACAACTTCACCAATTCTTCCATAACTCAATATATTAGAGTTTTGATTACTTTCTTGGTGATATGATGCATAGGGTTCAACTATAACTGCATATTGAGAAGACATGGCAAGATTTAAGGTGTTTGAAACATCAATTTCCTTATATTCATCTTTTGAGCAAGAAAAAAGTATAAGTATAAATGCAATAGAAAGTATTCTTTTCATTATAAAAATAAGGCCCGTGGTAATAAAAAGTGAAGAAGTGCAACAATTAAGCATGCAAACCCTACATATCTTCTTCCGCCAACAATCAATGTTTCTACTACATGATTAAGTTCAACTTTTACAGAAGATGTAGAAATATAATATTCATAGAGTAACGTAAGTCCAGCAATTATTCCCATAGCAGCAGGTAATAAGTCTCCAATTACAGGTACGTCATTGTTTATAACAGATAAAATTTTCATAAGCCCAACAAAGGCTGTTGCAATGCCCAAAATTAGTCGAGTTTTTTTTGTTTCTAAAAACGAAATTCCTGCAATCGTTGCTTCTTGTGAATCTTCAGCCATGGGTTTTGTAAAAATTAGCAAAAGCCCTGCAAGGGTATTAAAAACAACAGATAATAAGTAAAATTGAATCATAAATCCTCCAACATAATTCATTCAACTATTTTTGTACTTTTGTACTGAGCATGAGTATTTCATCTTCAATAGAAATTTCAGCTTCTATGGTTATTATATCATAGTTTGCAAATGTTGTCACATAAGAATCTTCATTTCCATAATATATTGGAAAATATGACGACTCTTGAATAATGTTTCCGTCATTGTTTAGGGCTTTAAAAATAATAACAATTGGAAAATCTTTATCAACACGTATTTCTTCGGCACTAAGAGTTACAAATGTATTATCATCGAATACAAATGCGCTTAATGAAAAAGGAATATCATATAGTGTTCCAGCATTAGTTTCAGTTGGTACATTTGTAACAAATACAATCATTAAAACGAGTAGTACAATACTACCCAATAAGTATCTTGAAGCTTTAGTATGCACTAGGGATTTAAAAATTCCTTTTGGTGGTAGCTTCTCAGTTCCATCATAATGTGATTTTACTATGTCTGGTGCGTTTTTTAACCTATTTTCTCTATTATAATGAAAATGTAATTCTTCTTCATGTATGTTGTTATCGTCAAAGCCCATATTATATTATCTCCCGCTTTGTTGTACCACGGAGTCAGTTCTCCACCAGGATAATGCAACATCAGTGTCATATGCAATAAGTGCTGATATTATACCTGTATTTGATATTGAAAAATCTTGATAAATACCATCGGTTAAATCAATATCAATTTTTCTTCTTACAACACTTTGCCCATCATCTTGAGCTATTAAAATGTCTAAGCCAGACTCTTCTGTAACAGAAAAAAACATTCCACCTGATTCGGTTACACCTAAAAAGGCATATGGGTGTAAAAATACCTCTGAGTTATAACCTTGGGTAATATTTGTTTCATATGCAGGAATAGAAATAGGATTTCCAAAAGAACTCTCATTTACATTATACGGATGAACAAGTGTTTTATCAAAACCAATTGATGAAGCAACTAAAGTAGACTCATCAACTTTTTGCCCATAATAATCAGTTTTTAAGTATAATATGGGTTCGTTTAATGATGGAATAATACTTTCTAAAGATATAAACATTTCTGTATCTAAATCTAATTCTTGTTTTGGTATCATTGTTTCATTAAATGTAATTTTTGTAAGTAAAATGCCTGTATTAGAAAACCAAAAAATGGTATGCCCGTTTGTATCTAGACAGACGGCTATAAGTTCATTGTTAGAAGTAGTATGTAAAGATTGTATAAGGGGAAATGGTAATCCTCCCAATCCTTCTTGTGTTAAAAAGTCAACAAAGGTTCCGTCTGGTTCGAATCGTAGAATAACCTGTCTTAAAATTGAACCTGTTACTGGATCTGTTTCGTATCGTTCAACGGGTAAATAATCAGTTACATATAAGTTTTTATCATTATCAACAGCCATTTTCCCAATTCTGTTAAACGGATAACTTACTGCAATTTGTGTTGAATCACCCGTTTGTTCATCGAGAGCTGATAATACCTCATCATTGAGGGTATCAATAAAAGTTGGTATTGGGTTTCTTTCTGAATCGTATATTATTCCAATAAGGTCGCCATATGAAGTGAGTTGCATGATTTTTCCTGCTTCGCCGTTGGCAATATAAAAGAAACCATCACGCATCATATGTCGGGTATTAATATCGGTTGCGTTATTTAAATCAAAGAGATTTACCTCGTTTTCATAATTCCCGTATGCAAGAGAAAATAAGTTGTTCTCTTCTAAGACACCTGGAGTAGTATTGTCTGTACAGGATGTAAAAGTAATTAAAGAGCTTACACCCAATCCAACAAAGATAAAAAATGACTTTTGTAATAATTTTTTTATGTTTTGTATCATATTTATAGCATAAAGTGCTTGCCAAAATATGTCAATACACTGTACACTAATATGCATGATAGACTCTATTTTAAAATTCTTTTTTGGCTCAAAAAATGACAGAGATATTAAAGCTCTACGAATTATTGTCGAAAAAGTTAACGCAAAAGAATCATGGGCAACTTCATTGTCCAAAGAGGATTTTCCTTTACAAACAAAAGCATTAAAGGAAGAACTTAAAAACGGTAAAAAACTTGATGATATTTTGCCCGAAGCCTTTGCCCTTGCTCGAGAAGCGGCAAAAAGAGTTTTGGGAGAGAGAGCTTATGATGTACAAGTTATGGGATCGATTGTACTTCATCAAGGATGCATTGTAGAAATGAAAACGGGTGAAGGTAAAACCCTCATGAGTGTTGCAGCTGCTTATTTAAATAGTCTTACTGGGCTCGGTGTGCATGTTGTTACAGTAAATGATTATCTTGCTCAGCGTGATGCCGACTGGATGAGACCTGTATTTAGCTATCTTGGTGTGAGTGTAGGTTCTATCGTTTCTGGGATGGATAATACAACAAAAAAAGAAGCATATAATTGTGATATTACTTACGGAACAAATAACGAACTTGGATTTGATTATCTTCGCGATAACATGCAAATTTCTCTAGAAAACAAAGTACAAAGAGGCTTTTCTTTTGGTATTGTTGACGAAATTGACTCAATACTTATTGATGAAGCGAGAACACCACTTATTATATCAGGTCAAGGTGAAGACGATACACATAAATTTTATGAAGTAAATAAGTTTGTTGGACACTTTGAAGAAGTTCAAAAAAATCCAGTTACAGGTTTGTACCCAGATGAAAGTCAAGGCGAAGAAGTAATTGGAGATTATAAACTTGATGAAAAAAGTAAGCGTGTTTCATTTACCGATGAAGGTATGTTAAAGATAGAAAGCATTTTGTTAAAGAATAATCTAATAAGTGGAAGCGTCTTTGATTCACAAAACTTTGAGTACGTACATTATTTTACACAAGCGCTCAGCGCACATAAACTATATAAAAATGACGTTGAATATGTTGTAAGAGATGGAAAAGTGCAAATCGTTGATCAGTTTACTGGTCGTATACTTTCTGGAAGACAATATAGTGCTGGCTTGCACCAAGCTATCGAGGCAAAAGAAAAAATTAAAATTGCTCAAAAAACGAGAACAATTGCAACTGTTACATTTCAAAACTATTTTAGAATGTACAAAAAATTATCAGGAATGACAGGAACTGCAGATACAGAAGCTGTTGAGTTTAATAAAATTTATAACTTAGATGTAGTTGTTATTCCAACAAACAAGCCTGTAGCTCGAATTGATGATAATGATGAAGTATATTTAAGCGAAATGGAAAAATGGCATGCGATTTGTGATGAGATAAAAGAAGTGCATACTAAAGGTCAGCCAGTTTTGGTTGGTACCGTTTCAATTGAAAAATCTGAAGTATTGAGCGCTCTTTTAACAAAGAGGGGAGTACGACACGAAGTTCTAAACGCAAAAAACCATGCACGCGAAGCTCTTATTATTGCAGAAGCTGGGAGTAAAGGAGCTGTAACTATTGCTACAAATATGGCAGGCCGTGGTACAGACATTAAACTTGGTGGCAATCCAGAGTTTCGAGCAATGAAAAAAATTGGAACAGAAGCAAACGAAGAACAAATTAAAATTGCTGTAGAAAAAGAAAAAGAGTTATGGAAAAAAGACTATGAAGAAGTAAAAGAACTTGGTGGTCTATATGTAATTGGTACAGAACGGCATGAAAGCCGTCGTGTTGATAACCAGCTTAGAGGACGCTCTGGTAGACAGGGGGATCCTGGTAGAAGTAAGTTTTACATCTCTATGGATGACTCTCTTATGCGACTCTTTGGTGGCGAGAGAATGAAGTCTTTGATGAGCAGAATAGGAATGGAAGATGGAGAGCCTATTTATCATCCATGGTTAACAAAAAGTATCGAAAAAGCACAAACAAAAGTAGAAACGAGAAACTTTGAAATAAGAAAGAATCTTCTTGACTATGATAATGTTTTAAATGAGCAACGGAACTTTGTATACACACAAAGAGATGCTATTCTTTCTGATGATAATCTTGTAGCAAGAATAATGACAACCACTAATGAGATACTAGAAGATGTAACGAGTGACTTTTCTCGCAATTACAAGCAGAATAAAGAAGCAGCCTTTTTTGATTTAGCAGAATCGGTAAAGCAAAGTTTTGGGTACACTTTATCAAAAACAGATTTTGATGCAAATAATGCTCTAACATCAATTGAAACCTTGCTTAAAAAACATGTTGAAGAAAAAGAAGCTATTGCAGGTAAAGAATACATAAATATGTTTATTCGATACCATTATGTTCAATTGATTGATAATAAGTGGCTTGACCACCTAGAATCACTAGAAGCACTGCGCGAAGCTGTTAGTTTACGTTCCTATGGTTCAAAAAATCCTTTAACAGAATATAAACTAGACGGGTTTAACATTTTCTATGATATGCTTGATTCAATTCGAAATGGTATTGTTGAAGTTGTGTTTAAGGTACGATTTAAGAACTCACAAGGTGAAGACTTGCATGCACGAGGACGCACTATTAATATGAATGCACAACATAAAAGCGTTGAATCTTTTGAGGCAGAAAGGGGAGCTTCTCCAATGGCATCAAAACGACAAGCAGAAAATATTACGATTGTCCGAAATGTTCCTAAAGTTGGTAGAAACGAACCGTGTCCGTGTGGAAGTGGAAAAAAATACAAACAATGCTGTGGTAAGTAAGCGTATTGTTTAAGTATGTAGTTTAAAAAAAAGTCCGTTTACAAAAACGGACTTTTTTTATTGGTGGGCACTATTATATAATAGTTCCATCATGAATAATGGCATTTTTGGTAATTACAATGAGTCCGTCTTTTACAAAAAACATACCATGATCTCCTTCAGGAGGTAGTTCTCCATAACCTATAGAGCAATCTTTACCAATTCGTGCGTTTTTATCAATTATTGTATTACGAATTTTTGTTTGACTACCTATACCAATATTTGGAATATTGTTATTTGCATTTTCAATCTTTTGTTCATCAGTTTCATAAAAGTCTGCACCCATACATATTACATTCTCTAGTTCTGATTCTAATTCTAATATACTTCGGATTCCAATAACACAGTTTCTAAGCGATGAAACATTAATAATACATCCCTCACATGTAATTGTATTAAACATCAAAGCATGATTAATTTTTGATGGGGGAAGGTTTCGTGGCTTAGTGTATATTGGCACTAATGCATCATAGAAATTAAAGCGCGGTGAATATGTTGTTAATTCAATGGTAGAGTCATAAAAACTTCTTAGAGTACCAATGTCTTCCCAGTATCCATCATAAATGTATGAAAAAACTTTGTATTTTTTAATTGCCATTGGAATAATAGTTTTACCAAAGTCTTCAAAGTCATTATCTAGGGCTTCTTCTAAAACAGCTGCATCAAATATATAAATACCCATTGATGCTAGATAGTCTTTTCCCTCTGTAGCCCCTGGAGTTCTCGACTCATCTGGGATAATCCAATCTGATATATCTAGATCTTGAGAAGGTTTTTCCATAAATGCGGTAATATTTAGATTTTTATTAACTTTCATAATTCCAAACTCAGTTGCATCTTTTCGTGTAACTGCAGTTGTAGCAATAGAAATTTCAGCACCTGACTTAATGTGGCTTTCTAAAAATTCATTTAAATCCATTTGGTACAATTGGTCACCAGATAGAATTATATAATGAGTTGGCTTTTGCGTTTTAAAGTGTAAAAAGTTTTTTCTTACAGCATCTGCTGTACCTTCGTACCAACCAGAATGCTCTAGTGTTTGTTCTGCTGCCAAAATTTCTACAAATCCTTGCGAAAATCTGTCAAATGTATACGACTTCGCAATATGCATATGAAGTGAAGCAGAGTTAAACTGGGTTAAAATATATATTTTATTAAAACCCGAATTAATACAATTCGAAATAGGAATATCGACAATACGATGTTTTCCTCCAAAAGGAACTGCGGGTTTTGAACGCTCCCGTGTTAACGGATATAGGCGTGTTCCCTTACCACCACCTAAAACAATTGATAAGACCTTCCTCATATTATCCTCTCCTATAAAAATCCTCACGTATATTGTACACCATGTTTTGAAATAACGCAAACATTATTTTCATATATTATAAAAATAATTGCTGTGTTCATTTTTTTACTACATAGTTCAAAAAATATACGTCATATACTAGCGACCGTACTATTTTTATTCATAGTAAAACGAGTATTTTGTTCTAAACCCATTTTTTTATATGCCGATATTAAAATATAGAAAAATACTTCGGTGGGAGTAGGGGGAAATATGATTAGAGGTTGGTATATTGGATCAAGTGGTATGAATGCACAGCAAAATAGACTTGATGCAATTTCTAATAATTTGGCAAACGTAGATACTACTGGGTATAAAAGAGATACCGCGGTCAGTAAAAACTTTCCAGAATTATTAATTAGAAGAATGGGCGCAGATGGCGTGTATAAAACACCAATAGGGTCTGCAGATGCAGCTCCTATCATCGGTAAGCTGGGGCTTGGTGTAGAAACAAACGAACTATACACTGATTTTTCACAAGGTTCATATAAAGAAACTTCAAGTAGGACTGACCTTGCGCTATCCTCAGAAGGTTTTTTTGCTGTACAAACACCACAAGGCGAACGCTACACGAGAAACGGTAACTTTATGGTTGGCAAAGAAGGCCTCTTGGTTACAAAAGAAGGCTATCCAGTTCTAGGTGAAAATGGACCAATTCAAGTTGGACAAACTGAATATATCGTAAATGAAGATGGTATGGTGTATTTTCAAGAAACAATGCAAGAAGTTGATAGAATTAAAATAGTACACTTTGATAATGAGCGCTACTTAAAAAAATTAGGATCATCCCTATATGGTGAAACAGATGTGTCAGGTCCCGCTTATATACTTGAGGGAGAAGGGCGTCCTCTAACTATGCAAGGATACGTAGAAACATCAAATGTAAATGTAGTTAATGAAATGATTCAAATGATAGAAGTAAACAGAGCTTATGAAGCAAATCAAAAAACTATAACAACACAAGAAGACTATATGACTACGCTATGGACTACTGTAGCCCGAGTAAGATAGAAGAAAAGTAAATCGAACATAGCATGAATTGGTTGGTGTGCATATCAATCAATTCATGCTACATATCAAAAAAAACAATTTTTCATTAAAAATTCCTATTTTTCACATCCTATATTAAAAAAACAATGAGTTTATACGTGCAATATGTTAGATTTTTGCTTGTATTATGTAGTTATTAAATTGAATTAAAAATCCTTGTTTTTTAAGCGAATTGATGGTATAATGGTAAAATCAATTAAAAATGAGAGTGTATTATTATGATAAGTTTTAATTTGTGGGATACCCAAACATGGAGTTTCGTCATTACCGTAAGTATATTATACGGTGGTTTATTGCTTGCAAATGCAATTCGAATAAACGTACGTTGTATAAGAAAAACGCTTATTCCAAGTCCAGTTTTAGCAGGTTTTCTTGTATTAGCAATTAATAGCATTTGGAAGTCAATTTTTGACACATCTCTATTATCCATTTCGTCGCTTGAGGCATTAACGTATCACTGTTTAGGTCTTGGCTTTGTTGCCGTCACTCTAAAGACAGTAAAAAAAGCAGCTAGCAAAAAGATACAAAAAGATTATTTTGAAACTGGCTTAATGTCCGTTTCATCTTACCTTATACAAGGAATCATAGGTATTAGTATAACGATTGCACTATCCTATGTATTTGTTAATGTGTTTCCTGCAAGTGGATTAATTTTGCCAATGGGATTCGGACAAGGTCCTGGGCAAGCTTTTACCTGGGGCAAAAATTATGAGAATCTTTGGGATTTTAAAAACGGTGGTAGTTTTGGTTTAACTATTGCGGCACTTGGTTTTATTTCGGCATCAATTGGTGGAATAATCTATTTACGAGGTATGCAAAAAAGAGGAAAAATATCTTTAGATGCCGTTGGTAATGATGCAGAAGCACTCTTAAAAGAAGGGCAACTAGGCCAAAACGAAATTCCCGACTCAGATTCTCTAGATAAATTAAGCATACAAGTTGGACTTGTATTTTTAGGGTATTTTATAACGTATTTAATTATGCAAGGGTTTTACAAAATATTTTTATTGTCAGGTAATTCCTTTTTGTTGAACACGGTGAATCCACTGGTATGGGGATTTAGTTTTTTAATTGGGACCGTTATTGCCGTGTTAATGAAAAATACATTAAAAAAATTACATGAGAAAAAAATAATTAACAGAGTGTACACAAGTAACTATCTATTGAGTCGTGTTTCTGGATTGTTTTTTGACCTAATGGTAGTTGCAAGTATCACTGCAATTGATTTGACTGCCTTCAAAACAACAGAATTTATTTTACCATTAATATTGATATCAGTGTTTGGATCAATAGCAACATATTGGCAAATTAAAATTGCCTGTAAAAAACTATTTCCAGATTATTGCGATGAGCAGTTTTTGGCGATGTATGGTATGAGTACAGGAACGGCAAGTACGGCCATGGTTTTGCTTAGAGAAGTAGACCCGCAGTTAAAAACACCTGCATCATACAATATTGTTTTTCAAGCATTGTATGCTATCTTTTTTGGCTTTCCAATGTTATTGCTTTTAGGCTTTGCGCCAAGAAGTATTACATGGTCGTGGATAACTTTGGCTGTATGTATTGTGCTGTTTATCTTTATGCAAATTTTGAGCTATAGAGAATTACTGTTTAAGAAAAAAGTACAAAAAAATGCACGCTAAAAAGAAAAAAAAGTATTTAAAAAGAACTAACAGCATTATATACCATTTTTTTTACTTTTTTGTAAGAATATGGTATACGTGTTCTCAAAAAGTGCATATGCAAAGTAGTGATAAGGACATGCTCAAAGCACCAGCTCTCATTCTTTGTACGCACCCTAATTTTTTTGATTTTGCACATATTGCTATTGCAACCTATCCTAAGCGAATCACTTTTGTGGTTAATCGTTTTTACTTAAATATTGAACCTGTACGAACGGTATTAAATTGGATTAGAGTAATACCTAAAAGGCTTTTTTCTCCAGATACGGATACAATTCTAAAAATCATTGGTGCTATAAAAAATGGACATATTGTGGCAATGATGCCCGAAGGCCGTCTGTCGGCAGATGGTACCAATTTTAAATTAGCAAACGGCACTGAAAAATTGGTAAAGATGCTCGGTGTAGATGTGTTTAAAATACATACTCAAGGCGCCTATTATGCTAGTCCAAAATGGGCAAAAGTAAAAAGAAAGGCTCATGTACACATTACATTAAAAAAAATCTTAACTACAGAGCAGTTAAAGGATTTTTCCCTTGAACAAGTACATACCGCTTTGTGCCAAGAGATGCAATATAGAGATAAGCTCGAAGAAAAACTTATTTCTTGCAAGGACCGTTCTAGGGGGCTAGAGGATATAATAAATTATTGTCCTCAGTGCAATAGCTTTTTAACTCTTTTGGCAAAAAATAATAGAATTGATTGCCATAAATGTCATTATTCAGTTTTTATGGATGAATATTGCAATTTTACAAATGGTAAATACAAAACAATACATGATTGGTATACAAAGCAAGGAGAGGCCGTTTTAGAAAAACTTAATGATTTAGATTTTAAAATGGATGTAAGCGTGTTGGTTCTTAACAAGGCAAAAAAAAGTTTGTTACGAGTCGGAGACGGTATTTTGTCACTTAGTACTAAAAAACTAATATATGAGGGCGATGTATTGCATGGTAAAGATGTCTTTGAAAAAGATGTTAAAGATATAGAAGCCTTGGTATTTTCAATAAAAAAAGGCTTGCAATTATATATTGGCGAAGATTTGTATTTTTTTAAGCCAAAAGAAGATGCACGGCAAATGGTTTTTTGGTCGCAAGCTATAGATCTATTGTCTAACGAAGGCTAAATATCTCCACTGAAATGGTTATATTTTAGTGGGTGCTCTAAGAGTGCAGCAGTTTGTATTTGTCTTTAATATCTTTTGTAATTATCAATATAATTATCAATGGAATTATCTTTTTTCTAATATCAATTTTTTTTTTACCGATAGTATATATAGCGAATAAATGTAAAAAGCAATAGTATTGTTGCCTTTTACAATCGAGTTTTACTGTGTCCATAAAAAAATTGGGTGCAAAAAAATTAATTGGAGAGCCGATTATGTTTTCTTAGAAAACGTGTAAAACTCGCATTTGTTAGGTTTGTTATCTATAATTACAGACAATTTATTATAGGAGTGCTATATGGTACGAAGTTTATGGACAGCTGCAACTGGTATGAACGGTCAACAGCATCAAATTGATACAATTTCAAATAATCTTTCAAACGTAAATACTACTGGGTATAAACAGCAAAGAGCAGAATTTGAAGACCTTATATATCAGAATGTAAAATTGGCAGGAACTCCTGCGACTGAAGATACTGTAACACCAGTTGGCATACAAATGGGTAGTGGGGTAAAACTAGGAGCAACCCAAAGAATGTTTAACCAAGGTTCTCTTCAAAATACTGGAAATATAACTGATCTTGCGGTAACGGGCGAAGGTTTTTTTAGAGTTATGCAATACGATGGAAGTTATGCCTATACAAGAGATGGATCATTTAAAGTTGATTCATCAGGGCAATTAGTAACTAATAATGGTCACAGAGTTATGCCAGAAATAATCATGCCCGACAATTTTTTAATAGATACACTCGCTGTAAGTCAAGACGGTAGAGTTACCGTAAAAGTTGCAGGAAATGATATTCCCCTTGAAATTGGGCAAATGGAGTTATATCGTTTTCCTAATCCACCAGGCTTAGAAGCTGATGGACAAAACTTGTTTGTAGAAACAAATGCCTCTGGGCAAGCATTAGCAGGGCGACCAGGTTTTGATGGATTTGGCGAAGTACAACATAAATTTTTAGAAATGTCAAATGTTTCAGTAGTAAATGAAATGACACAAATGATTGTTGCTCAAAGAGCATATGAGTTTAATTCAAAGGCAATCCAAACGAGTGATGCAATGCTACAAGTAGCAACAGGATTAAAGCGTTAGCAATAGTAATTTTTAAGTCATAAGTATCAGATATGAAAAAGCGTTTTTTTACGTATGTAAAAAGACGCTTTTTTTATAACTATAGAGAAAATGTATAAATATTCTTCTAACTATTTTTATGCAAGGATGCAACGGTTATAGTTTGTGTCTTCCTAAGTGAAAATACAACTATTAAAAATACAAGGCTTACTCAAGAGATGTAATGCTCAAGCTTATTCTGAATTTTCATTGACAATTAAATCATTAAAAATTTGATGTAATTATTGTTTTCAATTAGTACTAAAGTCTAAAAAGTGCATGAATACAAGTACTTTTTTTTATAAATGCAAAATTAGAACTTGACATATATCAAATCTGTGATATACTAATAACAGGTGTTACGTAACACCTATTATACATATTTTTGGAGGCAATAATGAAAAAATTATTGGGAGTACTTTTGGTGCTTATATTAGCATGTTCAATGCTAATGCTAAGTTGTGGTAATAAAGAAGCCGACAACACCGTTAACATGTTTCAAGTTAAAGTTGAAATTAAAGATGCACTTGATGCATATGCTGCAGACTATTCTGAAAGAACAGGAACATCAGTTATTGTTGAAACACTAGGTGGTGGTGGAGATTATGCTGGAGCTTTAAAAGCTAAGGCTCAAGCGGGCGAAATGCCAGATATTTTCATAGTTACTGGTACAGGTGAATATGATATTTGGAAAGATTATATATATGACTTATCAGATGAGGCATGGGTTTCAGATACCGATGTTGAGTTTTCTGTAGATGGAAAAGTGTATGGGTTTCCTGTAGCTATCGAAGGCTATGGTCTAGCATATAATAAAGATATACTTGCTGCAGCAGGTGTTGATCCTGAAACACTAACAACTCGCGAAGCTTATGAAGTTGCAATTAAAAAAATTGATTCTATGAAAGCTGAACTAGGATTAGATGCGGTAGTTTCGATAGCGACATCGCTAGCTGGTGGAATGTGGTGGGATGGTGCACAGCATCATCTATCAACATACTGGGGTAATGGTTTAGGTTACACTGACACTAGCGTTATTGAAGCTGCTCTTGAAGGCAATTTTGATGAAGCGCGCTTTACTGAGTATGCAAAATTCTTACAACTTCTTTTTACATATGCAGATAGGAATATTCTAACAAGTGGTAGTTATGATAATCAAGTAGGAGCATTTGCACAAGGCAAAACAGCTTTCTTACATCAAGGAAACTGGGTAGATCCTAACTTAAATCAACTCGGTGTTACGTTTGATATTGGCTATGCACCGAATGCTTTTTCTTCAGTTGAACAAAAAGGATTGTCAATTTTTGCACCATCATTCTATGTAGTAAATAAAGATAGCCCTAACTTAGAAGCTTCACTAGAGTTTTTACGTTCAATAGCTTCAACACCAGAAGGGCATGACTATATGGTAAACTCTGCAGGTATGATTCCTGCCTTCAAATCAGTTGAAGCACAACCTACTGGTCAATTAAGTCAGGCGATTTCTGAAGCAAACCAACGCGGAGGAAACTATGGAGTATTCTTTCCTATGCTTCCTGAAGGTTATGGAATGAATGTTTTTGCTCCAATTTATGATTTGTTTGCACAAGATCCAACACAGATAGATCAGTTTATAAATGATATGAAAGCTGCTATTGAAAATTTACCTAATGCATAATTGTTTAGACTAAGAGCATTCGCTCTTAGTCTAGATTTGTTTTTCTACACAATATAATACAAAAAAATGAAATTTATAGCTTGACATCTGGAAAATCTGTGTTATACTTATTATTGGTGTTACGTAACACCAATAATATATTTTTTTGGAGGATTGAAATGAAAAAAGTTTTATCAGTACTTATAGTACTCATGCTTGTTACTTCTGCTTTTTTAATTAGCTGTGGTGGCAGTGCGGAAAATGATGGAACCGTTGAGTTATTTCAACTAAAGGTTGAAATTAAAGATGCAATTGATGCATACGCTGCAGATTATTCTGAACGAACAGGAACAACAGTAACTGTTGAAACTCTTGGTGGTGGTGGAGATTACGGTGGAGCACTTCGTGCTAAGGCACAAGCAGATGAAATGCCAGATATCTTCGTTATTGAAGGCCAAGGTGGATACGATGTTTGGAAAGACTATATGTATGATCTTTCTAATGAATCATGGGTAGCAGATACAGATTTAGCCTTTATGCAAGATGGAAAAGTATATGGTTTTCCTGTTGCGATTGAAGGTTATGGGCTCGCCTATAATGCTGATATCTTAAACGCAGCTGGTGTTGATCCTGCTACACTTACAAATAGAGCAGCATACCAAGCAGCATTTGAAAAAATTGATTCAATGAAAGACGAACTAGGACTTGATGCAGTTGTATCAATGGCAGCATCAGTATCAGGTGGTATGTGGTGGGTAGCTGCTCAGCATAATCTAGCGACATACTGGGGCGCAGGTCTTGATTTTACTGATACTAGTGTAATTGAAAAAGCACTTGCTGGTGAACTTGATAGCGAAAGATTTAATCAATACGCTCAATATCTACAGCTTCTTTATATTTATGCTGATCAAAATGTTTTGCTAAATGGTAGTTACGATGATCAAGTAGGATCATTTGCACAACAAAAAACAGCTTTCTTACATCAAGGTAACTGGGTAGACCCAAATATGGCACAATTAGGTGTTACATTTGACATTGGTTATGCACCTCATGCTTTCTTAGATGAAGATACAGAGGGCTTGTTCCTTTTTGCTCCTAGCTGGTATTGTGTAAACAAAAATAGTGACAATCTTGAAGGTGCATTAGAATTCTTAAACTCTATTGCCTCAACTCCTGAAGGGCATGAATACATGGTTGCAAATGCAGGTATGATTCCAGCATTTAAATCAGTTGACTTGCAACCACCAGGACAATTGAGCCAAGCACTCGTTGCTGCAAATCAAAAAGGTGGAAATTACGGAGTTTTCTTCGGAATGTTACCAGATGGTGTAGGTCAAAATACATTTGGTCCTATCTTTGATTTATTTGCACAAGATCCTTCTCAAATTGATCAGTTTATTGCTGATATGGAAGAAGCAGTTGCAAATATGAACTAAGCAGTAATTAATTTTACTGTTAGCAAAAGGTATTTATATGCCTTTTGCTATCGCCTTTCGAGTATATTTTATTATAAAGGTATACTCGAAAGCTGCAATTTTTAGTTTTGATTTTATACACATACAATCGGCTAAAAATAAAAAATGGGGAAATTATGATAAAAAAACATAAACTAGTAAACTACCTATTTGTGGCACCTTGTGTGCTTGCATTTGTAATGGTTGTTATTATACCTTTTTTGCTTGGTGTGTATTATTCACTCACAGATTGGAATGGAATTAGTAATAGCCCTAATTTTGTAGGGTTAAAGAATTTTTCAAATCTTTTTTCAGCACCTGATTTTCTATACTCTTTTTTAATTACAATAGCATATACTGTAATTAATATAATTCTTGTAAACGTTGTAAGTTTTTGTCTATCACTTCTTGTTACAAGTAAAGTTAAACTGAAGAATTTTTATCGAGCAGGATTTTTTGTACCATACCTTATTGGTGGTATCGTTTTAGGATATATTTGGCAATTTATTTTTAACCAAGCATTTGTTGGTATAGGTGAAAAAATGCAAATACTTGCATTACAGGAATCATTACTTGGAAATGCAGACCTCGTAATTTGGGTAATGTCTTTTGTAAATACATGGCAATACGCAGGTTATATAATGCTTATATTTGTTGCTGCGATTCAGGGAATACCAGCATCTCTTTTAGAAGCTGCAAGCGTAGATGGTGCAAATTACATAACTCGAATTTTTAAAATTATTATACCAATGATGGCTAATGCATTTACTATTTCATTGTTCTTAACGCTAACAAATTCATTTAAGCAATTTGATATGAACTTTACTCTTACAAATGGTGGGCCAGCAACGAGATTCTTAGATGCACCAGTAAAAGCTAGTCAATTGTTTGCTATGAATATTTTTAATACAGCTACTGCAAATAAAATGGCGGAAGCTCAAGCTAAAGCAGTTGTATTTTTCATTGTGTTGGTTGTAATATCACTTATACAAGTTTCAATTAACAAGAAAAATGAGGTGGAAATGTAATGAAAAAGGTATTTAAAACAAATCACCCAATAGCTCTTGAGGTAATTGGAATTATATTATTTATTTTGTTTATGCTTCCGTTTGGAATGGTAATTCTAAACTCAGCAAAAACATCACCCGAAATAATTTTTGATGCCCTAGCAGCTCCTGAAAGTTGGGGACAACTATGGGTAAATGTTCAAAGGATATTTACTAATCAAACGGTAGATTATGTCGGCGCATTTATAGATAGTGTAATAATTACGGTTATTTCGTTAACTGTTATTGTATTCTTTTCTTCTATGTGTGCTTGGGTATTAGTTCGAGTAAAAGAAAAATGGACATCAGTTTTGTTTTTACTCTTTGTAGCTGCTATGGTTATTCCGTTTCAAGTTCTTATGTATCCTCTCGTTGGTTGGATGAGAATACTTGGGAACGCTTTGGGTGTAAAATTGCTCGGAACAATTCCCGGAATCGTTTTTGCATATTTAGGGTTTGGTTGTTCGCTATCGATATTTATATTCCATGGGTTTATAAAAGGGATTCCTCTTGAACTTGAAGAATCAGCGACAATCGATGGTTGTGGTAAGGCACGGACATTCTTTAATATTGTAATGCCTCTTTTACAGCCAATTATTGTAACCGTACTTATATTAAATGGGATTTGGATTTGGAATGATTATCTCTTGCCGTATCTTATATTAGGTTCTAATGGGGCAGTGCAAACAATACCAATAGCTGTAACTGCATTTGCAGGCGCCTATTTAAAACAGTGGGACTTAATTTTAACATCAGCATTAATTGCTATTATTCCTGTAATATTTTTATATCTTTTTGCTCAACGCTATATTATTAAAGGAATGGTTGAAGGGTCTATAAAGTAGTCATAAAAATATCCATTTTGTAATGGATATTTTTATAACACAAATAGTGTTACGTAACACTATTTGTGTAGGGTCATTTGTTGCTATCTTTGTTCTAGGTGGTGGCACTTAAATAATTTGCTACTTTGTAAGTAGTAAAAAATGATGTATGTTTAATCTTTCATTTTTGTGGGATTGAGCTTTCGAGTTTTGTTAAAACTCGTTTATATTACAGCTTAGCGATATGTATGTCGTTACTTATAAAATAAAAATTGGAGAAAACCATGAAAGTAGTATTGGTTGGGGCAGGTAGTGCTCAGTTTGGCTGTGGAAGTTTAGGAGATATCTTCTGCAGTAAAGAGTTACAAGGAAGCGAAGTTGCGCTCCTTGATATTAACGCAGAAAGCTTGGATAAAGTATATAAAGTAGCCCAAGCCTTCATCGAAGAAAAAAAGCTAGATTTTACTGTTAGTGCAACAACAAACAGAAAAGAAGCTTTTAAAGGTGCAAACTTTATTATTTCATCTATTGAGGTAGGCGATCGCTTTAAACTATGGGATGAAGACTGGAAAGTAGCAATGCAATATGGTTTTCATCAAGTGTACGGAGAAAACGGTGGTCCTGGCGGAGTTTTTCATGCATTGAGAATAATTCCACCTATTTTAGACATTGTTCGAGATGCGATGGAAGTATGCCCAGATGCATATATTTTTAACTACTCAAATCCTATGACTGCAATTACAACTGCTGTTTTACGAGCATTTCCTCAAGCTAAGTTTATTGGTATGTGCCACGAAATTGGATGGCTTTATAGATGGCTTCCAAGAATGCTAAATACTCCAATTGAAGACTTACATTTTAGAGCTGCTGGATTAAATCACTTTAGCTGCATGTTAGAAGTTAAAAACACAAAAACTGGACAAGACCTCTATCCTGAAGTATTAAAAAAAGCACACTCATTTTTTGAAAAAGAACCAGGATATTCTGATCTTTTAGATAGATTCCGTGAAACAGGAAAAGCAGAAGAAACAGAAAAGTATGCAAAAGAAAATCCAGACTTTGACAGTAAGTATGTTTGGGCAGACAGAACGCTTCTTAAATATATTTTAGAAACATATAAGCTTTTGCCAATAACTGTTGATAGTCATTTCGGTGAGTATTTAAGCTGGGCATGGGATGTCGCAGACCATAAAGGTATCCTAGATTTTTATGAGTTTTATAAAACTTCACTACCAAATAAAATGCCATCTATAGAACTCGTTACACATGAAAGAGCTGTTCCAATTATGGACGGAATTATTAGTAACGCAGGATTTGAAGAAGCAGCAGTTAATATTCAAAACAATGGTTTAATCGAAGACTTACCTTCTTGGATTGCAATTGAATGCCCTGCAATAATTGACAAAAATGGTTTAACTGGTATAAAAACTGAAGTGCCAAAAGGTTACCAAGCTTTATTGAGAAATTACTGTGGTGTTTATGACTTAACTGCAGAAGCAGTTATTCATAAAAGCAAGGATTATGCAATTCAAGCAATGCTTGCCAATCCAATCGTAAATCGTTGCTTGCCAGTAAAACCTATGGTTGAATACATGATTGCACAGCAAGAAAAATGGCTAGGTTATTTAAAATAATTCTTAGATTTACTTCTGTACACTAATGAAGTAGAGAAGTCTCCGTGGTTTTTCTTTTACCTAAGTTCTGGTAAAAGAAAAATCTGTATGGACGATTTCTCTTCTTCTGCGTATGGTGAAATTTAGCACTAAAGAGTACAGAATTAAAAGTAAAAAAGTAAAAGGTAAAAATATGGCTACGATAAAACAGATTGCAAAAAAAGCTGGTGTAAGTGCAACCACTGTTTCAAATGTACTCAATGGACGATTGCAAAAAGTATCTCAAGAAACATTAGAAATAGTTCAATCTGTTTTAGACTCCGAAAATTATACACCAAACCTTGCAGCACAATTATTAGCACATCAAAAATCCCATATAATAGGTGTTATTGTATATAATGCTCCACGAGTTGGTGAAACCATGTTTGAAGATCCCTTTAC
>CAYJIS010000029.1:0-23935 GCA_964370315.1 uncultured Treponemataceae bacterium
TAAGCTAATCATTTATTCTCTTTAGAAAACTCAATAGTAAATAATGGCAAGGATGAAACTGAATATATACAGGCCTAAAAATAGCGCGACAGGGATGTCGCAAAACGGGAAAGTAAATGAGTTTTAAGCTAATCATTTATTCTCTTTAGAAAACTCAATAGTAAATAATGGCAAGAATGAAACTGAATATATACAGGCCTAAAAATAGCGCGACAGGGACGTCGCAAAACGGGAAAGTAAATGAGTGTTAAGCTAATCACTTATCCCCTTTAGAAAACTCAATAGTAAAAAATGGCAAGAATGAAACTGAATATATACAGGCCTAAAAATAGCGCGACAGGGATGTCGCAAAACGGGAAAGTAAATGAGTTTTAAGCTAATCATTTATTCTCTTTAGAAAACTCAATAGTAAATAATGGCAAGGATGCCATTTTTTACGTATTTTACATACTTTTTACATTTCTTATCTTTTAGAATTTACATATACATTTTATATTCTTACTCAAGAACAGTGTATCACATATAGTCGTGAACACAAAAAATTAAATGAGTGGGACTACTCGTAACGAGAATACCTACCAGGGAGTAAGAATGAAAATTTTAATTAAAGTAGCATGTGTTGCAACATTGCTCAGCGTATTTGGATGCCAAGCAGGAAGTAACGACTTAATTTCTGTTATTACACGAGAGGACGGTTCTGGTACTCGCGGAGCTTTTGTGGAGCTTGTTGGCTTAGATGAAGGTGGAAGTGATAATACAAGCTTAGATGCTATTGTTCACGATGGAACCGGAAAAGTTATGACTGCAGTGCAAAATGATATCAATGCTGTTGGTTATATTTCTTTAGGCTCATTAAATAGTACTGTAAAGGCAGTTTCTATTGACGGAGTCGAACCTAGTGTTGCTAATATTCAAGCAGGTAGTTACAAAATCGCTCGTCCTTTTAACATAGCCTATCCAGACAATTTGTCAGCACTAGCATTAGATTTTATTGATTTTATTACAAGTGTTGAGGGTCAACAAATAGCAACAGAAGAAGGATTCATACCGGTTTATGATAATGATTCCTATTCAGGTGCAATGGATGGAGGAATCCTTTCTATAGGTGGATCAACATCTGTATACCCACTAATGGAAAAATTAGCTGAAAGTTATAAGCAAAGAAATCCAAATGTAACAATTAACATAGAGGGGATAGGTTCAAGTGCTGGGGTAAAAGGAGCAATTGAGGGAACATTTGAAATAGGAATGGCAAGTCGATCTCTTAAAGATTCAGAACTAGAACAAATAAATGGTATGGTTATAGCCCAAGATGGAATTGCAGTTATTGTTAATAATGAAAATACACTTACAGATCTCTCAGTAGAATTAGTAAGAGATATCTATCTTGGTAATGTAATGAGCTTTTCAGATATTAATAATTAGGAATATAGATGCAGCTTAAGGAAAAAGTTTTTGAAAAACTATTTTTACTTACTGCCTTAGTATCTATCGTAGCAGTGCTTTTCATTTGTATATTTTTATTTGCAAATGGTTTGCCTGCTATGGGAGAAATTGGGGTATTAGATTTTTTGCTTGGTATGAACTGGAAACCAAGTAACGACCTATATGGAATTTTTCCCATGATAGTGGGAAGTTTATATATAACGGCCCTTGCAATTATTATAGGTGTACCTGTTGGTATTATGACTGCAGTCTTTATGACACATTTTTGTCCAAAATATATTTACTCCTGGTTAAAGCCAGCAGTAGATCTTTTGTCTGGTATACCGTCAATTATTTATGGTTTTTTTGGCATGACTGTTTTAGTTCCATTTGTTCGAAGTTATATCGGTGGTAATGGAAACAGTATTCTAACAGCTTCAATTCTTTTGGGTATAATGATACTTCCCACTATAATAGGTTTAAGTGAATCTGCAATAAGGGCAGTGCCTGTAGCTTTATATGAAAACTCACGTGCTCTGGGTGCAACTCATGAAAGAAGCGTTTTTAAAGTAGTTGTCCCTGCAGCAAAGTCTGGAATCCTAGCTTCAATAGTATTAGGAATTGGACGAGTAATAGGCGAAACTATGGCTGTAATTATGATTGCTGGAAATCAGCCAAGACTAACTGGAAATATGCTAAAAGGAATTAGAACTATGACTGCAAATGTCGTTATTGAAATGAAGTATGCAGCTGGTTTACACGAAAAAGCTCTTGTTGCAACTGGGGTTGTTCTTTTTGTATTTATTTTGCTCATTAACGTTAGTTTTTCTTTAATCAAAAATAAGGAACATAAAACATGAAACAAGTACATTCTTCTCGGATTATTCGCTTTTTCGTAATGTTATGCGCGATACTTACAATTGCTACTGTAGTATGCATAATAGGGTATGTTCTTTTTTCTGGCATTGGACCAATAATCGAAGAAATACAAAAGCTGTTCGATGGTAAACCTTCAATTTTTAATTTAGAATATACTTCAGATAATGTTTCTCTCGTTCCAGCTGTTATTAATACTTTTATATTAACACTACTTAGTGTGAGCTTAGCGGCAATCTTCGGTATATTTACTGCAATATACCTAGTAGAGTACTCAAAGAGCGAAAGCTCCTTAGTTAGAATTATTCGCCTCACAACTGAAACCTTAGCAGGAATTCCGTCTATTATTTATGGCTTGTTTGGAAGCTTGTTTTTTGTAGTTTTCTTAAAAATGGGAATGTCTCTTCTGTCTGGAATTCTTACTATTTCAATAATGATTCTTCCACTTATCATACGATCAACTGAAGAAGCATTAAAATCCGTACCCATAGAATATCGCGAAGCTAGTTTTGGCTTGGGGGCAGGAAAGCTTAGAACAATATTTATAATAGTCTTGCCATCCGCTGTAAATGGAATACTAGCTGGAATTATTTTAGCA
Organism: uncultured Treponemataceae bacterium; assembly: GCA_964370315.1. Classification (GTDB taxonomy): domain Bacteria; phylum Spirochaetota; class Spirochaetia; order Treponematales; family Treponemataceae; genus CAYJFX01. The sequence goes on from CAYJIS010000029.1 coordinate 2,900, forward strand.
ATTGGACGCGTTGTAGGGGAGACTGCATGTCTAATATACACCGCTGGAACTTCTCCAAATGCTGGAAATCTTTTTTCAACAGGACGGACATTGTCTGTGCATATGTATATGCTTAGTTCAGAGGGCTTATATATAAATCAAGCGTATGCTACTTCAACTATCTTATTAATAATTGTTGTAAGTATGAATATGTTTTCGTCGTTTATAGCAAAAAAAATGCTCAAATCAAATTAGGTATCAAGGAAATAAAATGAAAATATCGATTAAGAATGCAAATGTTTATTATGGACAGACCCAGGCACTAAAGGATGTAAGCTTAGATATTAATAAGAATAACGTTACTGCATTTATAGGACCATCTGGTTGTGGAAAATCAACGCTTTTAAAAAGTATTAATAGGATGAATGATTTAATTTCAGGTTGTAAAGTTGAAGGTGATTTTTACTTAGACAATGAAAATGTATACAATGATTTAAATATAAATATTTTAAGAAAACGAGTTGGTATGGTTTTTCAAAAGCCAAATCCTTTTCCTATGAGTATATATGATAATATAGCTTATGGACCTAGGACACATGGTATACGAAAGAAAACTCAACTTGATGACATAGTAGAAAAAAGCTTGAGAGACGCTGCAATTTGGTCAGAAACAAAAGATACATTAAAAAAATCAGCCTTAAGTTTATCAGGTGGCCAGCAACAAAGAATTTGTATAGCTAGAGCTTTAGCAGTAAATCCAGAAGTATTATTAATGGATGAACCTACATCTGCCTTAGACCCCATATCAACTTCAAAAATTGAAGAGCTTGTCTTAAGCTTAAAAGAAAGTTATACTATAGCTATAGTAACACATAATATGCAACAAGCTTTGCGTGTTTCTGATAAGACAGGTTTTTTTCTATTAGGAAAACTTATTGAGTTTAATGATACTAATACACTTTTTTCTTTGCCAGAAAAAAAAGAAACAGAAGATTATATTACAGGGAGATTTGGATAATGAGTAGTCTTATAGATACAGAAATAAGTGCTTTACATAAAGAAGTAATTCTAATGGGTAATATGTGTGAAAAATCTATTGAAAAAGCTTCGAAAGCTCTTTTAAATTATGATATTGATAGTGCAAAGGAAGCATTGATACTTGAAGAAAGCATTAATAACAAAGAGCGAGAAATTGAAGAACTGTGTTTAACTATATTATTAAAACAGCATCCTGTAGCAAGAGATCTTAGAAAAATTTCTGCAACCTTAAAAATGCTAACAGACCTAGAAAGAATTGGTGATCAAGGCAGAGATATTGCCGAAATTGTTTTAAACAATGATTTGTCAAATTATAAGAATAGTTCGCACATACAAGCACTTGCAAATGCAACGACAAAAATGGTAACTGATATTATTGATGCATACGTTAAAAACGATATAAACATATGTGAAAAGGTTATAAAATACGATAGTGTTGTTGATAATCTTTTTGATGAGATGAAGTCAGATGTTGTTGGTATTGTGCGCGAAAATACAAACGAAACAGAAAATGCAATTTTATTATTAATGATTGCTAAGTATTTTGAACGAATTGGTGACCATGCTACTAATATAGCGGAATGGGTTGAATTTTCAATTACTGGTAAACATAGAAGAGAAAACTAATTATGATATATTGTGTAGAAGATGATACTAATATTCAAGAACTCATACTGTATGCATTAAATACTGCAGGCTTTGAATGCAAAGGATGTCAAGATTATAAAGAGCTACAAGAGAGTCTAAATGAATGCTTACCTCAAATGATTTTACTAGATATTATGCTGCCAGGAAAAGATGGTATTTCCATCTTAAACGAGCTTAGGAGTAATAAACAAACAGAGAATATTCCAGTAATACTTATTACAGCTAAATCTAGTGAGCTTGATAAAATTAAAGGATTAGATTCTGGAGCTGATGACTATATTACTAAACCAATAGCAATTATGGAAATGATTTCTAGAATTAAAGCACTTCTACGAAGAGTGGGAACCAGTCAAAACGAAAATGCTCCAAAAGAAAAAGTATCGATTTTTAACATTCAAGTAAATAAAAAGAAACGAACTGTATGTGTAGACAACAAGGAAGTTCAATTGTCTTTTAGAGAGTTTGAGTTATTATTATTCTTAATGGAAAATCAAGGGGTTGTATTTTCTCGTGATAATTTACTTACATCAGTATGGGGGTATGAGTATTCTGGTGAAAGTAGAACAGTAGATGTGCATATTAGGACGTTACGACAAAAAATTGGTGATGATGGAAGTATAATTAAAACAGTCAGAAATGTTGGCTATAAGATTGGAGAATAACTTGCGAAAAAGAATATTTCTAAGCATAACTGGTGTAACATTAGTTGCACTACTTATTTTTACATTTTTAAACTCATATGTTACATATAGGCGAATATTTGAAACTGAAAAGGTACATTTAAAAAGAGAGTTTATACAAATAAAGTCAAAGCTGCTTTCTCAAGACTCTGAGTATGATTTTTCAGTAATATTCACACCATCACGCATGACAGTGATAAATACGGCTGGAGTTGTATTATTTGATAATGCAAAAGACTTTCAAGCTATGGAAAACCATGCTGATAGAAGTGAAGTAGTAGCATTGTTAAACCAAACAAGTGCAGAAAGCACTCGAATGTCAGATACTTTGGGAAAACAGACATATTACTATGCTGAAAAAATTGATACGAATACTATATTAAGACTTTCTATTACGATAGAAAGTGTGTATGGCATAATAAAGCGAGTTATACCTTTGATGTTATTTTTAGTTATAGTAATTGTAATTGTTGCTATAGCCTTATCTGGCTTTCTTTCAAAGAAAATTGTTGCGCCTCTTTATAATATAGATGAGCCGATTTATGATGAATTAGATTTGTTTTATCAGAAAATACGTGGACAAAAAAGGCAGATAAAAAAGCAAAGCAATCGACTTAAAATTATTAAAGAAGAAATTAAAATATTGACAAAAAATATTGCAAATGGATTTATATTATTAGATGATAAAAATAAAATTATATCAATAAATAAGACTGCTACAAAAATATTTGGTTCCAAAAAGTCCTCCTTTTTAAATAAAGATGTGTTTGAACTTAATCGCAGTGAAGAGTTTATTTGCACAATCGAAAGAGCCTATGCGGGAAATTCTAGCGAACTAACTCTCAAAGTATCAGATAGGGAATGTTTTTTGCATGTGTCGCCAGTAAAAAATAATAAAAAGGGAATACAGAATGTTAGTGGATTATTAATTATTGTAATTGATATGACAGAAAAAGCTCAGGCAGAAAAGTTAAGAAGAGAATTTTCTGCTAATGTATCACACGAATTAAAAACCCCACTTACTAGTATTTTAGGGTACGCTGAAATTATCAAAGAAGGATTAGCGAAACCAGAAGATATTAAAGGTTTTAATGAAAAAATTTATACTGAAGCTACAAACCTATTAGAGCTTATTGAAGACATTTTAAAAATCTCACAACTTGATGAAATGAAACAAACATATAAAACAGAACCAGTTAATCTTGCACTTTTAATTGAAAATATAATATCAAGGCTTGAAATAATTGCAGAGAAAAAGAACGTTATAGTAAAAACAGATTTAGAGGATGTTTGTTTTGAAGGTATCCAAAGTGTATTAGATGAAACGTTTTATAATATAATAGAAAATGCAATTAAATATAACGTTGTAAATGGGGTAGTACTTGTTACTTTAACTAAGACATCTTCGAAAATCAAAATATCTGTAAAAGATAGTGGAATAGGAATACCAAAAGAAAGTCATGATAGAGTCTTTGAACGGTTTTATCGTGTTGATAAGAGTCACTCAAGTAATATAAAAGGATCAGGGCTTGGTTTGTCTATTGTAAAGCATGCAGTTAATGTTCATAAAGGGAAGATACTTTTGGAGAGTGAAGTAATGAAAGGTACAAAAATAACAGTAATATTTCCAAAATAATACATAAGACATCATAAACTATCAAAAAAGTTGCTAAAATTACGTTTTTTTTCTTGACAGATTTAATTTTCGGGTGTACACTGCTATGTATATAAAGTACACACCAGTGTATATACATCTGAGGTTTAAAATGAAAGCAAAGAAACAAGTAGTATTTATTATGACTGATACAACTCGATTTGATATGGTTGGTTGTTATGGTTACCCCGATATGAAAACACCAAATCTAGATGCACTTGCAAAAGAAGGTGTTCGATATGATAAAGCATATACATGCCAACCTGTATGCGGGCCAGCAAGAGGAGCTATTTTCACAGGTTTATTTCCACATGCGAATGGTAGTTTTACAAATACAGTACCACTATGGTCAGGAATAAAGACAGTGGGTAATTACCTACAAGATGTAAATGTACGCTGTGGATACATTGGAAAATGGCATTTAGATGGTGGAGACTACTTTGGAAACGGTGTTTGCCCCGATGGTTATGAAAAAGATTATTGGTATGATATGAGATGCTATTTAGACGAATTAACTCCAGAACAAAGAATGTTATCAAGAAGGGAAGATGCGTCTATAACAAATGGTGGTGTTACTGAAGATTTTACATTTGCACATCGGTGTACTGATAGAGCCCTTGATTTTTTAGAAAAATTTGAAGAAGAAGACTTTTTTTTAACCGTATCTTATGATGAACCTCATGGCCCTTTTGTTTGCCCTGAACCATATGCTTCGATGTATAAAGATTATGAAATGCCAAAGAGCGAAAACATATATGATACATTAAAAGATAAACCACTATTACAAAAACTCTGGGCTGGAGAAAAGTTAAACGAAAACAAAGATGATCTTAAAATTAGTCCTGAATTATTTTTAGGTTGTAATTCATTCGTTGATTATGAAATTGGTAGAGTATTAGAGTCTGTAAAAAAACATGCACCGGATGCGATGATTATTTTTACATCCGATCACGGGGATGCTTTGCGAGCACATTCATTATCTGCTAAGGGTCCTAGCGTGTATGAAGAAATAGCTCATATACCGCTAATTATTAAAGGTGGTGCATATTGGCCAACTCCAAAGGGAGAGGTGTATAGCAGTGTAACATCTCATATAGATATTGTTCCAACTCTCTTGGAATATTTTAATTCAGATATACCCCCTGTTTTACAGGGTAAATCAATGCGACCAATAATTGAAAATCCGCAAAATTTTGATAATTCTACTGTAGATAAAACATTTAGAGACACCGTATTTATTGAATTTCATCGATATGAAATTGATCATGATGGTTTTGGTGGTATCCAGTTTATGAGAGCTGCAGTTACTAATACGCATAAATTGGCTCTATATTTATTAGATGAAACTGATGAATTATATGATACCGTTAATGATAAAGCTGAAATGTATAATCTAATTAATGATTCATCTAGTAAGAATATTAGAGATACATTACATGCAAGAATAATAGATTTTATGAACGATTCTAGAGATCCATTCAGAGGTTATCAATGGAAGGTGCGTCCATGGAATAAAGAAACCCAGGTACCTGATTGGGAAGTTGATTATCATACTAGACAAAGACCTGCAGGGAAGGGAGAACTAGTGCAGCTTGATTACGACACAGGTTTAGAAATAACTGAAAATGTTCGAAGAAAACAAAAATCAACTGGAGTGGCAGGATAGAAATGAAATCAGTTTTGTCTCGTCCTACAAGAGCCGATGTTGCTCGAGAGGCTGGAGTTACGGATACTATTGTTTCTTATGTAGTTAATGCAAATAGGTATGTTGACAGGGATAAAAAACAACGAGTACAAGAAGCAATAAAAAAACTCGGCTACAGACCCAATACAATGGCTCGCGCTTTAAAAGGGAAAACAACAAATCATATATTATTTGTTGTTGATGATATTCAGAGCGAACACTTTGGTAGTATTATTAAAGAGGTAAATCGTTTGTCATACGACAAAGGATACTTTTTTTCATTATGCTATGATAAGGGCGGTGATGATTTTGTTCGAAGAATTTCAGACGGCTTTTTTGATGGTGTAGTTATAGGCTCAGGTAGATTTTCATCAAAAAGAATACAAGAGTTGATTGACCTAAACATACCAGTAATTTTGTTTGAAATACGTGACTACGGCCAACTGAATGGTTCTTATGCAAAAATAAATACTGGACTATTTAATGGGGCCAAGCAATGTGTTAAAGCATTATACGAAAAAGGTCGTACAAATATTGTGTACATTGGAGAGAGCCTTACAAATCAAGAAAATGGAGATTTTGATTTACAGGACTTTAGATTTAGAGGCTTCGAAAATCAAATAAAAGAATTTAATCTAGATGTAGATGATGTACGGTATGTTGTTGGATATAGAGATAAAACTGACTTGTCTAAATGCATTCACGAGTTAATAAATCGCAGTGATGCCCCTAATGCTTTTATTTGTAGAACTGATTATGTAGCATGTACTGTAATTGAAATACTTGAAAATATTGGATTAAATGTTCCAAATGATGTATCTGTGATAGGCTTTAATAATTCAGCGTTGTGCGACTTTTCTAGACCAAGACTTAGTAGTGTTAAAATCGATAGGAAGACAGCGGGAATAAAGGTACTGGAATTTTTAGAAGAATTGATGAGTGAAAAAGATAAACAACTTGAAGTAGTACTTGAAACTGAGCTCGTACTTAGAGAAAGTACATAATAAGTAATTTAGTTTGCGTTAAGTATACTAATATAAAATGCAAATTAATATAGGAGGCAAAATGAAAAAACGAACAACGTTTTTATTGGTGGTTGCTTTAGCAGCCTTGGTTCTCACCTTTGGGTGTTCAAAGGGCGAAGAAGTCGAAGCGGGACCTGTAACTATTAAGGTTGCTAACTATGCATTATTAGAAGCAGGTTACGAATCTTTTTGGACAGGTGTAAAAGAGGAGTTTGAAGCTCAAAATCCTGACATTACAATTGAATGGGTAACAGCACCGTATGGTGAAATAATGAATCAAGTAATTAATATGGCAGGTGGAGGAGACAAGGTTGATGCTATTTATGGTGAAATAGATTGGGTTCCAGGTCTTGCAGATTCAGGTTTAGCAGCTCCAATTACTGATATTCTTGATAAAGACTATTTAAACGATTTTTATCCAGATGTTCTAAATGCGTTTAGTATTGATGGTGATATGTATGGTATACCGATGTATATTTCACCATATGTATTGTATTACAATAAAGACTTATTTGCTGAAGCTGGACTTGATCCTGAAAATCCACCTACAACATATGATGAAATGTTAGTTGCTGCAGAAGCTCTTTCTCAGTTAACAGATGCTAACGGTAATAAAGTATATGCTTTTGGACAAACAACTTCTTCTGTTCCTGTTTCAGGGGCTTCTTTAACTGGTATGATTTTTAACTTTGATGGTACAGTATTAGACGAAGAAGGGAATCTTTCAATTAACAATGATGGATTTAAGCAAGCATTTGAAATGATTAAACATTTAGATGACATGGGGTATAATCCACAAAATGCAAAACTTAAGGACTTGCGAAACTTATTTGCATTAGAACAACTTGCAATGTACTATGATCAATCATGGGGTTTTAACGGTGTACAAGCAATTAATGCTGATGCTAAAAACTTTACTGCATCTGCAGCACCTCTACAAGGTGGAAGTGGTAGCGGACAAAGTGTTTTACAATCTCACTGCATGGTTTTAGTAGACAATGGAGATGCACGAGCCAGTGCTACTGCTAAGTTTATAGAGTTTTTAATTACAGAAGAAGTGCTTGGTGATTTTATGACAAATGTAACACCTGCATACCCTGCTAAAGAATCAATGGCAAACATGCAAGGATTGCTAAATAATAATGTATTAAAAGGTGCAGCTGCTGCAGCTAGCAATGTTAAGAAGCAAACATTTATACCTCAGTTGAACGACCTTAATTTAGAACTTTGTACACTTGCACAAGCTGTTACTGTTAGTGATGAAGATGTAGATAGTGCTATAGAAAAATTTGAAAATACAATGAATGCAAAATTAGGTAACTAATTGTTTTTCTGTGTTTATCTATATTGTAATAGATAAACACAGTCTTTTAAGAGTAATAGTACGTTTACTATTACTCTTAAAAGGCTTAAAACATAATCTAGGAGGACTATATGAAAAAGCTTACACGTGAAAAAGCTGATGGTTATTACGCAATGGTTTTAACTCTTCCAGCCGTTTTACTAGCACTATTATTTATCATAATTCCAATAATTGATTCGATTATAAAGAGTTTTTTAGACTATGGTGTTCGAAATATTATTAGTGGGAAAAGCGGAGAATGGAATAATTTTGAAAATTATATACGTTTGTTTGAAGCTAATTCATTGCCATCTGCCATTATAAATACTTTTACCTTTGTAATATTTGTTATATTATTTCAGCTCATTCTCGGCATGGCATTATCACTAATAATAAACTCAAATATAAAAGGGGCTCGTTTTTTCAGAAGTATAATGATGACACCTTGGGTAGTTCCTACGGTTATTTCTGCCTTAATTTGGATGTGGCTTTTTCAACCTCAGTATGGTTTTATACGATACCTCGTATCCTTTTTAACTGCTGGAAGAATAAATGATTTTGCTATGCTAAACAATCCAGATACTGCGTTATTTGGTGTTAGTATTGCAGCCCTTTGGAAGCAAATTCCACTTATGACCTTGCTGCTATTAGCTGGGTTGCAAAATGTCCCAACAGATGTCTTAGAAGCGGCGAAGATTGATGGTGCAGGTAAGGTTAGACAATTCATCTTTGTTGTACTCCCTTATTTAAGTCCCGTAATTAAAGTTTCAGTCTCTATGGCTATCATTGAAAACTTTAAGCAATTTCCACTTTTTTGGACAATGACTGGTGGTGGCCCAAATGGAGCTACGACAAACCTGGCAATTTTAAGTTATCGAGAAGCTTTTGTTAGCTTAAATCTTGGTTCTGGTGCTGCAGTAACAACTGTATGGATGCTTTTAATGATAATAGTAATAGCAGTTTATAATAAGGCATTCAAAACTCATGATATGAGTTAATAATTGGGAGAAGTATATGAATAAAAACATTTCAAAAGCTATCAAAATTTTCATTTTAACAATAATTCTATTATTTTTACTGTTTCCTATTTATTGGATGCTCGTTACATCTTTTAAAACTAACATGGAATCGTATATGTATCCGCCAACACTTTTTCCTCAAAATCCAGTATTTGATGCATTTATAAATTTATTTACAGTGAACAATCAGTTTTTTATTTATTATGGCAACAACTTTTTTGTATCAATGCTTTCTGCTCTTTTTACTTGTGTCGTTGCAATTTTTACAGGTTATGCCATAGCACGTTTTAGGACAAAATGGATTCTGCTTGTGGTTGCGGTACTGCTTTCTTCTCAAATGTTTCCAATTATAAGTAGGATGATTTCGCTATATTCTCTCATGGGAAGTATTGGAATTATCAATACACATTTCGGACTCATTTTTGCAATAGTAGCTGCACAAATTCCATTTTGTTCGATTCTAATGTCTAGTTTTTTCCTAAATATTCCAAAAGAAATTGAAGAAGCAGCATATGTAGATGGAGCAGGAAGAACTGGTATCTTGTTAAGAATAGTAACTCCTCTTGTTAGTCCTGGTATTTTGGCTGTTGGCATTTATGCCTTTTTAATGACGTGGGATGATTATCTTCATGCCGCGACACTTATTCAATCTGATTCACTAAGGACTCTTTCAGTAGGTATTGCTCTTCGTTACCTCGGTGAATTATCATATGATTGGTCATTAATTAATGCAATCTCCGTAGTAGGAACATTACCTATGGTATTAGTGTTCTTCTTTTTCCAGAAGTATATGGTAAAAGGTTTAGTTGCTGGAGCTGTTAAAGGATAGATTAGGTTTTTTCATTTCTTTCATAAAAGATGCCGTCTTCAAAACCTTGGATTCTCTTATTAGTTTCTGCTTCATGTAGACGGTGTTCAGCCCATGCACAGTATAATTCATTTTGCTCAATACCAACATACTTTCGATTAAGTTTTTTAGCAGTTACTAATGTGCTCCCAGAGCCCGAAAATGGATCGAGTATAAAATCACCTTCATTAGAACTTGCGAGTATTAATTTTGCTAAAAGTTTTTCGCTCTTTTGAGTAGGATGAGCAGTATTTTCACTCATGGACCAATACGGAATTGAAATGTCTGACCAAAAATTTGATGGATATGTGTTTCTAAAATTTCCTTTATCTGTTTTTTCCCAATCTTTTGGGATTCCGTCTTTTGTGTATGGTGCAATTACTTTTTTTCTCATTTTAACGGCATCTACATTAAATGTATAATCATTTGAAACTGTAGCAAACCATATATCTTCCATTCCGTTCTTCCAGTTTGTGCTAGCACCACGACCTTTTTCTCTTTGCCAAGTGATACGATTTCTAATTATCAACCTTTCTGATAACACAGGGCCAATAACAAGAGAGCTTTTCCAATCACAACAAACATAGATGCTTGCATTTTTTTTAAGCTTAGGTAACACTAAATCAAGCCACGCATTTGTATACTCATAATACTTTGAATTACTACTTGCTTTAAAGGTATTGCCATGATAATTCTTTTCAAGATTGTAAGGTGGGTCTATAATTGCTAGGTCAACAAAACTGTTTGGTAATTTTTCTAAACATTTAAAAGTGTCGGCAATGATGCTTTTATTGGTTATATTTTCTATATCAAGTTGTGTATTATTCTGTAGTTTTATACATTTGGGTAAGTATGATTGAGCATTGCTTAAATCAAAGTCGATTGTTTTGTTGCGAAGTGATTTCATTTTTTCCATTATTTAAAAAAGTCCTTAAAAGTTGGAATGTTTACCTGAATTGCATGAAAAAGAATTTTAATAATTTCATAAATGTGATCTTTCGTTTTTTTATCTAATTCACTCATAGCTTTAATAACTGTAACTGAACTCTTAATCCAATCATTAGTAAGTTCACTCAGTGTTTTTGCATTAGTAGATTCCAAAACACTGAATAAATCAATAATAAACTGCCTTCTTATCTCTAGTTCTGAGTCTTGTAACCATTTTTGTACTGATTGCGAAGTGATTAGGCTTAAAGTTCCAAATTTATTAAATGTTATTAAAGATGTAGCTTCAACTTGCCACGTAAGCATATCATGTTGCGCAATACCAGGTGCTGCAGAACTTGTAATGATAACTTGTTTGTTATTTTTATTTAGCAGTATACCTACCAATGATGATTCTGGAACAACTGAAGTTACTTTAGGTAAAACTTTTATGTATCCTTTTTCTGATAAAATATGTGGTAAAAAACCTGGTCCGTCATTATCATAAACGTGTACAATACGATTCTGTACTTTATTTGAACAAAAACTCGATGAAAATACCGAAAGATTACCACCCTTTGAATGTCCCATAACAAGTAATTTATTTCTTTTTTTAAGTGCAACTTTTTCAACGTACTTTACTGCTAATTCTTGTGCAGGAACAGGACATACATATGACATGTTAAAGTCTTCTTTCCATCCGACTAAACTATCATCTGTTCCTCTAAAAATAATACATATTTGTTTTGTAGGAAGTAGGGCACACATTGCAGAAAACTGTGTTTCTTTTTCAACATCAATTATATTTGTAAAGCCAAACAATGTTACATCTTTAAATCTAGTAGATGTACCTACTTTTTTTAGTAATTCAACTGTGTCTTTGCCAACTAACAAACCTAAGTCTTTTTTACTATCTTTAATAAATCTATTAGCAACTTCTGATATTTTTATTGTTTTTGAAAAATTATCACTAACTATATTTTCGAGTTCAAGATAGACCAATTGACATAGTATAAGGCTATCGACGTGATTAAATGGACTAATTTTAAAATGTATATCGGAGCGCCATGTTATGTAATCTAAAATATTTGCCATAACATAATTATACTATTCTGTGAATATAAAATCAATATTTAAAAATAAAAAGAACTTATTTTACTATACAAAGTTCGATGTAGCCTTCTTCAAACCCTTGTACTTGAATTGTAATAGTAGATTCAATTCCTTCATCGCTTAGTATGCAAGATGTAACTTTTTTCCCAAATGAAAATTTTGAAGTAGCTTCTTTATTATCAGGGACAAAATGCAGAATTGGATACTGATATGCTATTATTTCACCTTTAACTATTTCATTCTCATCGTTTAGTGGACAAATAAGCCATGTTAGGTAATTAGCCAGCTGACTCTTTTCCTCATTATAATTATTACTGTTAACTGGTATTGTATCAACTTTTGCTTTTGGCTTTTCGTATTCAATATTTAACATATCTAAGTCGAAAGGTATGTCATCAACATTTTTAGGAGTACTAGGTTCAGTTGGTTTTACTTTTTTAGATGGTATTACTGATGTTGTGCCAACTAAGGTTAACACTTCTATTCCTTGAGCAGAAAGTGTAAAATCTTCTTGCACACATATTACGTTAAGTGCTTCAGTTTTTTTCTTTTCTTCTTCACTTTGGTCATTGAGTGTAATTAATATTACTGGACTATTTTTGTTGCTTAATGATCTAAAGTACTGTACAAATGTTTTCCAATGCCGAGGGTATCCAATAGAGTCAATCAACACAATATCTGGATTTATTTCCGTTACATTGTCTAAAGCCTTTAATAGCCATGTGTAGCAAATAGTTTCAAAGCCATTTTTAATAAAAAAATCACTATATGTGTTAAGAGAATTTTCTGATTCACATATTAAGAGTACTTTCATTCTTCAGTCCCAAGATTATCAACAGTATAGTCATATATTTGCCAAATATTATTTCTTAAGCGTAAATAATATGTATATCGTTTAACTTCGGTAAAATTAGGATAGGTGAATTTTTGAATAACGCTTACAGTACCCTCAGATTTTGTATAAGTCGTTTTTTCTATTTCGAATGCTTCTGGGATTGCAACAATATCATTATCGATTCTTTCACTCATTAGTGAATTTTTAAAATTAATCAATTGCTTTTGTCTATCACTTTCTGATGATGTATTATACCGTGTTTTGTTTTGCGGATTCTTAAAATATATTGACTCTAAATCTACATATAGGAAGAATTGGTCCCATAAACTTCTTTGTCTTGCAATTATTGTATGATTAATGACTTCATCTGGAGGCAAAAACTCTGGTTCTAATACCGCAGAAGAATCAAAGTTTACAGGTACTAATGTACTTGTTCCAATTACAGGATCTGGATTTATTTCAAGCGCAAGCCTGTTCGATGCAACTGAATTGTACCGAGCTTTATATAGTTCTGGATATAAAATCATTTCTACATAATATACAGACGGGCTATCAATTTGAATAAAGTCTTTTAAGTCTACCGTAAATCCATATGTTTCTTCTGGTTCAAGAGCTAATTCTCTAAAATAAACAGTAGAATTAGTGGTTCTTGCACGAATAAGTGAGTCTGTAAACAGTAAACTTTCGTTTCGAATGCTGTATACATCAAAGTCAAGGCTAAATTCTTTTGCATCGGCCATTTTAAATCTTAGCGTTTGTGAGCTATTATTGGTTATAGATACATTTATAAGAATTGGGTTGTTTGGTGTGTTTGAAGGAAAATAAATTGTTTTATTATAAAATGAAATAGATACTTCTAAACCACTCAAAGAATCAATTGTCTCTGATCCATCAAAGCTTTGACCATTTTGGGCAGAAAGGGTCTGTGCAAAAATAATAAAAACTGATATAATACTAATTAGAATACGTTTCAAAACAGTGTTCTCCATATTTCATTATCGGATATATTAGATGAATTCCTTAGATTATATCATACATTCCTGGAAAAAGATAGATAGTACAATGAAAACTCTTTGTAGTCCTTCTGCTGATTTTCCACGAGAAATTGAAGGTTTACAAGGTGGAATGCACGGCTTTTTTATTAGTGAATATGTTAAAAACACTAAAGAGCCTATTGTTATCGTTGTGCCTGATGAAAAAGATGCAAAGAATATCCTAGTAGACTTACAGGGTATATTGCAAACAGATGAGAGTAGCTCTGATGTAAATATTTTTCAACTTCCATGGTGGGGTATTGTTCCCTACAGAGCTTCTGCTAAGGGTGCACGTGTTTTTGGTGAACGAGCAAGTGTTCTATCCAAAATGGCACAGGTTTCTTTTACATCACGTGAAAGTAAGACTGATAAAACAGATATTTTTGTCCTTACTCAAAGGGCTTGTTTAACTCCCGTTCCTTCTGCTACATATTTACAATCATTATTATTTAATGTACACGTTGGGCAAAGTTTCGACCCAGTCGCTCTAGGAACTCGCTTAGCAGAACAAGGTTATGTTAGAGTTCCTCGTGTTACCGTGAGGGGTGAGTTTACTGTTCGTGGTGAAGTTCTTGATATTTTTATGCCTGGTGAGCAATATGCACATAGAATTGTTTTTAATTTTGATATAATTGAAAGTATCCGAGTCTTTGATACAGAAAATCAAGCATCCGTAGAAAAACTAGACAGTGTATTATTGTATCCGATGAAGGAAGTAATTTGGACTGATGAATTAATACAAGACTTAGAAAAAAAATTAATCTTTTATGCAGAAAATAGTGCACCAGAAAAAAAAGAATTCTTTGTAAGTAAAATTGAAAAACTCCTAACTGAATTGTATGTTCAACGAGAAACAGAAGGTGAGGAAATCTTTTATCCACTCGTATATAATTCCTGTGTTCTTGATTATATAAGCGAACAAAGTACACTTTTCTTTTTTGACTATGACCGTCAAATTAATATGAAAGAAAATTTTGAAAGAGAATATTCAGCTTTGTATAAAAGAGCCTTAGAAGAATCTTTTTACCCACCACCTGAAACACAATTATTTAGTTTTAATGAAATAGCTAAGAAGCATAAAAAAAGCATATATTTTAGAACTATAAAAGGTGAAAATGCAACACATTCAGAAAGATTACATTTAGAGTGTGGCGCTGCAAAAAACTTTTTTGGCAACATTCAATTTTTAAAAGAGAATATTGAATCATTGCAAAGCGAGAATTGGCAAATCTACATATATGCTGATAGTGTTAATCAAGCCCATAGAATTGAAGAACTACTAAAGGACTACATAGTTTCTGATGAAGGACAACCTTCTCTTATTATAGTTCCAAATCAAATTTCACAAGGTTTTACTATAGATGAGCTAAAACTCATTGTTATACAGGAAAACGAAATTTTTGGTAGAAGAAAACATACGCCTAAATCTATAAAAACAGTAAAAAGTGCTGTTATTGACACCTTTGTAGAATTAAACCCAGGAGATTATGTTGTTCATGTTAACTATGGTATAGGATTATTTAAAGGCATTGAAAGGGTTAAAGTTTCAGGCAATGAGCGTGATTACATAAAGCTTGAATACTACGACAATGAAACGGTTTTTATTCCTATTGAACAAGTTAACTTGGTTCAGCGATATATTGGTAATGAAGGTGAAGCGCCTAAACTTGATAGACTCGGTTCCAAAAGTTGGGAAAACCGAAAAAACAAAGTTAAAAAGTCGGTAGAAGATATTGCAGAAAAACTTATAGAGTTATATGCAAAAAGAAAAGCAGCAGTTGGTTTTGCTTTTCCACCTGATGGTGAGTTTATGACTGCTTTTGAAGCTAATTTTCCATATGTAGAAACCGAAGACCAAATCACTGTATCAGATGAAGTAAAAAAAGATATGGAAAAACCACTACCTATGGATAGATTAATATGTGGCGATGTTGGGTATGGTAAAACTGAAATGGCAATGAGGGCTGCATTTAAAGCCGTAATGGGAGGAAAGCAAGTAGCTTTTCTAGCACCAACTACAATATTGGCAGAACAGCATTTTGAGTCATGTATCGATAGATTTCAAGATTTCCCGGTTAGAATAGCACATATGTCTCGTTTTGTTTCAAAGGCCGATCAAAAGAAGATACTTGAAAATGTAAAAGCTGGTAATGTAGATATTTTAATTGGAACGCATAGAATAATTCAAAAAGACGTTCAGTTTAAAGACTTGGGTCTAATGATAATCGATGAAGAGCAACGGTTTGGCGTTAAAGATAAAGAACGTTTAAAGTCCCTGAGAGCAAACATTGATGCACTAGCAATGAGTGCAACACCTATACCACGAACATTACATATGAGTTTACTTAAGATTCGAGATATGAGTTTACTACGTACTCCTCCACAAAATAGGCAAGAGATAGAAACAGTAATTGATGCATATAATGATGATAGAGTAGCAGCTGCAATTAGGAGAGAAGCTGAACGAGGTGGACAAATATTTTATCTTCACAATAGAGTTGAAAGCCTTTACGATATACAGGCAAAACTTCAAAATTTATTACCTGAGATGAGTATAGATATTGCTCATGGACAAATGGCTGCCCATGAATTAGACGATATTTTTAGAAGATTTAAATCAGGTGGCTTTCATATACTTATTGCAACGACTATCATTGAAAATGGAATAGATATCCCTAATGTAAACACTATCATTATTGATAGAGCAGATATGTACGGCGTTTCACAGTTATATCAATTACGAGGACGTGTGGGTAGAAGTGATAGAAAGGCATATGCTTATTTGTTATATCCTGAAAACAGAAGTTTAAGTGAAGTTGCAATGAAAAGATTACAAGTAATTAGTGACTTTACAGAGCTTGGAAGTGGTTTTAAGATAGCAATGAAAGATATGGAAATTAGGGGGGCGGGGAATTTACTTGGCCGTGACCAATCGGGAGACATATATTCTGTTGGATTTGATTTATATCTTAGGTTACTCGAAGAGGCTGTAGAACGGCTTTCTGATGAAACATATGAAGAACAACATGAAGTACTCATGGAACTTGAGTATACCGGTTATATACCAGATAGCTATGTAACCGTTGCGCAAACAAAAATGGAAATATACAAGAAAATTGCCTCTATTGGCGATGAAGAAGAGCTTAAAGGAGTTCTTGGTGAACTAGAAGATAGATTTGGTCCAATACCTAATGAAGTTCAAAGTTTGCTTTCGCTTGCAAATATACGGATAATTTGTAAAAAACTTTTTATAGCAACATTAAAAGAAAGAATGGGTAAGGTAAGTGTAGAATTTTCACGCGTTTCAAATATTTCAGTTGAAAAAATATTAGAGTTAATAAAAACGAGTGGTGGAAAAGTGACATTAGATCCTAAAAGACCAAATGTGTTACTATTAGAAACTGGAAAAATTGATTTAGAACATAAAAGTAATTTTATAAAAGAAAAACTGGAGGTATTAATTTCATGATTAAAGCCGTAATATTTGACTATGGTAATGTAATTTCAAAAGCCGCAACAGGGGATGCAAGCGAAGATTTAAAGAAATTATCAGGAATCCCCGCTGAGGTTTTTAACTCTGTGTATGAACGCTTTCGTTTTGATTTTGATAGAGGTCTTATTAGTGGCGAAGAAATGTATAGAAAACTTTTACTCGAAGATGGCTATATCGAACAAGCAAATAATTCAGAATTATTAAAGAAGATTGCACTTTGCGATTTAGAATCATGGAGGCCAATCAGAGACGATGTATGTACGTGGATAGATGAACTACAAACTAAAGGATTTAAAATTGGTATTTTGTCAAATATGCCATATGAGTTTTTAGATTTATATGAAAGTGAAATACCACCATTTGTACAAGCTGATTTTGCGTGCTTTTCTTGTAGAGTAAAACTTATTAAACCTGAAAAAGAAATATATGAGTATACACTAAATGGGCTAGGAATAAAGGCTGATGAAGCAGTGTTCTTTGATGATGTTCAAGAAAATGTAGATGGTGCATTAAAAGTGGGTATCAAAGCATTTCTGTGGACTGGTCTTGAAAAGGGAAAAAAAGATTTATCAGATATTCTTATAAGTACTTCTCAGTAAATATTTCAATGGGGATGGGCTTGTCATAATAGTATCCCTGAACAACTTCGCATTTCACTTCTTTTAAGAAATCTATTTGCCTTTGTTCTTCTATTCCCTCTGCTACAACTTTTATACCAAGTGAATGTGCAAGATTAATAATACCCTCAATTACTAATTTCGCTCTTTCACTTGTATCGTTTAAGAAAAAACTTCTATCAAGCTTTATTGTATGTAATTTAAAGTTTTTTAATAGTCCTAAAGACGAATAGCCAGCACCAAAATCATCAATTGAAACTAAAAAGCCAGCACTATAAAAATCATTAAGCAAGTTTTCAAGTACTGCTTCATTATCTATAACGGTGCTCTCAGTTAATTCAATTTCAATTAAATTATGCGGTATATTGTGTGAGTCTACTATTTTGATAACTGAATTAACAAAATTTGCGTTTCTTAAATGTAAACGTGAAAAATTTATTGAAACAGGTACACATTGGCAACCTTTAGATAGCCATTCTTTTATTGCTACACAAACTTTGTCGAGTATGTACATGTCAAGATTTTTTACAAATCCATTTTTTTCAAACAATGGAATAAACAAACTTGGAAAAACCATATTACCATTACCCTCAACCCATCTAACCAAGGCTTCTGCTCCTACTACCTTTCCGGTGTTTATATTCGTTTTAGTTTGTAGATATAAGATAAACTCATTGTTTTCTAGTGCAAGATTCATCTTATTTGTAATGAGCGTTTGAAATAATATTTCTTCTGTATAACTATCTTTATAATCGCAAATAGTATTTGGCGAAACTTGGGCTCTATTTTTTTTGGCAAGACTATGGGCTATAGTTGTTTTATTTATCATGTCATTTATATCTGTTTCACCAGGTTTTATAAAATAACGACCGTAGGAAAACTCAAAGTGATGATTTTTGAGTGTTGGAATTGCTTTCTTAAAAAAATCCTCATAATATGTGGTCATTGAGTCAAGCTGCTCTAAAAAACCTCCACCAGAGAACATAATAAATTTATCCGCATCTACTCTTGCCAACATAAAGGTTTGCTCTGTAGCTAACTCAGCGGTTTTAGCAAATGCGCCAAGTACATCATTTCCTATGTCATATCCATACATTTCATTAATTGTTTTAAAGTTTTCTATGTCAATTTTTATTAGAGCAAATGATTCATGTGGATATTTTTTTATGGTTTGTAAAACATGCATTTTAAACTTTGTCATGTTTGGTAATCCTGTTAGTTCATCAAAATATGCCATCGTTTCAATTTTTTTTATACTTTGAAATTTTGAATGAAATGTATACCAAAGTGTAGCAACTAAAAGCAAGAAAATAATTAAACTGATTACGCTAATACTCTTAGAAATTACGTTGCTTCTTTGACTTATTTTTTCTTCTTCAACAACAAGTACGATATACCAATTAAACACATCAAGAGGTTTATATATTGCTATCCATTTTTTATCGTTATCAATAAAAGATACTGTTCCTTCACGCCTCTGAGAAATATCGTAGTATATATTTTCAACTGTTCTACCTTCAAATAATTGTGAATTACTTAGCCTAGATAGTGTAGAGAATTCTTCATGTGTGCGAATAATAGGCTGTCCATTACCGTCAGAAATGAGGAGATATCCTTGATTATCAACTTGTTCTTTTATATAAATGGAAATCGGATGTAATGAATATTCCGCAAGAATATAACCAATTATTGTATTGGAGCTGTATATAGGCGAAAAAATAGTTATTAGTTTCTCTTGCGTAGTTTCGTTTACTATTGGATTAGTTGTCATTACTTTGTCAAAAAGAGGGTGATTTTGAATCATAAGAGAAAAATCTTTTTTTACGTTTTTAACTGAGATACCAAGCCCATTAGAATCGATATAAAATAAATCAGTAAAGTTATGTGTATTATATTGATGCTGTAAAAATTCTAATACATTCGATTCTTCGTAACCTAATGTCGATATGGTGTCGGCAAAATGATACACATCACTTTTTGCTTCTTGTATTTCAGTATTAATATAGGTTTGTATTTCCGATGCTTGATCATCTAAATTTAACATTAATACATCATCAAAATCAGTTGATATAATCAAGTTAAATCGTAATAAAAAAAACGAAATAACGAGAAGTAGAAAGAAAAGAGAAAGACTTAGAAAAATTTGAACTTTTTTAAAATAAGACTTTTTAGTAACCAAAAAAATCTCCAATTTATTAATTACTTTATTATATCATACATCGAAAAAAAAAACAATAAAAAAACAGAGAGAAGTGTAATTTAAACAGATACAGATTATTTTTACTATTAGAGTCAGCATAATCCTTATCAATGAAACCAGCAAAATGTGTTTAATTTAAGCTATTATCATGTATTGCATTTTGTAACTATTTCTACTGCCTTTTTTGAAATCTCAGTAATTTCTGCCCATTTTTTATTATCAATTAAATCTGGTGTTACCATAAAACTTCCACCGCAAGCTACAATGTTTTTGTTTGAAATAAATTCATGCAAATTTTCTAGTGATATACCACCAGTTGGCATAAACTTAATCATATTATATGGCGCGCAAAGTGCATTTATTGTTTTTAAACCACCATATTGTGCAGCTGGAAAAAATTTTAATGTTGTAAGGCCCAATTCTAATGCCATTTCAATTTCAGTTGGTGTTACGCAACCAGGAAAAATGGTAATACCTTTTTCTTGGCAATATTGTACCACTTTGGGGTTTAGTCCAGGTGATACAATAAACTCTGCTCCTGCAGCAATTGCTTCATCCACTTGTTCTGTTCTTAGAACTGTTCCAGCTCCAACAATCATTTCAGGATATGTTTCTTTCATAATTTTCATTGCACTTGCGGCTCCTGCAGCTCTGAAGGTAATTTCTGCAACAGGAAGTCCACCTTCAATCAATGCTTTTGCTAATGGAGCAGCATCCTCTGTGGGACGGTCAAGTTTAATTACTGGCACTACACCAATCTTTGCAATTTTTTCTGTTATTGTCATAATAAATTCCTTTTGTTTGATAGTCGTGCCATGGACGGCACAAAACTAATGAGTAATCGAGTTTTGTGCTAATCCTTTTGCTTCGATATCGCAAAACTCGGTAGTTAAAATTGGCAGGA
>CAYJIS010000030.1:0-23792 GCA_964370315.1 uncultured Treponemataceae bacterium
TCCCACCTTCTTCCATTGCGGTAAAGTATGGGATACCAATCAATTGAGGCACAAATGCTATCCTCAAACTAGATTCATTCGTTTCTTCTTTGGCACATGACGATACAAATAATACAAAGAACACAACCAAAGCTAGAATAATTTTTTTGAAGTTCATAAAACTTCCTCCTTTACAAATTATTATATTTGTATATTGTTATACAATTATTATATATCCTGATTTTTAATCTGTCAAGTTAAATCTTCGTATTTTAGAAAATATTTTATTTTAAATTAGATACATAAAAAAAGGTGCAAGCACAAAGCTCGCACCTTTTATCTCGTAATTCCTAATTAAGAACTATTCCCTAGCCTTCTTGTGTTAATAAATAATCTTCAATATATCTAGATGCATTTGCTCCGTCTGCACAGGCATTAATGATTTGTCGCAACAATTTGGTACGAACATCGCCGCAAGCAAAAACGCCTTCGATGTTTGTTTTACAATCTTCACCTGCAACTATATAACCACTTGAATCTAGTGTGATCATGTCTTTAAATAGCTCTGTGTTTGGATCGCGTCCAACAGTTACAAAAACTCCAGAACAAGCAATTTCTTTTTGTTCGCCAGTTTTTATATTTTCAACACTCACACCACTTACCATCTCACGACCACTTTCACTTGAACTTAGTATTTTGGCTACCTTTGAATCCCATACAAACTCAATATTTCCTTCATTTTCAAGAGCTTTCATATATATTGGACTAGCTCTTAGTTCATTTCTTCTATGAACTATATATACTTTTGGACATATTTTTGCCAGATATAAAGCATCAGCTACAGCTGAGTTTCCTCCACCTATTACGCACACATCTTTTCCTTTAAAAAGCATACCATCACAAGTTGCACAATATGCAACTCCTTTACCTCGTAAATTATCTTCTTCGGGTAGCCCAAGTTTTCGTGCAGAAGCTCCAGTTGCTATAATTACAGCTTTACCTTCAAAAATTCCCTCGCTTGTGGTTAGTTTTTTTATAGGTTGAGAAAAATCAACTGCAGTTACATCTGCTAATTCTGTAACAGCACCGTATCTATCTGCACATGCTTTCATTTTCATACCAAGATCAAATCCATCAATACCTTCTTCAAATCCAGGGTAATTATCAACGATGCTAGTAGTTGCCATTTGTCCACCAGGGGATAACTTTTCCAAGACTAAGGTTGACATACTTGCCCTTGCACAATAAAGTGCTGCAGTGTATCCAGCTGGACCACCACCAATTATAACTGTGTCGTAAATCATTATGTCCTCTTTACTTTTTAAATTTGTTTGTCCAACCACTCATCAATTTCTGCTTTAGAATGAGGTTCAATTAGTTTTTCTCCATGTTCTCCATTCTTAAAAACATATAAGGTAGGATAAGCCATTACTTCATATTTTTCTTTAAGCTCGACTTCTGCTTCACAATCAACTTTACCTACAATGAGGCTCTCTGATCGTTTGTCTGAAATCATATCCACTGCAGGAGAAATTCTCTTGCAATCGCCACACCACTGTGTAAAAAAATCCACCATAACTGGTTTGCTTGATTTTAATACTACTTCATCGAAGTTTTCTTTTGTTAAATTTATTATAGCCATACTATAAGTATAAACCCAGTTATTAAATAAAACAAGTCTTTTTTTTCTCAAATGCATCTTGATATATAAAAGATATCCGATAAAAAATGGCCTATTGACATCTTTTACCTTTAAAGTTATATTATTTTCATAACTTTTACACTATTATGATAAAGATTTAATCAACAATTAACATTAATTCACATCCATAATCTTGCTATTATAATAGAAAAACAGGAGAGTAAAGTATGAAAAAAGTTTTAAGTGCTGTATTATTAATTGTATTAGCATTTAGCTTCGTAGCATGTGGCGGTGGTGAAAAATTCACAACTACAGCTAACGGTTTTGGTGGTGAGATGACTGTTGAAGTAGCATTCGATGGTAGCTCAATTAAAAGTGTTACAGTTAAAGAACACAAAGAAACTGCAGGAATTGCAGACCCTGCACTTAATACATTGCCACAAGCAATCGTAGATAATCAAAGCATAGCCTTAGACTATGTAGCTGGGGCTTCAGTTACAAGTAAAGCAATCTTAGATGCTGTAGAAAAAGCTATTGTTGAAGCAGGCTTAGATGTAAACAGCTATAAAACTGCAGTTGGTTCAGTTGGTGGTGTATTCGATGCTCCTCTAACAAACGATTCAGTTCCTACTTCATGGGATGAAACATACGACGTAGTTGTTGTAGGTGGTGGTTTCGCAGGTCTTGCAGCTTCACATGCAGCAAAAACTAATGGAGCTAGCACTGTTCTTATTGAAAAAATGCCTCGTATTGGTGGTAACTCTGCTATAAACGGTGGACAATATGCTGCATACACAAGCTCAATTGCTGGTGATTTTCAAGAAAAATTTAACCTAGAACCAGACACAGCTGCACAACATATTGAAGATACAATTGTTGGTGGTGATAATCTTCCTCAAGAAGAACTTGTTGAAATTATGGTTCACGGTTCACCTATGTACTTTGATCAACTTTTAGACAACGGTCTTAAAGTTCGTGAAACATTAGCTCGACCAGGTGGACACTATGGTTTTAGAACATATGTTACTGAAAACTCAATTGGACAAGACATTGTAACTGTACAAGAAGAAATGGCAAAAGATGCTGGTGTTGAAATTCAAACTAACACAAAACTTGTTCAAATATTTATGGACAACGGTAGAGTTGTTGGTATTCAAGTTGCAACAACAGACGGACTAAAAACTATCAAAGCTGAAAAAGGTGTTATCCTAGCTACAGGTGGTTTCGGTGCTAATGTTGAAATGAGAATGGAATACGATGCAAAACTCGATAACTCAATTCCTACTACTAATGCACCTAGTGCAACTGGTGAAGGTTTAGTTATGGCTATGGAACTTGGAGCAGGAACACGTGATCTACAATACATCCAAAGATATCCGTTTGCTGATCCTAACAACGGTGTTTTAGATACAGTTGCAGTTATTCCTTTTACAGGACCTAGCTACGGTATAGTATATGTTGATGAAAATGGTGAACGCTATGTTAACGAAGGTGAAAGAAGAGACGTATGTTCTGACGCTGCAGTTGCAACTGGCGGAACAACTACATTCTCAATTTTCAATAGAAAACTTGCTTCATGGGTACCAGATTCAGATATTCAAAAAGGTTTAGATACTGGAAGAATTATCCAAGGTGCAACATATGAAGAATTAGCTGCAAATATTAACGCACAAACATATCAAGGTAAAACTATTAATATTGATGGTGCAACAATTGAACAAACAATTGCAAACCACAATAGCTATATTGATAGCCAAGAAGATCCAGAATTTGGTAAAGTTATGGCATCATCAATGGTAAAAATTGAAGAAGGTCCTTACTTTGCAATTCCACAATGGCCATCAGTTCACCACACAATGGGTGGTGTAACAATTACTCCTAACGCTGAAGTATTAGATTCAAATGGAAACGTAATTCCTGGTTTCTTTGCTGCAGGTGAAGTAACAGGTGGTATCCACGGAACAAACAGACTTGGTTCAAACGCTGATGCTGATGCAAACGCATTTGGTATGGTTGCAGGAACATATGCTGCAACAGGTGTAAACCCAGTTAACGCTAACTAATGTACTAGTTTGTACTAAAAAAGTCACCGAAAGGTGACTTTTTTTTATGTTTGCGGGATTACATAACCATAGGTAAGTTTAGAATCCTGAAATTGAATAACCCCAATAAAATTATTACTTTCATTAAATACTGCATAATGAGATTCAAGTAATGCATCAAAACTAAACATCGATTTTTTTAAAGGTTTTCCATTAAAAAAATGAAACTCAAATTCACTCTTTAATTGTGCTACGTGCATTCCACATTCGACAGCCAATGTTTTTGTCATATACTGTAAACCATCTCGTATTTCTATGTCATGATTATCTTTGACCGAGGTATTTTCGAGTGCATGTAAATGCTCTATTGCATTATGAATTGAGAACTCACAAAGTTCATTATAGCCCACTGCATCTTCTAGTAAAAAGGAGCCAACGGAAGTTCTTCGCAAAGCAATAAGATGCGCGCATGAACTAGCTTGATTTGCGATATCGCGTGCTAAACTTCTAATGTATGTCCCCTTTGAAACATGAAAACATACTTTAGCATAAGCTACCCTTCCATCATATTCAACAATATCTTCTATGCAACTTGAAAAAACCTGTACAGACCTTGATGGCATTTCAATTATTTTCCCACTACGAGCTATGTCACTTGCTCTTTTTCCATTAATATGAATTGCAGAATATTGCGGGGGAAGTTGTTCGATACAGCCAACATACTTTTTAAAGACTTCCTTAAAATCATTTATAAGAGGTAAATCAGTTGTATTAGTAACTTCGCCGTAAGGATCAAGTGTATCTGTTTCTTTTCCAAAAGCAATTATTGCTTCGTATTTTTTATCAAAAGCTGTTACATGTGAAGCAAGTCGGGTTAAACTTCCTACCATAACAACAAGAAGACCATCTGCAAAACTATCGAGCGTTCCAGTATGGCCGACCTTTTTTGTTTGTAATGATTTTTTTATAGTACTAAGAGAGTTAAAACTTGTAGGGCCACGCTTTTTTGCATATAAGACAATACCTGAAGCTTTACTATCTACGGCCATTCAAAACTCCTTAGAAATTTACTATCTGCGGATTTCACAGATAGCGCAGATTTTTCATTTTAGGTTTTTGGTAATAAACATACAATTAATTTCGTTAAGCTTCGTAAGCAAAAAAACATATTTTATTTGTTTATTGTGGAGTAGAGAGTAGAAATCCCATTAATCTGCGAAATCTGCGGATTACTCTTCTTGTTTAGTCTCTTCGGTGTCGTGAGATTTTTCAAGTTCCGTAAGAGTATTTACCATATTCATCCCATCTTTTATACTAGTGTCAACGATGAATTTTAAGTGTGGAAATTGTCTGAGTCGAAGTTTTTTACTTAATGCTGTTTGAATAAATCCTGCTGCACTTTGCAGACCTTTTACACCTTTCTCTATTGAAGAATCTTGTAAAAAACTAGAAACAAAAACCTTGGCATGACCAAGATCCCTTGTAACTTCAACATGATTAATACTTAAAAAAGTTGAAACTCGTGGATCTTTTACTTGGCCTTGCATTATCATTTTTGAAATTTCATCTCGGATTTGTTCTCCGAGACGAATGAGTCTAAACTCACCCATGACTATTCTTCCTCAGAATTTGAAGCTTCTTCAGTTTTCTTTGCAGATTTTGCTTTCTTAGCTTCTTCTTCCAGTGTATCTCCAAGCTTTCTTGCAACTTCAACCTGCTTAAATACTTCGAATTGGTCACCAACTTGGATATCCTGCCACTTATCAATACCAACACCGCATTCATAGCCAGATGTTACTTCTTTGGCATCATCTTTAAATCTCTTTAATGACGTTACCTTACCAGAATAAATTACAATACCATCACGAATAATATTTACACTGCTAGTTCTATTAATAAGACCTTGTGTAACATAAGAACCTGCAATAACACCAATTTTTGGAACCTTAAAAGTATCTCGTACTTCAAGCATACCAATAACTTCATCCTTAAGATCTGGAGATAACATACCTTCCATAGCCATGGTAATTTCTTCTACGGCTTTATAAATTACGTTATATTTTCGAATATCAACTTTTTCTTGCTCGGCTAGTAGCTTTGCTTTTGGAGTTGGTCGAACATTAAATCCAATAATAATAGCATTAGAGTCTGCTGTCGCAAGCATAACATCGCTTTCATTAATTGCACCTGCTGAAGAATGAATAACGCTAAGCCTAATATCTCTTGTAGAAAGTTTTTCTAGCGATTGTTTAACTGCTTCTGCAGAACCTTGAACGTCGGCTTTTATAATAACTTTAAGCTCTTGTATTCCGCCTGCATCAATCGTATCATATAGATTATCAAGTGTAACCTTTTTAACTGTTTTTGCATGCTCGAAACGTTTAAGCTCTTGACGTTTTGAAGAAATACCTCTTGCAATTTTTTCATTTTCGGTTACTTGGAACGGATCACCTGCATCAGGCATTGCTTCTAAACCGAGGATTTCTACAGGCATCGATGGCGTAGCAATATCAATTTTTTCACCTAAGTCATTAAAAATTGCCCTAACGCGACCTGAGAATATACCTGCAACATATGAATCGCCTGTTTTTAATATACCGCGCTCTATTAAGATTGTAGCTACAA
Organism: uncultured Treponemataceae bacterium; assembly: GCA_964370315.1. Classification (GTDB taxonomy): domain Bacteria; phylum Spirochaetota; class Spirochaetia; order Treponematales; family Treponemataceae; genus CAYJFX01. The sequence goes on from CAYJIS010000030.1 coordinate 6,289, forward strand.
CACCACGACCATGGTCAATTTTTGACTCAATAACTTTACCTTCTGCTCGACATGTATAATTTGCTGTTAACTCTAAAATTTCTGCTTGTAAAAGAACAGCATCTAAAAGCTCTTCTAAACCTTCTTGTTTAAGAGCAGATATCTTTACAAATTGAGTAGTTCCACCCCATTCTTCTGGCATTAAGCCCATTTCAGAAAGTTGTGTCATAACTTTATCTGGATTTGCCTCTGGCTTATCCATTTTGTTTACTGCTACAATAATAGGAACGCCAGCATCTTTTGCATGGTCTATAGCTTCAATAGTTTGAGGCATAACACCATCATCAGCAGCTACTACCAAAATAACAATATCTGTTACCTTTGCTCCACGGGCTCTCATCATTGTAAAAGCTTCGTGACCTGGTGTATCTAAAAATGTTATCTTTTGACCCCTTTGAGTGTCTACCATGTAAGCACCAATGTGCTGTGTAATACCACCAAACTCACTTGCAACAACATTTGCATTTCTAATTGCATCAAGTGTTTTCGTTTTACCATGGTCAACATGTCCCATAATGGTAACAACAGGTGGACGAGCTTCCATGTGTTCAGCTAAATCTTCTTCTGTAGCAATAACGGTTTCATCATACAAGCTTACAACTTTTACATCACAGTTATATTCAGATGCTAAAAGGGTTGCGGTATCTGAATCAATTGATTGAGTAATAGAAACCATCATGCCCATAGACATGAGCTTACCAATAATTTCAGAAGCCTTCAAGTTCATTTTTTTTGCTAAATCAGAAACTGAAACTGTTTCCATAATTTCAATTTTTTCAGGAACTGAGCTAGACTTTGCTATTTGCTTTTTCTTGTGTGCATATAATTTATCTTCTAAGCTTTCTTCACGTTCTTTTCGTAAATATACAGCCTTTTTCTTTGTAAATGTCTTTTTAACAGGAGATTTTTTTCCTTCACCCATTGGACTAGGAGCACTGCCACCTGGTCTAGGTCCAGAAAATCCACCTCGGTTTTGTTGGAATGAGTTTGAATCTCTACCCTGTCCTGGTCCGCGGTTTTGTCTAAAACCACCTTGTCCTGGTCCACGTTGTCCTTGGTATCCACCTTGTCCTTGGTATCCACCTTGGCCCGGCCCGCGTTGTCCTTGGTATCCACCTTGGCCCGCTCCGCGTTGTCCTTGGTATCCACCTTGTCCCGCTCCGCGTTGTCCTTGATATCCACCTTGTCCTTGATATCCACCTTGTCCTTGGTATCCACCTTGTCCCGGTCCGCGTTGTCCTTGATATCCACCTTGACTCGGTCCGCGTTGTCCTTGATAGCCACCTTGGCCCGCTCCGCGTTGTCCTTGGTATCCACCTTGTCCTTGATAACCACCCTGTCCTTGATAGCCACCTTGACCTTGATAACGGCCTTGTTGTGTATTTGGTCTGTCAGTTCGTTTTTGAAACCCTTCTCTAGCTTGAGCACCAGTAAACCCAGAATTAGGACCTTGTTGATTAGGTCTTCCCCGTTGTTGGCCTTTGTTTGCAAGATTACCTTGCTTTACATTTGGTCTTGGAGGACTTAATTCTTCAAACGAAGTAATTTTTTTTCGTTCTTCTGTGCTTTTCGGGCTAGTTGCGTCTGTTTTTTCGCTAGCATCGTTTTCAAAACTCTTTGTTGGGGCTGCTGCCTTTACAACAGGTTTTTGTGCAGGTACAGTTTTAGTAACTGGTGCACTCTCAACCGTAGGCTTTTTCTTAATTACAACAACCTTTTTCTTTTCAACGCTTGCTACATCCGCTTTACTTTGTTCAACTTGAGGTTCTGCTTTTTGCTTATTAACTCTGAACTTTGTAGCTTTTTTTTCTGATTCATCTGCCATCAATTACCCTACTCTTCATCCTCATACTCAAAACTAAGACCAATACCACAATTAGGACAGTTTGTCATATCAGTTGTTATTTCTGCCCCACATTCAGGACACTCAAATACTTCAGCTTCACTACTTTCTTCATCTATTTCTACATCATTGTCATCGTCACCGTTGACATCTTCATCTTGGTTTGTTTCATCATATGATTCTTCATCAACGAACTCAATCGTTTGTTCAATGAGAGCTGATAAAACTGTAATATCTTCAGCTTGTAGTGTTTCAATTTTTTCTAAACTTCCATCTTCTTGTGCTGAAATGAAGTCTTGTATTTCAATAATATTATGATCTTTAAGTATAGCAACAATGTCTGTATTTACATTTTGTAACTCTGCTATAGTTGTAATTTGATAAACTTCTTCGTCTGCAAATAAATCCTGAGCTGCACGCCTTGATTCTGCAAGTAATGTATCAACATCTTCATACTGCTCTTCAGTTTTAACATCAATATTCCAATCTGCTAGACGATTTGCCAAACGTACATTTAATCCTTGCTTACCAATGGCTAATGAAAATTGATTTTCTGGTACAACTGCGAGTGCTGTTCGCTTTTCTTCATCAAGAAGCACTACTCCAGTTACTTCAGCTGGTGACAATGCATTTTTAATAAAAACACGAGGGTCTGGATCATAACGTAGAATGTCAATTTTTTCGCCTTCAAGCTCGCGAATAACAGCTTGAATACGTACACCCTTTAATCCGACACATGCTCCAACTGGATCAACATCATCTCTATGTGAAGAAACAGCAACCTTTGTTCTGTAACCTGCTTCGCGTACAATGTTATTTATTTCTATTGTATTGTCGTAAATTTCAGGAACTTCAAGTTCAATAATTGAACGAACAAACTCAGGGTCAGTTCTTGAAAGTACAACTTGTAAACCACTTCCTGTTTTTTTAACATCAACAATCAATGCTTTTATTCTATCATTTTTATGGTATGACTCACGTGGTGATTGAAATTTACCAGGAAGAATACCTTCAACTTTTCCTAAATCTAAATATATATTTCCATTTTTTTCTCGTTGGTAATACCCAATAATAATTTCACCAACTTTTTCTTTATATTCAGCTAAAAGTGTATCTTTTTGTATTTCAGTTAACGACTGATGAGCAATTTGCTTCCCAGTTTGTACTGCAGATCGTTCAAAATCTCTAGGATCAATTACAATATCAATTTCATCCCCTACCTCACAGTCAGGGCTCATTTCGAGAGCTTCTTCAAGTTCAATTTCAGTTACAGGATCATATACTCCATCAACAATCATTTTACGAGAATACACCGTAACATCACTTAAATCATCTTCAAACTCCACTAAACAGTTTTCCGATGTTCCAAATTTTCGCTTATACGCGGCTTTAATAGTATTTTCAATTGTTTTAACTACAGCTTCTTCTGTTAATCCGTTTTCTTGAATGAGCTGTTGAATTGCTTCGGCCATTTTTGATGCCATTTTATCCCTCCGTTAATAAGAGTTTTGCCTTTGCAATAGTACTATACGCAAAAGATTTTTCTTCACCTGTAGTTTCTAGTTGCAAGACTACTTTAGTATCATCACTTAACGCGATTGTTCCTGATATCCAATCTGAAATTTCTGTATCCCACACTCTAACTTTCCGGCCTTGGAAAAGTGAAAACTCAGCTGCATTTTTTAGAGTTCTCTCCATGCCCGGAGACGTTACTTCCATGTATACATCTTCTGAATGTAAGACCTCTTCAAAGTACGGTAATAAAAGGCGATGTACCTTTGCACAATCGTTTATCCCAATTACAGAACCATCTTTTTGGCTTATTACAATCGATACCTTGTATTGTGTTTTAGAAGGAACAACATGTAACTCAACTATAAAATAACAAATTTCGTCAGTCATTTTTTGGCATTCTGAGTAAAACTTCTGATTTTCTAGCGGCAAGTAGTCCATGTTTCTCCTATAAAAACACCGCGAAAGCGTAGTGCCATAAAAGCAATATGATAATTACTTCATTAGCATGTGGGTAAAAAAAAGAAGTCGTTTGAACGACTTCCATCTTGAGGATACCACTATGTTCTATATGCGTATAGTAGCATAAAATTAAGTTTATGTCAACCAGTTAACAAAAAATGCACCATGCAGTATATAGGGGTGGTATATAAAAAAAATAATTAAAAATTCTCTTTAAAAAATATATATATTTCCTCTGCGGCTTTATTTTCATCATCACCTTCTGTCGTGATATAAATAGTATCGCCTTTTTTTGCTCCCAATTTCATGATTGCAAGCATTTTTTTTGCACTGGCAGACTTTCCTTTACAGGATAACTGAATATCAGACTTAAACTCTGAGGCCTTTTTAACTAAAAACCCTGCAGGTCTTGCATGCAAACCCTCAGGAGAGTTTATTATATAACTTTGTTCTGTCATCTTTTTATCCTATTTCAAAACTATTATTTCATCACCAGCAAGAACTTGTGTTCCATCGCTTTGTGTATTTTTACTAAGTGCTAAAGAAGTAAAATTTTCCATATTTGTAACCGTAACAGGTGTAACAATATTGTACCCTTCTTTTTGAAGAGCATCTTTATCAAATTTAAATAGAAGGTCTCCTTTTTTAAAAGAAGATCCCTCTTCAAGATTCATAGTATAGTATTTTCCGTTTAATTCAACTGTTTCTAATCCAACGTGAATTAATAGTTCTATACCATCGCTACTCATAAGACCAAGTGCATGTTTAGTATCAGGTAAAACCTCAATAGTTCCGTCAAATGGGGCAAAAACATTACTTTCAGATGGAATTATAGCAACACCTTCTCCCATCATGTTTTGTGAAAAAGCTTCATCTGGAACCTTTTCTAATGCAACTAAAGTTCCTGTTATGGGGCTATATACAATACTGCTCATTTTTTCTCCTAATGTGTAAAATTTTTATGCTCATGTATATTATACGCAAAAAAACGAATTTGTCTAGCGTGCTTTAAAAGCAAGTGGTATTCTTTAGGAATGCGAGCTATAACATTTACCCTTTCATCCGCCACTAAGTTTTCTCGAATTATTTGTATTTCACCACTATATCGTAAGTACCTTTCATTATCTATTGTGACACAGCCTATATCCCTATCGGTAGTATTAAATGGTTTTATATCGACCCCTTTCGTTGCATATTCTCGAGACTCTTGCAATCTCATAATTCTATAGGGAGAATCGGGTCTTACAGTAAAAATTTTTTCATGCAAGAAAACATCTTCACACTCCATTACAATTGGAAGTGTTATAATTCCTGTTTGTTGAAAATAGTGAATAAAATCATACTCTCTTTGATGTATTATTCCATCACCTACAAAAACCTTAGAAACGGTATGAGACAAAACCATATCAACAAAACTTGCATACGTTGAGGTATATCTATGTTTTTCTAACGTTGGTAGCCCTTCGTAAAGAGGCCCCCTGAGCATAAGGTTTCCAGGAATAAAAGTAAAAACTTCTATACCATTCTTTATAAGACGATTGTTAATTGCATCAAAAAAATCCACATCTAAAGCACTTTCAGGCCTAGGATAATAATTGTGCATAGCATATATTTTGCATGAATTATTTTGTATTTTTTTTATTGACTCATCGTCAAGAGTAGATGCATTAACACATACGGGAATATCTTTGGCTATAACAATAGTTTCTTCAAGTGTAAAACCAAAGTCTAATCGGAGAACAGAGATGTGTAAGCGTTTTGCAAGTGACACAATATCTTTTTCATTAAAAATATCAAGTGTCCTTTTAGATACATCTGCAATAATAGAGCACCCCATCTCAAAAAGGTGACTACACATATTTTCGCAGTCGCTCGTGTAATTTGTGTTTACTTCCTCTGCAATGTGCAAGGAAGTAAACACAAAGTCCCCCTTTGTACAAAGGGGAACTAAGGCTTCTTTTACCTCTGTAAATTGAGATACAAAAACTGAAAGAGCCAGATTGTTATACATTTTCTAGGTCTTTTTTTCCTATAGCAATGCTAGTAATAATAAAACCTGCAATATATGAAATTACTAAACCAATAAAAAAGTTTAGCATGTGTTGTGGTTGCATAATAGGAATAGCAACAAGACCTGAAGGCCCCCAAGCACTTGCCATTACACCAGTAATCATTATGTATGCACCACCAAAACCTGCTCCTAAACCAGCTGTAATAAATGGCTTAAACAATGGTAATGTAACACCATAAATTAATGGCTCACCTACACCTAAAAATCCTGCAGGTAGTGCACCAGCAATAACTTTTTGCATACGTGTGTTCCCAACTTTTTTTGCAACAATATAAATTGCAATTGCAGCACCTACTTGTCCTGCTCCTGCCATTGCTAATACAGGGAAAAGTGAAACACCACCCATACTTTCAAGCTGAATAGCATAAATTGGAATAAGTCCATGATGTAATCCCATAAGTACCATTGGAAGGAATAAAGCAGAAAGAATATAACCGCTAATAACGCTAATTACTGGATTATCTGACATAATAATTACTCTAAGACCTGCTACAAGACCATCTGAAACAAAACCTGCGGCTGGCATAATTACAAATACAAATATAATAGTAGTAATGAGCATAGTAACAAACGGTGTTACAACCAAATCTAATACATCTGGTATTTTTTTGCGTAATGCTCTTTCAATTTTTGAAAGAAGCCATACACCTACGATAACACCAATAATACCACCCTTACCAGTTGTTAAAATTGAGTTTAGAGGAATCTCTTCATTAAATAGACCAAACATTTTTGAAATTGCAACAATATTTGCTCCAATAGAAATACCACCAATCATACCACCAAGGGCTTCTGTAGCACCAAATATCTTAGCAGCATTAATACCAGTGTAAATTGCAAAATAACCCATAAACCCAGCCCCAATGAGTGAGAATAAGAGTTGAATTGTTGTCCAAATACCACCACCAGCAAGGGTTCCTTGACCAATAAGGGTACCTAAAAGACTTGCTAAACCATTAAATAATCCAGCTGCAATAATCGCAGGAATTAATGGAATAAAAATATCTGCAATCATTTTAACAAATGTTTTAATAGGATGAGCCTTATGCCCAGACTTTATCTTATCTTTATTTTCTTGCCAGTTTTCTGTTACCCCTGAAGTAAGTTTAGCAGAACCGCCAATTTCTTCAATAACGGCATCAGTTATTTTTTTTGCCTTTCCTGGTCCAAGCACAACTTGGAAATCACTACCTTCTCCAACAAGACCTAATACACCATCTAAATTTTTTAATTCATCGGTTTTTACTAAGTTTCCATCTGAAACTACAATTCGACAACGTGTCATACAGTTTACTGCTTTAACAAAATTGTCTTTTCCACCACATAACGAAACTATTTTTTTCGCTAGTTCTTCATTAGTCATAACCATCCTCCAATACTCGTTTTTCACTTTTTTATTTGTGATATATGTCCTTGCGCATCTTGCAAATAACGCTTGGCATCCTCTATTGAGCACTCAAATAATAAACTTGCTACAGATAACTTAACACTGCCTCCAGCTTCGTCTAATGTTTTTCGTGCAATTTCGCGACTACATCCTACGGCAGCCATTACATTATTTTCTGCCCTAACATGCAGCTTTTCATTTGTTTGCATTAAATCAACCATCATATTCTTGTAGACTTTACCTATCCCAACCATACTTCCAGTTGATATCATGTTTAAAACCATCTTCTGTGCAGTGCCGGCTTTAAGCCTAGTAGACCCTGTTAAAACCTCAGGACCAACTAATACTTCAATTGCTAGTTCGGCTTCTTTTGAAATTTCAGAGTTTTTGTTACACGAAATGGCTACGGTCTTACAACCAAACTCACGGGCAAAACGTAGCCCATGAATAACATATGGAGTTCTGCCACTAGCAGCTAAGCCAACAACCAAGTCATTTGGATGAATTTTTTTTTCAAGCAAATCTTCTTTACAAAGTGTTTGGCTATCCTCAGCACCTTCTACTGCTTTTATAAATGCAGACGGCCCTCCAGCAATAAGCCCAATAACAACATCTGGACTAACTCCAAATGTAGGTGGACACTCAACAGCATCAAGCACCCCAAGCCTTCCACTGGTACCAGCACCAAGATAAATTATACGGGCATTGTTTTGTAGTGACTCTGTTGCAAATGTAATTGCTTTTGCAATATTCGGTAACTCTGCCTTTATTGCATTAATTACGTTTAAGTCTTCTGAGTTCATAATGGTTGCAATTTCTAAAGCACTCATTGAATCTAAATTCATTGTACCTTCATTGCGCTTTTCGGTAGTTAATTTTGATAAGTCAATCAATTGGTTACGTCCTGTGTAGGTATTCTGCAAAACTTTTTTATGTAATTACACACAGTTTTGTACATCTAACATCATAGCACAGCAATGCAAAACATGTCAAGAAAAATCAGAAAATACTATACTTTTTTTTATGTCAAGGCGAGGCTCATGGCGCACTTCGCTAAGCGCTCATCCTCCTCGCACTACAAAATAAAGGTGCTGCGGTGGACGCATGCGCGGTGCTTTAATCGCATGAGCGTTTTCATGCAAAATAAATCGTCCTTTATTCATTTACCTCCGACTTTTGCGGTGGCGAAGATAAGTGATTAGCTCAAAAGTCGCTGTCATGGGTGCTGCATCCTTGCAGCATGTCTATTCCACACAGAAAATTAGTTCTCGTTCCACTCATCTAATTTTCTGTGCAAAGTTTTTCGGCCAATGCCTAGGGTGTCGGCGGTTTTGGTTTTATTTCCTTTATTGTGAAAAAGGTTTTCCATAATGACTAGTTTTTCGCACTCTGCCATTGAAAGTCCAATAGGTATTAAAATATTCTCTTTTTTATTTACTCCTACTATCGTTGGAGGAAGATCATCTAGGGTAATACTATTTCCAGAACACATAACAACTGCGCTTTCAATACAATTTCTCAGTTGGCGAATATTTCCAGGCCAATCAAAATCGTAAAGAACCCTTCTTGTCTGAGTATCAAAACCTTCAATATTCTTTTCATTTTCGTTATTAAACTCAGACAAAAAACTTGAGGCCAACAAAGGTATATCATCCTTTCTCTCTCTAAGAGGCGGTACAAAAATGTTTACTACATTTAATCTATAATATAAGTCTTCTCTAAACCGCCCCTCACGCACCTCTATCTCAAGATCTCGATTAGTTGCAGCTATAACTCGAACATCGCATTCAATAGTTTTCTCACCACCTACTCTTTCAAACTGTTTTTCTTGAAGGACACGCAAAATTTTAATTTGAACATTTTGGTCTATTTCGCCAATTTCATCTAAAAAAATCGTACCACCATGGGCTAGTTCAAACCTGCCCTTTTTTAACCCAGTAGCTCCCGTAAATGAACCTTTTTCGTGTCCAAAAAGTTCACTTTCAAGTAAGTTTTCTGACAAAGCCGCACAGTGCACTTTAACAAAAGGTTTTTCTTTCCTTGAAGATAAGTTATGAAGGGCATCTGCTATTAATTCTTTGCCAACTCCCGTTTCTCCTGTTACTAAGACTGAACTCTTTGTATTTGCCGTTTTTTGAACTACTTTTAATACCTTGTCCATCTCGGAACTTTTAGATACAATATTCTTAAAACTCTTATTTTTTTGAACCTGTTCTAAAAGTTCTTTATGCTCTAATTCAAGGCGTCGCCCTTTTAATGCTCGTTTTATTATCAACATAAGTTGATCAAGGTTAACAGGCTTTGTTAAAAAATCGTGTGCACCATTTCTCATGGCCTCAACAGCAGAGTCAATACTTCCATGTCCCGTTAATATTATAACTCGTGTTGATGGACTTCTTTCGATTACATGTTCTAGAACTTGTTCTCCACCCATTTCATTCATTCGAAGGTCAGTAATTACAACATCAATTACTTCTTTCTTAAATATCTCCAAGCCTTCTTTTCCGTCAGCTGCTAAAAAAACGGTATAATCTTCAAGTTCTAAGGCAGCTGCTAATCCTTCTCGAATGTTTTTTTCATCATCAATTACAAGTATTGTTGCACTCATGTCAGCCCCCTATCTGTTCATATTCTAATAATTTTTGTTCTCGTTGTAAAAGAGGAAATGTAAGTGTAAAGTCCGTTCCTTTCCCAATTTCAGATTTGACGCTTATATCACCTGCCATCTCTTTTACAATTTTATATACTAAAGATAAGCCTAATCCTGTGCCTTGTGCACGAGTTGTAAAATACGGCTCAAAAACTCTGCTTAAAGTACTTTCATTCATTCCACAGCCTGTATCGCGAAAGACCAGTGTAAAGCGATCATTTTTTATACTGGTTATAATATGTAAAGACCCACCATTTGTCATAGCATGTATAGCATTTTGCGCTAAGTTAACAAGTACTTGATTAAACATTTTAGGGTCAACGAGTATTAACTGAGGAAAGCTCATCAAATCAATATTCAAAGAAATCTGTTTTTCTTGTAGCTCTGGTTCAATTAATTCCTTAAAGGTTTCTAATAGCTTTGTCGGATTTGAGGGTTCCATTGTAACCCTTACCGGTCTCACTGCTGCTAAAAAGTCAACTATAATATTATTTAATCTTTCTATTTCTTCATTTACAATGTGAAGGTATTTATCAGTGTGCTTTTCATCAGGCAATATTCCATCTTTTTCTCGTGCCTTTGTTAGCGCTTTTTGTATAAGTTGTATGTGAATACTAATTGCTCCTAGTGGATTTTTTATTTCATGAGCAACGCTTGCAGCAAGATTAGTAAGACTTGCCATACTTTCCATTCTTCTAATAAGTATTTCCTGTTTTCTCTTTTCTGTAATATCATCAACCTGGATAATATAACCCCATAATTTGTTTGAACGCACAAGTGGAAATATATCAACCGATAAAAAACGGCTAGCATTATTAGAATCAAATACTAAAAAATCCTGACTTATATTCTTTTTTTGATTGGTACAATTTTGATGCAAAAACTCGGATATTTGAAGGTTATCTATAAGCTCCCACACCGGATCAATATTATTTGTTGCAGTCATTGGAATGTATCTCATTACAGCTTTATTTTTTAGCTCAAGTTTCCAATCTGCATTACAGATAAGTAATCCAGTATGTAACGAGTTCAAAACTGCATTATATGTTTCGTTTTCCTCTGTTAGCGTTTCCACAAAGTCTTCTAATTGCTCAGGTGTTAACTTAGATATTTTAGTTGTAACCTTTTTAAAAAAACTTTTCATTATGCACCCTTTAATATGTCATAAATAAGAGAATCAAATGCAGACTGAGTACTTTGATTATATATTGTTATATTTGAATAAGCATATTTAACAGTTTTCAGGATATGTTCTGATTTTTCACTTACTGCAGCACTTTGGTCAGATGGAGACGTTAGTATTTTTTTTCGCTGCACATCAAGCATAGCATTAAAAAATAGTTTTAAAATAATTCTAGGCTCAAAATTTTTCATGTGCTTTAATAATTCAGAAACATTGGGTATTTCTTTTTTTTCAAGCGTATGCAAGAAATCCTGTGCTGCACTACAAATACTTTCTGAACTCACTGGCAAAAAATTATTCAAATAAGTGCTAATTATTGAACTAGCTTGAATAGTGCTTTGGTTTAAAGTTGTTTTCATAGTATCATCGTGTATTCTAAAAATTCTTTTTAGTACTTGCTCATTTTGTGCTGTGTTTCTCTCATAGAAAGAATACACTCTGAGCCTAGAAAGAATAGTTGGCATAACAGCGTTTTTGTTTTCGGTTGTTAAGATAAAAACACAATGCTCAGGTGGCTCTTCAAGTATTTTTAATAAAGCGTTTCGAACACCCTCTTGCATTCTCTCTGCGTTTTCAATAATAAAAACCCTTTTGCCATGTGCGATGGTATAATGAGCCCATGAAGAAGCCTTTCTAATATGTGATACTGGAATAGAGTCATAAAGATACGTAGTTTCAAGTTTTGTACAAAGATCTTGTAGCTTATTACTACGTTTTTCAAATTGGGAAAACTCAATTGCATCTTGTAGTGGATCTAGCTCTTCAAGAATTTCACTTATATCAGCAATTAACGAACCTATTTTTGATGCCTTATCATCTCCTTCCCAAAGAACGTGGTTAAACCGAGCAGTGAGCTTACGAATACTTCTTACATAAAGATATCTACTTGCTAGTAACCAAGAAGCATTTAGTTCATAAGCCTCTGTTAACGTTTTTCTAGATGCCTCAATCTCAGTGGTGCATGATTTATTTCCTGCTATTAACACATCAGGACTAACAAGACTTTTATGCATTAAACAAGAAGAACACGTACATTGCCATTTTCCTTTTTCTTGTTCTTGACATGATAGCACCCGAGCTATTTCAAGGGCACTTGTAAATTTACCAGAACATTGAGGACCTGCTAGAAGCATTGACTGAGGAAGAGTGTTATTTTGGATATCTGAGGCTAGTAATTTACATGCATCTTGATAAAGAACATTGTCAAACAAGTTTATCCCCTTTCATTATCATAATAAAAATTATTTTTTTGCAATAAAATCTTGCACAATATCTACAGGCCCAGAAAGTATATTCTTAAGAATAGTATGAAAAAAACTTTGATCAACTAAAGGGCCAACATTAAACCAAGGTTGTGCATAGAGTATTACAAGTATTACACTTACAATTAACAAACCTTCAATTGCACCAAAAAAGAAACCTAATGACCTATCAAGTCCTGTAAAAATATCTCCTGAAAAAAAGTTTCCAATATAGTGCTGAATTAAGCGAACAACTAAGTATACTAAAATAAAAATAATTAAAAATGAAAGTATTTTTGAAACAAATTCAGATTCAATATTTTTGTTAAGGTAAACTGCTAAGTCATCATAAAAAATAACAGAAATAAAGATACCTAACACTACCGCTGCCTTCGAAAAAAACTCTTTAATAAAGCCTGCCACAATGCCATGTATTGCAAGCAAAAATATTATTGCTATAAATAAAATATCTAAAAAATTAAACATGCTTATTCCTTACTTGTTTTAAAACCCAATTCATCGATTAAAAATTGTGCTATTTTTTTAGAAGCATTATCTTTTACCATTTTAGAACTTGCTTCTGCTTTTCTTTGTCGAAGATCATTATCTAAAAAACTTTCTAAAGAAGAGCATACTTGTTCACTCAAAACAGCACTATCAGTTTCACTACTATCTACTACAAGAGCAGCACCTTTTTTTTCAAAGACCATGGCATTTTCAACCTGATCTCCCCTAGTACCACTTCCAGAAAGCGGTAATAAAACCATTGGTTTTCCTAACACAGCACATTCCCAAAGAGAATTGGCACCAGAGCGAGAAAAAACAATATCTGAGCAAGCTACTACGTGAGGCATTTGAGAATATATAAAATCAAATGGTAAATAATGTTCACCTTTTTTATTGAGCGCATTAGTATAATCTTCTCCTACTCCCGTTTGATGAACAATAGTAAAATTCTTTAAGAGTCTTTTTAAATTATGTTCAACAAGAGAGTTTATTTGATGCGCCCCCGAAGATCCTCCCAATACTAATAATAGTGGTTTTTTAGACTTGGTTAGACCAAGAAAAGAATAACCGATTTTTTTATCAGTATTATAAAAAATTCCCCGAACAGGATTTCCTGTAACTACAATTTTAGAATGCATATTTTTTGAAAAAAATTTTTTTGTATCTTCATAGGACACAAGGATTTTTTTTGCAAAACGAGAATTGAGTTTAGTTGCAAGACCAGGAGAATAATCACATTCATGTGTATAAACTGGTATTCCAAGGAGCTTAGCTGCAGCACAAGGGGGAACACTAACAAATCCACCCTTAGAAAAAACAAACTTTGGTTTAATGTGCAACAAGAGAATAATTGACACCACAAATCCAAGTGCAATTTTAAAAACATCAATAGCATTTTGAAAAGAAAAATAGCGCCTAAGCTTGCCTGACGGAATTGAAAAATACCTTGTACAACTTTTGCTTCCATCTTCTGCTATATTTGAAAGGACCATTTTTTTATCACGCTCAGATGTAGAACCAATCCATGTAATTGAAACACTGGAATCAATTTTTTTTAATTCATCTGCAATTGCCAGTCCTGGAAAAATATGTCCACCTGTGCCCCCACCAGTAAAAACTACAGACTTCATTTTTTTTCCACATTAAAGGCTTCAATAAGTTTTTTGTTCTTAAACAAAACGGCATATTCTTTTGCAGACATTCCCATATTATCTTTAACATTAACATCAGCACCGTTTTCTGCAAGCAACGCACATATTTGCTCGTTACCAATACCTGCAGCGATTACAGTTAGCGGTTGGCCATCTTTGCTAATAACATTCAAATCTGCGCCTGCTTTTATAAGGTATTCAACTAGCTCGTATTTATTTTTCCATACAGCGTCCATAAGAGGTGTATACCCTCTATCTTTTGAGACGGTGTTTACATTTGCACCCTTTTCAATTAGCCAACGAAGCATAAGTAATTTCGCAAACCGAGCCGCAACACACAACATGGGAGTACCGGCTGCATCACATACATCTGGAGAAAGTCCTGCATCAATAAATATTTGACATGTTTCCTCATCATCTGAAACAATGTAATGTGAAAAAGAGTCAGGTGTTAATGGAATATTCATACTAAAAAGCTTTCTTCTCGCTAGCTCTTTTTTTTCTTCTTCTAAAAACATCGGGAAATATTTATCTAATCTGTCTAAAAGCTCTTCTACATCAACACAAGCTGGAAAAAAACCATTTAATAAACTTGCGGGCAATTCAGGGCGAGCCCCCGATACAAAAACAGAAACAGAGTTGTGTGAAATCATTCCAAGAGTATATAAGTAAGACGGAAGTACCGGTATATCTTGTACATTTACCAATATACAATGAGTTGCATCTGTGAGAATTTCACATATCTTTTCTATACTTGATGACATGTTTTTGCTTGAATAATCAATTAATTCATCAACTTCAAATTGATATGTTTTGTATTTGACATTTTTGTCTTTTAGGTAAGAGGCGACTTTTATTACATCATCCTCTCCCCCTATTCCTCGGAATATTACCCATTTCATAGTTACAGTATACCCGATATGAATAGAAAATACAAGCTTTAAATAAAAAAAAAGCAAACCTCAAAAGAGGTCTGCTTCATGCCGCCGGACAGAATCGAACTGTCGACACATGGATTTTCAGTCCATTGCTCTACCGACTGAGCTACAGCGGCATGTGTTACGTATGTTTCGTAACGAATATTAGTATAGTTTTTTTATCGATTTATGTCAATAGCTTACGTATAAAGATTAGTTTTTTTTTGCATTTTTTTTACTAGGCACAAAATATTACTGAGACTTCGGACCTAGTGAGGATAATCATATACTATAAACTACTCTGTATGCAAAAAGTTACACTATACAGTATTTAAAATTAAAAAAGGTTGTATCACGTAATTCGATACAACCTCAATTATTATAACCTAATTATTCTTAGTCAACATATGCAGATGCTTTTTCACCCGCAATAAGTCCAAATACAACAATATCAGCTACAGCATTTCCACCTAATCGGTTACCACCATGGATATCACCTGTTACTTCACCTGCAGCAAAGAGACCAGGAATAACATCTCCACTTGATGTTAGGACTTCTGTTTCAGTATTAATTGAAACACCACCCATTGTATGGTGTACACCTGGAGCAATTTTAATTGCATAGTATGGCCCAGTTGATAAATCATGTTCCATAGCAGTTGTTCTTCCAAACTCTGAATCGCTTTGGCTTGCTACAGCAGCATTCCAAGTTGATAACGTATTAGCCAATGTTGCAGGATCTGCACCAATTTCTTTAGCTAAATCTTCTATTGTTTCACCTTGAGCTGTCAATCCATTAGTAACGTATTTTTCAGTAGCTTTTAAGCCTTCTCGAAGTTTTTGATCAAAAATAACGTATGCATATCCACCTTCTTGTGAAATTTCTGCGGCAGAAACAACATCACGTGTACCCATTTCGTTTACAAATCTTTCACCTTTTTGGTTTACAAGAATTGCACCATCTCCTCGAACACCTTCTGTAATCATAATGCTTGATGCTTGGTGTACAGTTGGGTGTATTTGAATTTGTCCAACATCTACAAGCCCAGCCCCTACAGCTTCAGCCATCACGATACCATCACCAGTTGCACCTGAATGGTTTGTAGTTACGAAGCCTTTTAAATCCTCTCTGTAAGATGCATATAATTCTTCGTTTGCTCCAAATCCTCCAGCAGCAATAATAACAGCTTTTGCATTGATTGTGTATTCAGTATCAGCTGAATTTGCTTTAATACCAACAGCTTTGTTTCCATCCATTAATATTTCTGTTGCAGTTGTATTGTAACGTACGTCAATATCTAAGTCTTCAACTTTGTCAACAAATTTTTCTACGAGATATGCACCAATTGCTGCTCCACCTTCTGGCTGATGAATACGAGAAACACTTGCACCACCTGAGAAAGATACTTGCACTAAAGGAGCTCCAATAGTTCCTAACCATTCTACTGCTTCTGCAGAGTTTTCAGCCATAACTTGTACAAGCGCTGGATTAGCTTCGTTATATCCACCTTTTAATGTATCTTCAACAAAAAGTTCTACGGAATCTTCAACTCCTTCTTTTTCTTGGATTGATGTTTCAGCAGCATTCATACCACCTGTTGCTTTTACAGTGTTTCCCCCTGCAAATGGCATTTTTTCAATGATAATTACTGATTTTCCAAGTTGAGTTGCTTCAATTGCTGCAACCATACCAGCACCACCAGCACCGATGATTGCAATGTCTACATCAAGTGTTTCAGCTTTTTTATCTGCAGCACTTATTTGACGAGCTTCCATGTAGTCGTCAGGATTAAGACCTGCATGTTCTAAAGCTGCTTTTGCAGCTTCAAGAATAGCAACACTTGTTACCGTAGCACCTGCAACTACATCTAAATTAATTGTTTGGTTTTCAACAATTAAGGCAGGGAGTGTGTCAATTGCTGCAGTTCCAATACTTGGAGTTTCTGTATGCTCTGTTACTTCAAAAGAAGTAATTTCTTCACCATTGATGCCCATTTCAACAGTTAAGTCTCCGCCGAATCCTTTTGCTGTTCCGGAATGTTTAGTTCCACCAGCACATGCAATCATTGAAAATGCGATTGCTACTGACAAAATAATAGTCAATATTTTTTTCATTTTATTCTCCTTAGAATAAATAATTAAAATGTCCTAGTTAATATACTAGGCGACCAAAATATACCAAAATTTTAACTAAATGTCAATATTTTTTTATCGAATAAATGTAATAGTAAAGGAATTCGCACTGGAATTCCCTTACTATTAAGAACTTGTTCTTTATTTGCAGCACATAGAATACTAATAATAGCGCTTCTTTATTACGTTCTTTTGCAAAACCAATTTCCTAAAAAAACTTTTTCATAGTATTTATGCAATCTAAAGCAATTTATTGTTCATTTCTCGTATCGTATACACCAATACTATTCGTTGTATATTACCACATATCATTTAAGCTATCGGTATGTATTTAATCACTATACTGCATACACTATTTATCATTCTACTGGCAGGTTATTCATTTTCAAAAAGCTTAGTTTATCCATA
>CAYJIS010000031.1:0-23734 GCA_964370315.1 uncultured Treponemataceae bacterium
ATCCGCTTTCATATGATGAAACATATGAAGAAGAAACAGGAAGGGAAATTACATTTTGGATGAGAGAGGATGTGACACCATCAGAAATTTTTTCAACAAGTGTTAACGCAAATGCTAAAGAATTTACTTCCACTTCAGCGAGTAGTCCCTATACCTTTACCATTGGAGTTGATGACATTGAACGATCTACTGGTGATACCATGCAGTTTTTATTTAAGCTTGGCGAATTTGAAACACCAAATGAAGCAGGTGTAATAGAGGTTCCAACTCCATTGTATCACATAAACTTACCAGATGCAGATGACCTTGCAAATATTGGTATGTTTTCATTTGAAGTATTTGATGCAATTCAGGCTGGCGGTACTTCTATATTAAATAATGTTATAAATACTAATACCAAAGAAGAGATGCTTTTAGAAGTTATTCTTCCAAGGGATGGGGCATTGAATATATCCGTTATGACCGCAGACGGGACAATTGTAAAAAGTCTTAGTCGGGGGCAAAAAGCTAAGGGAACTCATTATTTTAGATGGGATGGTACGAATAATGCAGGTAATGCTGTTGCTAGGGGTATATATTTTGTACGCGTTGTAGGGCCTGGTATAGATGAAACGAGAAAAGTTATGGCAGTTAAAGAATAATTCGTAAAAGTTGGCCTTCATACCAACTTTTACTATCGAGTTTCACTCATAAGCGAAGAAAAACGATTAGACCGAAACTCGTTTACGTAACAGTTAGGTGCCCTCCTTGGCACGATTATCTGTTCTATTTTTTATTCTAACGTGTGTTAATGTAAAAAAGGAATAACATGAAAAAATTACAAGGTGTTGCGTATCTTGCCTTTGATGAGCATAAAAAACAATTAAAAGATGAGCTAAAAAGGCGTTTTGGCTATAAAACAGAACCCAAAGAATACGAAAACCTCTTGTATTATGAATGCGAGGTCTTTGTTGAGCCTTCTTGGGCTAAGACGAGCATGCAAGAAGTGTTTGAACTCAACTTTGAATCTATTTCGCAAATCTCAAATGAGCTTAGGCAAATACAGCGTAACTGGGCGCCGTATGCGTATGAGCACTTTAGAAGGGTATCACTCATTCAAGAAAAACTACCTTACATAAACACAAAGCTAAAGCCTTTTCCTTTTGATGTTCCGAATTCTGCCATTGGGCTTTTTACACTTACCGATAAAAATACCGCCTATGTGTTTCCAAAAAGCACCTCTCTTTTTCCTGCAGGAAACATCACTCTAATAGAAGACCACGAAAACCCTCCAAGTAGGGCATATTTAAAGTTTCAAGAAGCGCTTGTTCGCTTTAATCACCACTTTGGCTCGCTTCCAAAAAGCGGCGAGAGGTGTTTTGATGCCGGTGCATGCCCCGGCGGTTGGACATGGGTATTAACAGAGTTAGGTTGCAATGTATTTGCAGTAGACAGAAGCGAGCTAGACCCACGTTTAATGAAAAATCCTCTTGTAGAGTTTAAAGCACACGATGCCTTTACCTTAGCACCAAAAGATCTTGGAAAATTTGATTGGGTTTTTTCGGATGTTATTTGCTACCCCGAGCGCCTTTTAGAATGGGTGCAAAAATGGATAGATTCTGGCCTTACAAAAAACATGATATGCTCAATTAAAATGCAAGGCGAAACTGACTGGGCCCTCATAGACAAATTTGCAAAAATCCCCAATACCTATATTCAACACATGCAATATAATAAACATGAATTAACGTGGATGTGGCATAGTAATTAATAATTGTGACGGGTTCATTGTTATGAAGCGCTAGGGGTCAATCCTTATCTGATAGGTGTTAATCATGTTGCGAAAGGTGTCACCCATGTCGTGAAAGGTGTCACCCTGAGCCTGTCGAAGGGTCTTATAGGGAATAATTCATATAGGAGGAATGTACACTGTATTTTGTATATATGCTAACAAACTGGAATAACAAAGTGCTTTATATAGGTGTAACAAGGGACATAGAAAAAAGAATATATGAGCATAAAACAAAACAATTCGATGGATTTAGTAAAAAATATAACCTAAATAAATTAGTGTACCTTGAAAAATGTAATGATATTACAGATGCAATTGTACGAGAGAAATAGATCAAAGGGTGGACAAGAAAAAAGAAAGATTCATTGATAGAGCAAGAGAATCCTACTTGGTCTGACTTATCAATTGACCCGGAATAAGATTCTTCGACGGAGTTTACCCTGAGCGTAGTCGAAGGGCCTAAGTTGCGTAATTTTTTGCTATAAGATTCTTCGACTACGCTCAGAATGACACTGGTTGAGTAAATGGCACTGTTGGAACGCTCAGAATGACACTGGTTGAGTAAATGCCACTGTTGGAATGCTCAGAATGACACTGTTTTAACTCTCTTGTTATGAAAAGTAAAAATCCCATTAATCTGCGTAATTTGCGGATGACACTTGTTTTTAAAGAGCTCTAGCAGTATAATATCCTTATGTATGGATTTATTCGAGTTGCGTGTGCTAGTCCACTGGTAAGCGTTGGAGATTGCAAGAAAAATGCACAAGAAATTATTATTCTTATAGAAAAGGCTCAAAAAGAAGGTGTTTCACTTATTGTGTTTCCAGAGCTTTGTATAACGGGCTATACCTGTTCCGACCTCTTTTTTCAGCGCTTGTTGCAAGAATCTGCATTAACGGCCTTGGCAAAGATTGCAAGTGCAACGGCAGAAAAAGGTTTGAGTGCTATTGTTGGACTTCCTTTTGTGTTTGAAGACGCTATATATAATGTAGCTGCAGTTTGTTCCGATGGACAAGTTGTGGCCCTTATACCCAAGACTCATATTCCAAACTATTCAGAGTTTTATGAAAGACGCCATTTTGCCCCAGCTTTTGAGGGCATAGAAATAGCAAGCGTTTCAGATGGGCAGGCAAAAACGTATGAAGTTCCATTTGGTACACGACAGATGTTTTGCTCATCAACAAATAAAGATATTCGCTTTGCAGTTGAAATATGTGAAGACCTCTGGGTTCCTTCTCCACCTTCCATTGAGCATGCACAAAATGGGGCTATAATAATTGCAAACCTCTCGGCAAGTAATGAAGCTGTGTCTAAGAGTGATTATCGCCGTCTTTTAGTTTCTTCTCATTCGGCTCGTAACATGTGTGCATATTTGTATGCAGATGCAGGAAGGGGAGAGTCTACAACAGACCTTGTGTTTTCTGCCCATAATATAATTTCAGAAAATGGAGCTATAATTTCAGAAAAAATACCTTTTTCTAAGGACAGTTTTTGTGTTTCAGATATTGATACCGAAAGGCTTTTGCAAGAAAGAAGAAAAAATACCTCTTTTTCTTCTTGTGCAGAGAAGTTTAAAAACGACTATCTGCTTCATAAAGTGCAATTGCCCGAACTTATTCAAGGTCTTTGTAGGCACATAGATGCTTATCCTTTTATTCCAAGCGACAAAAAAGCGGTTGCATTACGTTGCCAAGAAATAATCCAAATGCAAACAGCTGGATTAATTCAACGCTTAAGTCATATAAAAGCATCAAGTGTTGTTATAGGACTTTCTGGTGGTTTAGATTCAACGCTAGCTTTATTGGTAACAATTGAAGCTTTTAAGTATCTAAATCTAGATCTTCAAGGTATTGTAGCGGTTACTATGCCTTGCTTTGGAACAACAGACAGAACATATAATAATGCATGTTTACTTGCTTCAGAAAGTGGAGTCACATTAAAAGAGATATCTATTTCAAATGCAGTAACAGGACATTTTGAAGATATAGGACATGATAAAAATATCCATAATGCCACATTTGAAAATTCTCAAGCAAGGGAACGAACGCAGGTACTCATGGATCTTGCAAATGCTGTAAGTGGTATTGTAATTGGAACAGGAGATTTATCCGAGCTTGCTCTTGGATGGGCAACATATAACGGAGACCATATGTCTATGTATGGGGTAAACGCATCTGTTCCTAAAACCTTAGTCAGGCACCTTGTGCGATATTATGCAGGAGATGCCAGGGAAAAAGGGAATGAAAAGTTTGCAAGTGTTTTAGATGATATTATTGATACACCTGTAAGTCCTGAGCTTTTACCACTTAGTGATGGAAATACGAGCCAAGCAACAGAAGAAATATTGGGCTCTTATGACCTCCATGATTTCTTTTTGTATTATTTTGTTCGTTGGGGTTTTTCGCCAGATAAAATTCTCTTTTTGGCAGAACAGGCATTTAAGTGTAATTTAAAAGATGAAATGTTTTCTAAAAAAGAAATAAAAGATCGCCTTGTGCTTTTTATTAAGCGATTTTTCTTACAGCAGTTTAAACGTTCTTGCCTTCCTGATGGTCCAAAAATTGGGTCAATTAGTTTGTCTCCAAGAGGAGACTGGAGGATGCCAAGTGATGCTCATGTTAGCCAGTGGATTGAAAGTTTAGACTAGTAAAAGGGAAAAGAAAACCGTTATTTTTTGCCTTAAGGGTATGGACAAAAAGTAAAGAAACGTGTAACCTATAGAATATGAAAGAAGAATCATTGTTTTCAAAAAGCCTTTTAGAGCAGTGCTTAACAAAAGATGTTTTACACGCTATGGAAGATGTTGTGAGTTTTAACAAAAAAGCACACGTTATTCGTGGTGGTAAAATAATAGCAGCAGTTTTTGGTGCTCAAGACATTTTTGAAAGTTTAGCAGAAGGAAGTACTCCAGAAAAAGAGAAAGTACTTATTGATAGCTTTCACAATAATCTAACTCTCTTAATACAAAAAACATGGGTTGAAAAATCTGACGAAGTATTAAAAGATCAAATACTATATAAACTTGATGAAGTGTGCTCTTTAGTAACTGCGAAGGAATATGGACGAGTTTATGAAGATTTTATTGACTTGTTAAATGATTCTGTATTTTTAATGTTTGGTGCGATTTCAACAAAGGATGATTTTGCAGAATACGCACTTCGAATAGACCCAGGTTTTGGGGTATTTTGGTGGTTTTTAAAAAGTATGAGCCCTAGGATACCAAAAGATATTAAAGTGGGGCGGTTATACATAATTTTAGGAATGTTGTTTTTAGCAAATTATTAACGATATTCTGTTAAAAATAGCGAATAAAAGAGTGCGTCTATGATAGGTGAGTCAATTTTTAATTCTCTTCGAAAAACTTCTCGCATAATTGCTAATGTAAGTGCATCTGAAAAAAATAGAGCGCTTGAATCAGTAATACTTTCACTAGATAAAAACAAAGATTTGATCCTAAAAGCGAATGAAAAAGATGTAGAACGTTCTAGAAAGAATGGCATGAAAGAAAGTCTTATTGATAGACTCTTGCTAAATGAAGAGCGATTAAACGGTATTCTAGAAAGTATTCGCATAGTAATAGCCCAAACTGATCCAGTTGGTGAAATAATTTGCGGTTGGAAAACTGAAAAAAGCTTGCAAATTCGCCAAGTACGAGTCCCAATTGGTGTTGCCGCAATTATATATGAATCTCGTCCAAATGTTACCGTTGATGCTTTTGCTCTTGCTTGGAAAAGCGGAAATGCAATTTTATTACGAGGAAGCTCAAGTGCTTTAGAATCAAATAAAGCAATAGTATTAGCAATTAAAGAAGGGCTTTCGAGCATACATAGTGATTACGAAGGGGCCTTGTTCCTCACTGAAGGTGACAGAGAAGAAGTAACGCAAATACTAAATGCAAAGGGCTTAATAGATGTTGTTTTACCACGTGGTGGTGCTGATTTAATTAAGCTGGTTGTTGAAAATGCGCGTATCCCTGTAATTGAAACAGGCAGTGGTATTTGCCATGCATACATTGATGAAACTGCAGACATCGAAATGGCTGTACGGATAGCAGAAAATGGAAAAATGCAGCGGCCAGGAGCATGTAATTCTTTAGAAACTATACTGGTGCATTCTTCTTGCAGTTCTGTTTTTTTACCCATGCTTTTAGATCAGTTGCATGGGCGCTGCGAAATAAGGGCTTGTGAAAAGTCTTATGCACTATTATCTGCCATTACAAACGATGATACAATTTTATTGGCGACAGATCAAGATTTTTCTACTGAATTTTTAGATTACATTGTTGCAATAAAAATTGTGGATTCAATAGAAGATGCTGTTGAACATATAAATTCTCATAATACAAAGCACTCCGATACTATTATTACAAATGACTTACAAAAAGCCCAGTATTTTCAGCAACATGTAGATGCTGCATGTGTGTATGTCAATGCATCTACGCGATTTACCGATGGAGGTGAGTTTGGGTTTGGTGCAGAGCTTGGAATTAGCACCCAAAAGTTTCATGCTCGAGGGCCTATGAGTTTAACTGCTTTGACAACAATAAAATATGTAATTGATGGTGAAGGACAAATCCGATGACAATAGCACAAACACTAGAAAGTGCAAAAAAAATAGTTATAAAAATAGGTTCTAATACGCTTGCAAAACCAGATGGTACAATTAATATTGAATGGATGAACCATTTTGCAAATCAGTGCGAAAAACTTGTGTCGCTAGGAAAAAAACTGGTAATTGTTTCCTCTGGAGCTCAAGTAGCTGGCCTTTCGACTCTAAAACGGTGGACAAGAAAAAAAGATATACATTATAGACAAGCCCTATGCGCAATTGGACAAGTTGAGCTTATGAAGCAATGGCTAGAATCTTTTATTAGTAATGGGATGCACATTGGACAGCTTTTAATTACTAAGGATGACTTTGCAGATAAACAAAGAACGCTTAACATGCGTAATACACTCTTTACCCTTGTTGATGAAGGTGTTATACCTGTAATAAATGAAAACGACTCGGTTTCATTTGAAGAAATTAGCATTGGGGATAATGACAATTTAAGTGCTCTTACTGCGATTTTATGGAGCGCCGATGCACTAATTCTTTTTAGTGATATTGATGGGGTGTATGATAAGAATCCAAAGGAACACAAAGATGCAAAACTTGTGGAGCTTGTTTGCAATATCGGAAAGCTAAAAAAAGAGATTAGCATGGAAAGTAAAAGTGACTTTGGTACAGGTGGTATGGTTACAAAAATTGAGGCTGCTGAAAAAGTTATGGAATATGGAATCTCTATGATACTAGCAAATGGTTCAAAAGAGAATATACTTGAAAACTTACTACTTGGTAATGCTTCTGGCACACTCTTTTATTCTGAATGAAGTTAAAAAAGGAAAGGTTATGATAGATACAAAAGTCGGTTTACTCGGTTGCGGGGAAATGGGTAGTGCTCTTATACGAGGCGTGATACCTTTAGTTGGAAAAGCCAATGTTTTTTTATTTAATCGTACGGTAGAAAAAGCAGAAAATCTTTCTAAAAAACTAAAGGTTAGCATTGTTCAAAATGAAAAAGACTTACTGTCTCTTAAGTGTACGTACATATTTTTGGCCGTTAAACCTTACGCAATAAAAGAGTCGATAGAAAAATTATTTAACGGGCTTGATACTTGTAAAACAACACTTGTTTCTGTTGCAGCCGGGGTTTCAATACAAGACATCACTGATTGCCTTCCAGAAAACCAAAAAAAATCTGTGTCGATAATTCGTCTGATGCCAAACACTCCTTGCCAAGTTGGGCAAGGTATGATTGGATTAAGTGCATCTGACTCTGTTGATGATGCAACAATAGACGAGTTGACAAAGATGTTAAAAGGTGCAGGAGTAGTTGAGCAAGTTGGAGAAAATTTGCTTGATGCTGTTACAGCTTTAAGTGGTTCTGGAGTTGCATATGGCTTTATCTTTATTGAAGCCTTAGCAGATGCAGGGGTGCAATTTGGGATGACCAGAAAGCAAGCGTATGTATATGCTGCTCAAATGCTCAAGGGGGCCGGTTCAATGGTATTAGAAACGGGCTTGCATCCTGCTGTTTTAAAAGATGGTGTTTGTTCTCCTGGAGGGATAACAATTAAAGCTCTTGAATCCCTAGAGGAAAATGGTTTTAGAAGCGCAATAATACAGGCTGCAAAAACTGCTTTTGAAGTCTCTAAAGGGCTAGGAAAGTAAGTCTACAGATAGTACTGTAAGAATACACAAGCTTAAGGCTCTGAATGTTTCAGTATAACGGCAAAATGTATGGTAAA
The DNA here is from genome assembly GCA_964370315.1 of uncultured Treponemataceae bacterium. GTDB lineage: Bacteria > Spirochaetota > Spirochaetia > Treponematales > Treponemataceae > CAYJFX01. The sequence goes on from CAYJIS010000031.1 coordinate 8,062, forward strand.
GTTGCTGTTTGAGAATACAATGTACATAAGTGAGGTATCGCATGAAGATTGGATTGTTAGGAGCTGGAAAAATTGGAAAACGTTTTTGCAATGCTTGCAAGCTAGTAGAAAAAGCTCATGTAGTTGCAGTTGCTTCTGCAACACCAAATAAGGCTCAGCAATATGCACAAGAGATGGGCATCCCTTCTTATTATGATTCTTATGAAAGCATGTTAAAAGATGCCGACATAGATTGCGTATACATTTGTACTACACATAATTTTCATTACGAAAACCTATTACTTTGCATAGAATATAATAAGCATATTATTTGTGAAAAACCTATGGTGCTTACACAAAAACATGCAGAGGATATCTTTTTCAAAGCAAAAGAAAAAAAACTTTTTGTTATGGAAGCCTTTTGGACACGTTTTATTCCAAGTATCAACAAAGCAAAACAATGGATTTTTTCTGGGAGAATAGGTGATGTTAAATTGTCACAATATATACTTGGATTTAAAGCTCCAGATGATCCAAATCATAGGGTATTAAATCCGAACCTTGCTGGTGGTGCGTTATACGATATTGGAATTTATTCGATTATGAATACTACTTATTTAGTAGGTCAAGATATTTTAGAAATAAAATCTTTTATTGATCCTGATAGTGCTAAAAAAGTAGATCTTACAACAAGCATCCTTATTCGTTTTTCAAATTCAATTGGTATGGTGTCGAGTACTTTTGCATGTAATGTTGATGATTACTGCACAATTTATGGTACAAAAGGTAAAATAATTATACAAGACCCATTTGTGCTTGAAAAAGCTACTTTGTATACTGACAGTGGTACTACCGAGATTTTTGAAGAAGAAAAAATTAATGGGTTTGAATTTGAAATAGCACATGCAATTGAATGCATAGAGCAAGGCTTATTGGAAAGCCCGGTTATACCTCATAAAGATACTATTGAGTGCGCTGGAATCTTTGATAAATGCTTTGCAGAAAACAAAAAACAGTTTAGGTAGTTTATCTATCTGCGGATATGTTATTTTGTAGGACGGTATATTCTCCAACTTCTTTAAAGCCAATTTTTTTGTACAAAGAAGCTGCTTCAGGATTATCAAAAAAGAGGGCCACAAAGTCTTTTCCTTTTTCAAATTGGTCTTGGCATGCGTTTGTTACCAATACTGTTGCTAACCCCTTTTTTCTATAATCAGGGTTTGTAGCAACACCTAAAAGCATAGATCCAATTGAGCATTGAGCTCCTGCCATTGCTGATGCAACTATGATTCCCTTGTCGGTATACACGTAGGCCGTAGAGTCTTTTTGTAAGTTTTCTTTTGTGCGCTGCCTATATCCTTCCTCTTGTCCTTTATAGTTTTTTTCAAATTCTTTAATGGTAAAGAAAAAATCTACTAGTTTGTCACCCTCATTTGCAGGAAGTTCTTTATGAATGAGTGTGCCTCCAGTTGGTTGCACTTCGTGCTTTACAAGCGTTTCCTTTGTGCATCGTAGAAGAGTTGTAGGTCTAAAGGTTAAGGTAGGGAAGTTGTTTTTAAGTTTAGCTACAACACTGTGTTTTCCTCCAATGGTATGGAGCTCTTTAAATGAGTTAATGAGTGTAGCTGCTTCTTTTGTGTTATAATCTTCTTTTTGGCTGTAAATAAGAACTATACTAAAATAACGCAAGAGCACAAAATCCCATTCTGACTCAATTATATTCGCATAAGCTTCTACAGTGTCTCCTTCAAGACCATAGTTTTCTATATTTGCCCTAAAAAAAAGGTTTTGCTCTGCATCTTTTAAGAGGTATGTTTTTAACTTTTCTATATCTTTTTGCTCTAATTTTTGTATCATTCGGTTATCTCCAGTTTACTATATCGTCTATGTTTTTTCGCTTTTTTTCTCTTTGCGTATCGCCTTCTTTTGCATATCCTATTGCTACGAGAAGGTGTATTTTTCCCTTTATTGAAAGTAGTTTTTTGAGTGGTTTTTCATTAAACCATCCGAGTATGCAGGTATTAATATCTCTTTCTTGGAGTGATAGGGTTAGATATGTTGATGCACTTCCTATATCGTTTGATTTAAAGTCTTGCTTTTTTAATGCTGAGCCAAGAGCAGCTGTTGCATTATAGTACGCATCACTAATAATTATAATGCCTGTAGCATTAAGAACAAATTTGTTTATTTCCATACCACAGTGTGGTAAAACTCGATTGAATAGGTCGTTATTCTGTTCTTTTTTTTGCACTATGGTAAAGTGCCATGGTTGGCTATTGCATGCTGACGGCGTAAGGCGTGCAACATCTAGCGCGTACTGGATGTCTTCTTTAGATACTATTTTTTCTGGGTCAAAGTTTCTGCAACTTTGCCTTTTTGTTGCTAATTCTAAAAAGTTCATAGTGGGGAAGTTTCCTTTTTTTTGTTGCTACACATAGGTAGCGACATGCGGGAGGGGCAACACGTTGGTTGAGCCCTGCAGAGGTGGTACTGGCATCAACCTACGTGTTGTTGACTATTGTCCGAGCGCGAGGGATTGTAGGGGCCGCGTAGCGGTTCTCATGTAGGGGCATGTTGCAACAAACCCCTACATGAGAATGAAACCCCGAAAAGCCCGACCCGCTTTTTGCGGGGCGCGCCCAAAAAACTAACGTCTGTTTCCAAACAATCTCAAAAGAGCTAAGAAAATATTTATAAAGTCTAGGTATAATTCTAGAGCTCCTATAATTGCAATTTTTTTGAATGTTTCGCTTCCATCTGATTGTGATGATATTCTAATTAATTTTTGGGTATCGTAGGCTGTAAGACCTGTGAATATTACTACTGTTGCTATGGATACTATCCACTGCATTGTACTTGATTGTAGGAAGATGTTTACAACTGATGCTATTATAATACCGATTAAGGCCATAGTTAAGTATCTTCCTGCAGACATTAGGTCTGATTTTGTTTTCATCCCGTATAAGCTCATTGCACCGAACATTAATGCAGATGTTAAGAATACTTGTGCAATAGAAGTTCCTGTATATACAAGTAGAACATATGATAGAGTTACCCCATTTAGAATTGAGTAGAGTATAAAGAAAAAACTTGCCTTCATGAGGCTTATTTTTCTGATTTGCCCTGCCAAATAAAATACTAATCCAAGTTCAACTAAAATTAATACCATATAAGCATATCCGCCCAGTCCTTGATAAAGAAAATATATTAACCAAGTATTTGCTGTTATGTATGCAGCTACCGCACTTAATACTAGGGCTACCAACATCCACCCATATACACCTGTCATAAATTTTTGGCTTTCTTTGTTTTGTGCCTTTGTTAGGCTCATTTCATTCATATTAATCTCCATACTTTAAATGTACTCTCCTTTTAGGGAATAGTCAAGACAGTAAATACTCCTATCGTGATTATAGTTACCAGGTGATAAGACTATAATTCTTCTATTGAAGAGGGCTCTTTTATCATTTCATTGGCTGTTTTATTAAACACATCGTTTAGGTTCCCAGACACAAGCACAATATCGTTTGAGTTGTCTATTACAGCATATGTTTGGCTTGCTGTGGTTGAAGTTTTTCCTATTTTTATGGTTCGAACTATTTCTTGACCATTAAGGGCTTCAACTATAACTGCCTTATCGCTTTGTAGGTCGTAGCGAGTTTCATTTTCTGCCGAAGATGTTTTTCCTAGCACCCGTATGGTTTTTAGTTGTCCTGCCATTCTATCCATTGGAAACGCTTCTACTTCTATTTCATTATCTGCCAACCACATACTTTGTTCTTCTTCTGTATCTGTAGCAGGTATTCCCTGTCGTGTAAATGTTGTTTTTGTTCCATCTGGATAGCTTATTCTAATTCCTGTAATATCGCTTTCTAATGTAATATTTTCTACTGAGCTTTTACCTATTTGGGTAATTTGTACTACATATAGTATTGTGAACAGTCCTATTAAGGTTAATAGTATTATTTTTCTTTTTGTCATTATTTTTCTCCTGTCTCAGTTTTTTGTTCAGGTTTTCCGTTGTAAACTTCGTAAATCATTTTTCGCTTTTCACTTCGTGCTTTCCACACTATTAATCCTGCAACAATTACCAACAGAGGTATAATATATTGGTTAAATATTTGAGCAAGGCTTGCTGTAATTGGGTCTTGAATACTGAGAGCGCTAAGAGATGTTCCTCTTGTTCTCATTCTTGCTAAATCTTCTTCTCCATTTAAGTAATCAAACATGTTTTGCACAAACATAGCCGTTGGGCTTGTTCCTTCTGGGTCAATTACTATTTGACTTGTAATCTGTGATGTTCCTGTTACCAATATTTTTGATTCTTGTACACTTTTTGAAACATGGTTGCTTGTAAGCAGTGTTGCATTTTGCTCTGTCTCTGTGTTTGTTTCATTTGATTGTATTTGTGGTTCTTGGCTAAAGGCACTTTCAAATTTTCCTTCAACTAAAACAGCAAGGTTTTGTTTTGCCATTTGGTCTGGTGTTGCAGGTGGAGACATGTATAAAGGATTTAGGTCAATGTTTTCACTCATTGTCCATGCTTCATTACTTGTATTTGCCAGAACGGTAGCCTTTTTTTCTGAGTCTGTTTCATCAATTGAAATTCCAATTGGTGCTGTTTGAGGGAAAAATACAAACGACAGGTTTTGAGAAATTGGATTTTCCTCGTTCATTGAATCTTGGTGGACCAACGGAATATAGTAGTAGTTAATTTCTCCAAACTGAGGGTTTTGTTCTGAAAAGCTTTTTGTGTCCATCACATATTCATTTTTTACTTCAACTCCATATTTGTTAAGTAGCTTTTGTAATCCAGTATCGATTGGTACAAACTGAGGCTGCACTTGTTGGCCGTACATTGCAGCCATTTCATCCTGTATCATGGCAAAGGGGTCTATAAAAAGTGCTAGGTTTCCACCTCTGAGTACAAATTGGTCAATTTTATAAAGCTCACTGTCAGAAAAGGCTGTTTTGGGCCCATTTATTACGAGTGTGTTTATATAGTTTGGAATATCATTTTCTGAAAGTTGTAGTTCTTCAAATGTATAACGATCAGACAGTACGTTTGCTAAGATAGCAGCGCCAGCTTGACTATCTGTAATACTCATTTCTCCATGACCTGTTACATACCCTATTTTTTCAGATTTTGATACAAGTGAGTCTAAGCTTTCTGAAAGGCTTTCATTTAGTGTGTCGAGCCCTGCAATTGTATATCCAAAGAAAAGTTGGCTTACCATTTCTAGTGGAACAACTCTAAAGTTTTCTTCATATGAAAGTACTAATCCTAGCACACCTGAACCTATGTTTCCATTTTCATCTTCCCAATCAAGTTGTTGTATTCCATATGTTTCTATAAGGGACGGTATTTGGCTTGGTGTTGGGTTGACTATTTCGTAATTAATTTTATTCATATGTTTTGCATTTAATGTTGCATATGCATTTAAAACCGAACTTTCAATTTCTGAAAAGCCTTGTATATCAAAGTTTTGCAATTCTTCTGTGAGGTATAATGTTAAGTCTACTCCACCTTGTAATCCCGCTAATGTGCTAACTGAGTTTATCATTGAAGTCATTGTTGTTGTGAGTCTATATTCAATGCCATCGCTTGAAGATACTCCATCTATTACTTCAATTTTATCTGCATATGTAATAACGAGTCCCATCCAAACATTTTTAAAACCTACTTCGTTATTTGTTATTTCTTGAATTTGGATTTGTCCCAGTCTGTATGTTCTTGCAATTTCTTCGTTTTCGGGATTTGACATGTTGAATGTTTCCCAAGAAAAGTTTTCATTTGCACTACCTTTATATTCTGTTAATAAGTCGGTCACATATTGATACGTTGTATTATATGGTGCAGGAAGATTATCTGAGAAGAATACTTTTACAGAAAGACTCTCTTCTAAGTTTTGGACTAATTCTTTGCTCGATTGTGAAAGAGAAAAGCTTTGTGCCTTTGTTGTGTCTAATCGCAAGAAGGCTCTTGCACCAACTAGGTTTACGAGTACAATGAGGATGATTAATAATATAAAGTCGCTTTTAGAGCTTTTTAACCAGTGTATAAATTTCATGCTGCCCCCTTTCGAGCATTAAGAGTTTTTACCGTAAGTGTAATAAATACTACAGTAACTGATAGGAAGTACATAATATCTCTTGAATCTAATATTCCTCTTGAGATTGATGTAAAATGACTTCCCGCTGATATAAATTGTAAAAAATGTATAATTTCTGTGGGTAAAAATAATAAAAATTGATCAATCATTGCTAAAAGAATACAAATAGTAAAAGCAATAAAAAATGCTACTATCTGGTTTTTAGTAATGCTTGATGCAAAAACTCCCACTGCACAAAATGCGCTTGCCAAGAGAACTGAGCCTAAATAGCCACTAAATGTTGCTCCAACATCGAGCGACCCAAACATAGATGCTGTAAAAGCATAGCTTAATGTTGGAACGAGCATGATAACAGTAAATTTTAGTGCTGCAAGAAATTTTCCTACAACAACTTCGCTTGCATTTACTGGTAGAGTCATAAGAGTTTCCATAGTTCCTGTTTTTTGCTCTTCTGCAAAAAGACGCATAGTAATAGCAGGAATAAAAAAGGCAAACAATAAAGGTAGGCTTGAAAAAAACTGTCTGAGTTCAGCTCTGTTTATTAAAAAGAAAACAGAAAAAAACAAAAATCCTGAAAAGGCCAAAAATAGTCCCATTACAATGTACGCAACTGGGCTTGTAAAATATGATAACAATTCGCGTTTCATAATAATAACTGCAGGATTTTTTATACTGTTTTTAGAGTTTAGCATTCTTGTTCTCCTCCGGTAGTAAGTGTTCTAAATACGTCTTCTAAGCTATTTCTTTGTAGTGTTAGCTCATACAATGTCCATCCATTTTTTGCGATTATACTTGTAATTGTTGGGCGTACTTCTTTTGATCCGTCTATTGAAGCAATAAGGGCACATCGGTTTGGTACATTTGCAGGGATTGTCATTTCATCAGACTCAGTATCTATAGTAGTAATGGATTGGATTCCATCAATTGATTGTATTGTTTTTGAAAGCTCTTCGTTAGAAGTTCCAGCTACTTGAACACATACGCTTGTTGAATTTGCATAGCGACTTCTAAGCTCTGCCGTTGGACTATCTGCTACAATTTTTCCATGAGAGATAATAACAACTCTGTCGCAAAGCATTTCTACTTCCCCCAAAATGTGCGTTGAGATTATTACGGTTCTTGTTTTGCCTATCTCTTTAATAAGGTTTCGCACTTCTGTTATTTGGTTTGGATCGAGACCACTTGTAGGTTCGTCTAAAATCAGGATTTCGGGGTCATTCATGAGTGCATGAGCTAGGCCAACTCTTTGTCTGTATCCTCGTGAAAGGTCAGAAATATTTTTATGCATTACATCCCTTAGGCCACATGCATCACATAGAAATGGAATTCTTTCGTTTGAATTTTGTCCGTGCATTTGTGCTATGTACTCAAGGTAATCTTGAACAATCATATCTCCATATAGTGGAGCAGATTCTGACATATACCCAATTTTCTTTTTTGATTCTTTTTCGTTTGCCGAGATACATTGTCCGTCAATGAGTATTTCGCCACTGTTTGTATCCAAGAACCCTGTAATCATTCGCATAGTAGTTGTTTTACCAGCTCCATTTGGTCCTAAAAATCCGACTATTTCACCTGTTTGAATTGAAAATGAAATGTCATCAACGGCTTTAAAGTTTCCAAATGAACGCGAAACATGTTTTAGTTCAATCATAGTTTCCCTCTTGCATTAAATAATACTTTTTATTTACTATAGCATCGATATCTTAAACGAAGCTTAAAAGAGGATATCAAAATGTTAGGTAAAAATCAACACACGCTTAATTAGAAGGAGAGTCGTTTGTGGGTTCTCTTTCAGCTGAGTCCTCTTCTACTGGTGAAATATTTCGCTTCTTTGCATAATGTAAGAAGAGCTCTTTTTGGTTTTTTCTCATTGGCGCCGAAAAGGATGGCTCCCCATCTTCATTTTCTGTTCTGTATGGGATACGTATTGTTTCTTTATATGCGAGGCTTTCTTTGTCGTTTAGCCACCAATCTAATACCATAATTGCATGGGTTGCATATTTTAAAAGGTTTAAATTATTTTTTAATTCTGAGCTTTGTCCGCCAAGCAAAATATTGAGGCGATAAGAAATAGGGTTTTCTACATCAAAACGATACGGTGCTGAAAAGTTCGCCATTTTTTCTTCTTCTTGTGAGCTCGCATTTTTTATAAGTAAGTTAAAAAGTCTTGATAGCTGTGTTACTCTAAATGCCAGAGGTTTATATGTTGAGTCTTGGGCGGGTCTTTCTAAAAACACTATTTCGAAAGTAAGGTGTGGATGAAAGAAGTACTTCATTTGCCATAGCCAGTTTGAAAGTTGTTTTTTTCCGTACTTTGAGTTTTTAAAATCATTTTTTGCATAAATTCTGTTTACATAATCACGTAGTTCTGTTGAAAGAATTTTGTTAAAGAGTACTTCTCTGTATTGAGACCATTGCGAAATAATCTTTTGTAAGGAATCGTCTACAATTATGTATTCACTGTGTTGAGGGTTTTCGGGGTTAATATTAAATGCAATGTTTCTGCATCCTTGAAAAAAGTCTTCTATAATTCTTAATAATACTATTGTTGTTTGGAGTGGATTTGATGGTGAAAGAATATTGAATCCATCTTTAAATTGATATAAGGGATGAAAATACGGGAAAAAGTCAGGTTTTTTTTCTAAATCTAACCAACCTGCACTTGGAAAAAGATTGTTTAACACCTCTAAAGACTGTCGTACCCTTGCAGGGATTTCATCATTTTCATCGCTAGAATTATTTTTTGTAGGCGTTTCTGCTTTTGTTTGTTCTTCTTGGTTTTGTTGCTGTACTGGTGTACTAGCTGGTGTTTTGTTTTTTTGTGGCAATATGAGGTCATATTTTGTTATTTCTAAAAATGGTAAAATTTTAGATAGGTGCTGTGTGTAAAATTCTGAAAAAAGCTCACAGTGGTCAATTGTTGTTCGCATTAATAATGGATATAAGCCTTTTATGATTCTTGTGTAAATGTAAATCCATTGTGCCGCTGCTTGCCTTGCAAAGCTTAAGTTAGCTTCTTTTTTTGTTGAATTAGGGTTTGTTGCTGCGGTGTACAGTTTTTTTATAGTTTCTGTCATTTTATTTTCACCGAGCCAATAAAAGCGTATGAGCATTTTAAAAAGTTCTCGCGTGAATGGGATTGCGTCTTCGATCGTTGCATCTTCAATATGTTGTAAATTTACTATATGCTGGTGGAGAGAATGTGTTTTCCACTCGTAAATATAGCGCAATGTCTTAAAATAAGGGTCATCATCGTTTATAATTTTTGCTTTATATTCTCCCGAAGTTGCATCAACTAAATTTCTAATTGCTTCTATAAAAGATTCTATCTTTTCAATATGTGTTGGAAGAGTTTTTGTAAGCATGTACGAAGAAAGTATATCGGGACTTACATTGCCAAGAGATAGTATGTATTTTAGAAATGTTGATTTCTTTGATATGCCATATTCGTTTGAGGTTAATAGTCTGTAAAAAAGCCTTCTTTCTTCCTTTGAAAGTGTGGGAATCGATTTTCTTTGAACATCCACAAATAGGTTGTCATTATTTGCTTCATTGACTACTCTCGTTTTTTCTTCTTGTGAAGCATATTTTGTAGGGATGTATTGTCGTCGTTTACTGTTTAGTGTTTTCATGGATGCTTCACTAATGGGAGCGCTTTTTTCAACACCAACTTCGCCGCCTAGTATTGCAGCCATTCTTTGTGATTCTTCTCGGTCAAGTTCACCGATATTTTTTCGTACTTTGTCTAACTCCCCGGGTTCATACCGAGCTTCATTTTTTTTACTCATAGTTATAGCCGTAAATATTGTTTTTTTGCTACAGCTGAAAATTCTTTTAAGGAATAATCTTCGCCGTCTTTATCTTTTATGCTACCTTCACAAGATCCAAAAAGTGTATGGTATTGTGTGCGTAGTATTAATATGCTGTTTTTTCGTACCGTAGTAAAAGAGGGAACAAAGGCTAAATCAATCATACTTTCTGTATCTTGAATAATCCATTTATTCCTTATTCCTCTTGGGTGTGTGATAGTAACAGGTGGTAATGGAGTTACTTCTCCATCAATAAAAAGGACGTTTTCATTAAACTGGCTTGAGTCAGCTGGGTCTTGATTTGAAATATAAAGGTTAAATTGAACAACCTTTCCGTTAATTTCTCCTTGTGCCGTAATTGAGTGGCAAAAGGTTCGTAATTTGTAAAAGGATCTTCTTATCGTGAAAAAGCCTAAGCCTTTAGACACAAATGGAGATGCAGTTAATACGGATGACTCTTTTGAAACAGTGCCTTCTATCGACAATGCAGCGTGATGAATTGCTGCGCAACGGCGCATTGTAGGGGCTGGAATAACTGAAATAAGAGTGTTATCTCGAATGTTTGCAGAAAAGGCAAAATGCAAGTCGGGTCGTGTTTTGTCATGTTTTAATCTACACACGATTGTAATGGTGTTTTTATCGTAATCCCACGCGACACGAATGTATCTGTTTTTTCTATGAGACCTACAGTCTCCTTTAAGCGCCGTTTGAGGAATTGTTTTTCTTCTCAGTATGATAGTTCTATACGACAAACACTGTTTTTCATTTTTTGTCCATACATTAACTTCACCAAATGCAAAAAAATTTGCGTCCATGATTTCTATAGTTCCTATGTATCCATCGATAGAAAATGAAAAACATAAATTAGATCTAATTCGCATTTTAGTTACAAACACAGGTAATGGCATGAGGCTAAACGGCTGTCTTATGCGCTGTATTGAAAGCTTTTGAGGAGGAAAATTAAAATCGCCAAATATAGCCTTGCCATTTTCAATTATTTTTGAAGGCGGGCTTGTTATAGTTCTTGTATACACTGAAACTCCGATTATATTATACTATATAACTATAAAAAAATAAAGTCATGTTTTGTTTTTTTGCTAGTAGCCTATAGAGTCTAATTCTTGGTCGGGTGATTGTTGCGTTACAGTATTTTCTCCTTCTATACGGATAAATATTTGATTAGGTAGGCATGCTGTAAAATTGGCGTTATTGCTTATGGGGTGAGACATTACGCAAATTTGGTTGTCGCACGGGGAGCTATGAAAAAAGGCTGTACCGTTTTGTATTGTGATAACAGAAAAACCTAAAGGTCCCTCTATAGCTATAGTATCATCTTTGTTAAGATCGTAAATCCACTCTGCTTGGGGTGATGTTGCAATTAGTTGTGCTCCTTTGGTGTTTTGCTCAAGGGTATTTAGTAGAGAAAATACCACTACTGCTATTGCAACGAATATAATTACATAGTCGAGTACTTTGAGTTTTATTTTTTTTTGCATGATGGCCTCTGATAATTAAATTTCTATAACGTAATTTTACACCTCTTTTAAAACTAATGCAAGAGTATAAAAAAATAAACTATCAAGCAGCATGCATTAAACGCATTGTTGATTAAAATAGATTTTAGGTGTATACTTATATTATGAAAGTAGCAATGGAAGACTATTTCCCTGTGTGGAAAAAATTAGAAAAAAAACATCAAGATGCTCTACTTAAAGCTGCAAACTATATGAGCGCACCAAAGGGTACTTTATTGCATAATGGAGATGCGGATTGCATCGGCATTATTCTTGTTCATGAAGGTAGACTTCGTGTATATATGATGTCAGAAGAAGGTAAGGAAGTTTCATTATATCGCATTTTTCAAAGAGATGTGTGTTTATTTTCTGCCTCTTGTATGATGGATAGTATTCAGTTTGAAACATTTGTTGAAACTGACCAAAATACTACTTTTTGGCTTATTCCAGCTTTTGAATATAGAAAGATTATGGAAGAATCGGCTGTACTTGCAAATTATACCAACGACCTTATGGCCTCACGCTTTTCAGATGTTATGTGGTTGATGGAACAGATAATTTTTAAAAGTATGGATGAGCGTCTAGCAGATTTTCTTATTTCAGAAAAGGTGCTCGTAAATTCGGATAATATAAGTATAACGCATGAAAAAATAGCTCAACATTTGGGTAGTGCAAGAGAAGTTGTAACACGATTGTTAAAGTATTTTCAAGAAGAGGGTGCTGTTCGGTTAAGCCGAGGAGGGATTACTATTCTTGACGAATCAAAGCTCACAAAGAGAATCTCTCGTTTTGCCTAAATGAGGTTTAAAACAAAAAGAGCTTAGTATTAGCGATGCTATTACTAAGCTTTTTTTTGTACGCAAAATTACTATTGTAGCAATTTTAGAATTGCTTCCTTATCTTTTGCTCCGATTGCTTGTTTTGCGATTTTTCCATCGATAAAAACAGCTAGAGTTGGAATGCTCATAACTCCATACTCAGATGCTAATTCACCTTGTTCATCAACATTTACTTTCCCAACTTTTGCATCTGTTGTTTCGCCTGCAATTTCATCAATTATTGGAGAAACAAGTTTACAAGGACCACACCAAGGTGCCCAAAAGTCTACTAGGTAAGGTTTGTCTGAGCTTAACACTTCTTGAGAAAAGTTATCTTTTGTTAATACTGTTGCTGCCATTATTAGCTCCTTAATTCTTTTAGTTTGTAACTAAAAATATTTGTTGGAATAATTCCATATATGTAATATAACACAGGCTAGAGAAAAAAACAGTGAGAAAGTTACAAAAAAATCGATAAAAAAAGAAATACATTAAGATTATATTAAGGTAAACGTATTATTATAATAGTAACAAAAGCATTTTTTGTTATGCTACAAAGTAGCAAATCACACTCCTCCTTTTTAGCCCCCGATACGTCGTATTGGGGGTTTTTTTAGTAGGTAATCTGTACAAAAAAGGTTCTGCTTCTTGGGCCATCAAATTCGCAAAAGTATACGCTTTGCCAGGTCCCTAAAATTAAGCTTCCATTATGAATAATGAGGTGTTCGCTTGCACCAAAAGCTGAGCTTTTTAAATGGGCAGGAGAGTTACCTTCTGCATGTCTATACTCAACTTTTTGTGGGAATACAGACTGTAATCCTATTAGCATGTCGTGCTGCACATCTGGGTCTGCATTTTCATTTATGGTAATTGCCCCTGTTGTGTGCGGGCAAAAAACTAACGCTGTTCCCGATACGACACCGAGCTCTATAATAAAATCTTCAATGTGGCTTGTAATGTCGATAAAGCCTTCTTTTGGGGTGGAAAGGGTGAATTGTTTGGTTTCTATTTTCATATTTTTTAGTATAGCATAGGATGTGAGTAATGTACAATGTATAATTAAAGCTTGTGGGTATGAAAACGGTATTATTTACCACAAAGCCATCTTGTTATTCCGAGACCTTCGACTTCGCTCAGGGTAAACTCCGTCGAGAAATCTCCTTTCCTCACACCTTCCAAACACCACTTCATATGTGCCGTTTTGCACATATACAAAATAAATTCACTTCGTTATAATAGTTATCAAAAGTAAAAACGAATGGTGGACGAAACAGTGCAAAACACGCTATGCTTAGAAAAGGTAGAAACTCATAACAGAAAAGAAGCGCAAAAATTCTATTGGCTACAATTATGTCTGAATAAAACAACTGTACATACACATACCTCAGAAATTAAACCCTCAAAAAGTATGCCCGTAGGGCAGAATTTTTGCGGGTTTTTTATATTTAAATCACAATTTCATTTTAAAAGGAGATTATCAAATTAAAAGGAGATTATCAAAATGAAAAAACTAACCTTATTGGTAAGCCTCGCCCTTGTGCTTGGCTTAGTAGTGGGCTGTCCACAGCCCAACGACAGTGGAAACGGTGGCAGTAGTGGAACCGGTAATGGAAATGGCGGTGGAACTACACCTACACACATACCGGTAACAGACATTGAAGGCGTTATAAAATCGGCAACCGTTGGCATTGAAGCAACCATTACCGGCACCGTTGCACCCGAAAGCGCAACAAAGAAAGCTATTGCGTGGAGCATAAAAGACGCAGGCACAACCGGTGTAACAGAGCTTACAGACGCTAACAAATTTACCGCCCAAACAGCGGGAACACTCACAGTGCTTGCAACCATAAAAGACGGTAAAGCAGTAGGCGAAGACTACGCACAAGACTTTAGCATTACCGTTAATGCAGGCTTTGAAGCGGTAACAAACATTACAATGGACACAACAGAAGCTGTTAGCGGAACAGAGTTCACACTTAGACCAACCGTAGAGCCCGATAATGCTACAAACCAAAATATTGCGTGGTCGGTGGTAGATGCAGGTGGTACAGGAGTTACCGATGCAGACCTACAAGACGGAAAGTTTACCGCAACAACGGCGGGAACACTCAAAGTAAAGGCAACCATTGAAAACGGTATAGCAGATGGCACAGATTACACAAAAGAGTTTACTATAAATGTAGAAGCACAAAAATACACACTAACTATAATAACTCTTGCAGGTGCAAGTACCGTTACCGAAACGCATGCAGAAGGAGAAAGGGTACATATTAGTGCAGGTGCTGTTTCTGGATATGATTTTTCTTACTGGTCATCGAGTGACGGTGGAACTTTTGTAAATGAAAACTTAAGCGATACTACCTTTACTATGCCTGCAAATACCACCACCATTGAAGCCCATTTTATTCCTGAGCCGGCTACAATACAGGTAAATAACGTATATGTAACCCAAGATAATAAAGGTGATGTACTTCAAGATGGAGGAACTGTTAGCTTTAACTTTGAAACACAAACACTAACCCTAAACAATGCAACACTAACAACTCCGGGCCAAAATTTTAATCTTATATATATAGAAACTCCAAATAAAGTAACCATACAGCTTTTGGGTACAAACACCATGTCTGGTGGTAGCGGTATTCGTGTTAATACCCTTAGAAGTACAGGCGGTGACTTGCATATTACCGGCACAGGGAGCCTTACCTTTGATGGGGCAAGTGAAAATGGTCTTTGGCTGTATGATGAACAAAGTGACTTTACTATGAATAGTGGCACTCTTACCATAACAAATAGCGAGAGTTACGTAAATGGAAATACAACCCTATCGGGCACGGCAAATGTACATGTGGTAGGTACCGCCGAAGATAGCGCCATAATCTTAACAAATCTTACAATGTCTGATTCAGCAGTACTTACAGCAACAGGCACAGGAACAGGTATAGGATTAGCACTTAACGGTACATTTTCTATGGAAGGAGGAGAAATAATTGCAACTGCAAGTAGCAACTTTGCAATTAGAGGAAGCATGAACGTAGCGAAAGGTGAAATTACTGCAACAACTATAAGTAATTCTCATACCGCATTCCAGTACGAGCCGAGTTTAGCAGACGGTAGTCAATATGCGGTAATGGAAGCAGGAAGTAGTGCAAGCAACATAACAACAAACCTTGCAAACACAACAACATTTACCAACGGTAAATACGTACACATTGAAGTAACAAATTAAAACAGTTCCCGTAGTGTCCGCCTGACCCGTCGGACACTACGGCTTTTAACACAATGAGCGAGAGGACACTTTCTCGCGCGTTTGCTCGCATGTAACCCACCCTTTTCATCCTGCCCATCAGCGGCTAAAACCCTTAAAAAGTCACTTTTTCTCAAAAAGATCCTTCGACTTTGCTCAGGATGACACGGGTGTCGCTTAAGCAATGACGTAA
>CAYJIS010000032.1:0-22446 GCA_964370315.1 uncultured Treponemataceae bacterium
GTATTACCAGATAGAGAAAATGGCGCAGGGCCAATGTATTTTTCTTTGATAAAAAGACTACAGTAAATAATATTTTGTTTTGTATAGACAATTTTGTTATTTTACGGTATAATAATTAACTATGACAAAAAGTATATTGGCTGACAACCAAAAAACAGAATTTATAAAAAAAATTGAAGGTATTTTTTTAAAAGTTCAAGATGTAGACGAATCACTTAATAGATTACTAGAAGAAATAAGACTCATTTTTAATGCAGATGCTGCATCTTTATCTTTATATGAAAATGGTCGCCTAGGAATACGATATGCTCAAAATGGAAAAGGAGAGCATCATCTTTCAAATATACCATTTACGCATTTTTCGTTTGAGGTAAATGAAAAATCAATAGCAGGTTATACCGTAACAAGTCGCTCAATAGTTAATGTTAAAGATGCATATAATATTGATGCCACCAAACCATATGAGTTTAACAAGCAAGTAGATTTTTTAACAAATTTTACCACAAAATCAATTCTATCACTTCCCTTAATATCGATAACTGACGATGTGCTTGGAATAGTTCAAATTATAAATACAAAAAATAAGTCAGGAAAAATAGATGCTTTTTCAGACGAAGATATTGCTTTTGCCGAACAATTGGTTGCATTTGCCACTGTACGTTTAGAGAGATCAAAACTATCGAGAGCATTAAAGTTGCAAAAAATTATGGAATCTGAGAGAGTATTAAACACAATACAAGACGTTGATATCCTTTTAGAAACATTGTTAACTGAGGCACGCTCTATAGTTAATGCTGATGCAGGGTCAATTTATGTATATGAAGATGAAAAGCTTACAATTATGTATGCCCAAAATGATACACAGTTAAAAAAAGTAGAGAATAGACGAAAACTACCTTTTTCTTCATTTACGTTTGAGGTAAATGAAAAATCAATAGCAGGGTATAGCATAGTAAGTAGAAGTATATTAAATATACCAGATGTATACCACCTAGATGAAGGGACTCCTTACAAGTTTAACAAGGATCCCGACTTAAAGACTGGCTATACAACACGGTCAGTATTAACGATCCCGTTAATTTCATCTAATTCTGAAATACTTGGTGTACTGCAAATTATTAATCCGCTTGATAAAGATGGAAACGTTATAGTTTTTGACAGTGATGCAGAATTTTATTTACAGCACTTTGCCTTTAGTGCAACAAAAGCATTAGAAAGAACACGATTAACACGCGCTATGGTTATGCGAATGATTCGTATGGCAGGGTTGCGTGACCCTAAGGAAACTGGACCTCATGTTAATCGTGTAGCAAGTTATTCTGTTGAGATATATGATCAATGGGCTCATAACAACGGAGTAAGTGATGATGAAAAAAGAAAGTATCGTGATACATTAAAAATTGCTGCAATGCTTCATGATGTAGGTAAAGTTGGGATACCTGATACTATACTAAAACTAGCTAGAAAGTTTACAGATGAAGAATATGATGTGATTCGAACACATGCTTGTATTGGAGCGATGCTTTTTGAAACATTAGAATCTGCGATTGATATTATGGCTTTAGATGTTGCCATGCACCATCATGCAAGATGGGATGGAAAAGGTTACCCTGGTAAAATCGATTTAAGTAAGGTTGTAATAGCTGATCCCAATAGTATGCTTCATGGTGAACCTTTAGAAGGTAAAAGTATTCCTCTCGCTGCAAGAATTGTATCATTAGCTGATGTTTATGATGCGTTATCTTCAAAGAGAGTATATAAAGAAGCATGGAATCATAATGATGTTCTCGATGAAATTAAATCGCAAGCTGGTAAGCAATTTGACCCAGAGGTAGTTAATTGTTTTATGCAAGTTCTACCTGAAATCGAAAACATTACAAACACATGGCCTGAAGAATAATATCAGGTTCTACTTTAAGGATATTACATGAATAATAAAAAAGTTCTCGTTGCAGAAATGCAATTAATTCTAGTTGCTATCGTTTGGGGAGGAGGTTTTATTGCTACAGAGTATGCACTTGAAGCAAATATGCCAAGTTCTCTCATTTTAAGCATTAGGTTTGTTATCGCGGCTATTGCAATGCTTTTGTTTAGCATAAAAGAAATTAGAAGTGTTGATAAAAAATTATTGTTGCATGGTTTTGTAGCTGGTGTATTTTTGTTTTTAGGCTTTTTTATACAAATTGTTGGACAGTCTCAAACATCTGTATCAAATGCAGCCTTTTTAACTGCAACTAATGTAGTAATGGTTCCATTTATAGTGTGGCTAATTTCAAAGCATAAACCAAAGACCCAGGTTTTTGTTTTAGCTTTATCAACTTTAGTCGGTATAGCAATCTTAACGATTAACTTTAATACTGGTCTTATCTTTAACAAAGGCGATATTTCAGTATTGTTGTGCGCGTTAATGTTTGCACTGCACATATCTTATTTAGGAGTCTTTTCAAAGGGTTTGAATACAAAGATGCTTACTTTTTTACAGCTAGCAACTGCAGGTATTATTTCAAGTATTGTTTTCTTTATAACTGATATAAACAATACTACATTCGAGTCAGTGAGCGCAGGCATATTACCAACTTTGTATCTTGCATTTTTTTCTACACTCTTTTGTTACTTTTTTCAAACTAAAGCACAGCAAATTGTAAGTCCGAGTAAGGTTGGAATAATTCTTTGTACAGAAGGTTTATTTGGAAGCGTATTCTCAATTCTGCTTGGTTTAGAGCCTCTTACTACATCGGTGCTTATCGGTGGATTTATAATTATCAGTTCTGTAATGCTCACTGAAGTAGATTTTGATAAAAAAAGAAGTTTAAAATAAACGTGCTTACAGACTTACTGACTAGTTCTAATTTTTTTTTGTAACTCTTTATCTAATATATTCGCAAATACATTTAAATCTTTTTTTGAATAAGAAAGTGTTTTAAGTTCAGGTATTCCACTTTGAATAAGTTCTAAATTGAAGTTTCTTAAAGATAGACTTTCTCTAATGTTTTCTTTGTTATATAGTTTTCCTCTGTCACTAATTACAGTAAGATTTTTTTCAATAAGTCTAGATGCAAGAGGAACATCTCGTGTTATAGCAACATCATTTTCTTGGCAGTGATCTACAATATAGTTATCAGCTGCATCTTGGCTATTATCTGCAATATGCATAGTAAAAATCTTTGATTCAGGAAGTGGAATAGGGCGGTTTGCTACAAAGTGAGTAGATATATTTAGTCTAGTAGAAAATCGTATAATAATTTCTCTTACACCTACAGGACAAGAGTCAGCATCTATCCAAAGCGTAAAATTACTCATGGTAAAAGCCTATCTAAATCATTAATCATTTTAAGAGTTCGTTTTTCAACTTCAAAAAGTTCTTGAGAATCAAAAAGGTTGGGCTCTTGCTTATCTTCTAAAAATTTTTTTAATTCGCTTGTTTTTGTTCGCTCTTTAAAAAGCTCATCACACAACATAATGCCAGATAAAATAGCAATTTTTCGTTTGTCCGCATTACTCGCCATATCCTGGACTTCTAGTGTAATACGTTCATAGTACTCTAATAGTTTTTCCAAGTAAGCTGTATCTTCTTTTGCTTCAATAGAAAAAGATGTCCCTAAAAGGTCAATTCTTAATGTTCCCATAGTTTTATCTACCTTTAGAAAATATCTAGTGATTCATCACTATCTTCATTAATTGATTCGTGTGATACAGTATTCTGTGCCGTACTTTCTTTAAAGGCGATATCAAGTAAGCTACTTTCTTTGTTTAAAACTGGTTCTAAAGTGTTTTCACTAATTTGATTATGTTGTAATGAAGATTGTGTTTGTCGTACGGTATCTTCAACAGTGTTTAGTCTTTCAATTACCGATAAAATACCTTTTTCGATTTTTGACTCATCGTCTACAAACTTTTTGCATTCTTCTTGTAATAGCTCAATTTCAGTTTGTAAATCTTCATTTTCCGATTTTAATGAGGCATTTTCATTTTGAAGTTCAACGATTTTATGTAACGCTGCTTCTACTTTTTGTTCTAAAAGTTTAATTTGTTCTAAGGTAATCATTAGTTCTCCTAATATGTTTTAGTTTACCATAAAAGAAGGGAGTACCAATTAATTTTCGAATTAATCAGATACTCCCTTAACCTCTACTTCTAAAAGTATGTAATTAGTTAGCGGCTTTTTTTGCAGCTTCTACCACAGCTGTGAATGCTGTAGGATCTTCGATAGCCATGTTTGATAACGCTTTGCGGTTAATAATAATACCAGCTTTGTTAAGACCATCAATAAATCGTGAATAACTGATTCCTTGGTCTCTAACAGCAGCATTAAGACGAGTAATCCATAAAGATCTCATATCGCCTTTTTTATCTCTTCGTCCTACGTACGAATCTGATAATGCAGCTGTAACAGCGTCCTTAGCAGCTTTAAAGTTAGTACTTCTTCTGCCTCGAAAACCTTTTGCTAATTTTAAAATTTTCTTTCGTCTGTTAAGACGTTTGCTTCCGTCTATTGCTCTTGCCATTTCTTTCTCCTAACTTAGCCGTAAGGCAACATTTGTTTTCTGATTTTTGCAGAATCGGCTTCACTTAAAATACCTGAAGCACGAAGTTGACGTTTGCGCTTTTGTGCTTTTTTTGTCAAAATATGGCGAAGGTTCATTTTTTTGTACTTTACTTTGCCAGTTGCTGTCAGCGAAAAGCGTTTTGCAGCGCTTCTTTTTGATTTCATTTTGGGCATGTTATTTTACCTCGTTATTTTTTTACCTTAGAATTAAGAGTCATAGACATAAAACGACCTTCCATTGCTGGTTGTTTTTCAATAGAATATGTATTCTCATCTAGGCGTTTAAGTGCTTCCTTAAGAACATCGAATCCAAGTTCAGTATGGGCTAGTTCCCTTCCTTTGAAGCGAATGGTAACCTTAACTTTGTTTCCGTCATTGAGGAATTCTTGCACATGCTTTGATTTAAAGTCTAGGTCGCCAGAACCAATTTTAGGTTGCATACGGATTTCTTTAAGTTTAAGCAATTTTTGTTTTTTCTTGGAATCACGTAATTTTTTCTCCATTTCAAAACGGTATTTTCCGTAATCCAGAATTTTACAAACTGGTGGGTTTGAAGTTGGAGCTACCTCCACTAAATCAAGACCGAGTTCTTTTGCCATTGCTAGTGCTTCTGCAGTTGGAACAACACCCTTTTGCTCACCCTCATCATCGATGAGTCGTACTTCACGAATACGAATTTGCTCGTTTACCCGTAAACCTTTGTCTTTTTGATCGGCCAACTATTCTCCTTTTGTCATTTTTAAAACGCTTCCCGAATTAAGCTATAATAATGACGATTTCTAAAAACATGTCCTTAATTTTACCATAAAATACCCTGTAATGTAAAGTACTTTGGATAATTATTTTGTTCTTTTAGTGAATTTATCTTAGTTATAGTGCTGATTTATACAACTATTAAAAATACTACAAATTTTGTTTTACTACAATAGTACTTGCCGTACTTTTATTTTTATGATACTGTATTTATATGACACTATTTATGATTTTTTTTGTTTTTATAGTTGCACTGTATTGTATGTTAACTAAAGATTATTTTAACAATGCAAAAAATAAAACTACCTCTATACTCATAGGTTTTGCGTTGGGGATTGTTATGTGCTTACTTATTCTATTTTTTACAACTTCTTATTATTTAAGCGCGTATTCATTTGTTACTAATTTTATAAGCTTTTATTTTTATGATGTTGTTTTTCCATATGCTTTGTGTGCTATATTCACCTATCTTTTAATAAAACCATATAGCGGTAAATGGTTTGAACTTAGTTTTTTTGTAATAGGCTTTATGGCAATATATATGCCTACAAGAGCATTAAGTATGCATGCTGTATTTGATTGGTATTTGTTATTCATTCGGCCAATTATGTTTGTCGTTATGGTTTTTGGAATACATAACATATATTCATATATGCTTTCATCTGTAAATTACAATAGAAGTGAAACAAAAAAAATCACTTTTGATAAAAAAATACTATTAACAATAACCTTTATATTTTTATTCTCCATAATACCTTCAATTACTGATGTTCTGCATGTACTAGATATTAATACCTTTATACTACTCGGTGTGTTTATTCTATATGTGCTTACAGGTTTCTATAGTACTCGAATAGCACGACTTAAAATATAAAAAAAAGCTGTCTAAAAATTTTAGACAGCTTTTTTTAAGAAATAAAACAACTACATGTTTCCAGCAGAACCGAGAACTTCTTTGTTTTTGTGAGAATACATTTTTTTAAGTTCGTCACGAGCAGGACCTAAGTATTTTCTTGGGTCAAACTCACCTGGGTTTTGCATAAACTCTTTTCTAACAGCAGCAGTCATTGCTAATCGTCCGTCTGAATCAATGTTAATTTTACATACTGCAGATTTTGCAGCTTTTCTTAGTTGTTCTTCAGGAATACCAACTGAGTCAGAAAGTTGTCCACCAAATTCTTCAATTTGTTTTACATATTCAACTGGAACAGATGATGCTCCGTGTAGTACGATAGGGAACCCTGGTAGTTTTGCTTCGATTTCTTCTAAGATATCAAAGGCTAGAGGAGGTGGAATTAAAATTCCATCAGCGTTTCTTGTGCATTGTTCTGGTTTAAATTTTTGTCGACCATGGCTAGTACCAATTGAGATTGCTAGTGAATCACATCCTGTTTTTGAAACGAAATCTTGCACTTCTTCTGGTTTTGTGTATGTTGAGTGTTCTGCAACAACATCATCTTCAACACCAGCTAAAATTCCTAATTCGCCTTCTACCGTTACATAGTTTTCTAAACCATGAGCATAGTCACATACTTTTTTTGTTAATGCAACATTTTCATCATATGGAAGGTGAGAGCCATCAATCATTACTGAAGAAAAACCCATTTCAATACAGTCTTTGCATAGTTCAAAGCTGTCCCCATGATCTAAGTGCAATACTATTTGAGGATTTGCACATCCAAGTTCTTTTGCGTATTCCACAGCACCTTGTGCCATGTAGCGTAAAAGAGTTTGGTTTGCGTATTTTCGAGCACCTGAAGAAACTTGTAGAATAACAGGTGAATTTGTTTCAACACAAGCTTGAACAATTGCTTGTAACTGTTCCATGTTGTTAAAGTTGTAAGCAGGGATAGCATACCCACCTTTAATTGCTTTGGCAAACATATCTTTTGTATTTACCAATCCTAATTCCTTGTAACTTACCATTATAAACTCCTATATATCGTATATAACGTAATTTTACGCATTATTGAAAAAATAATCAATACAAAAGGTCAAAAAAGTGTAAACAAAGATTGACAATTTATACATGAACAAATATAATGATAATGAATGGATGTCAACATGCCGATAAATATATTATGAAATCTTTGTTTCTGATAGTATCAAAAAGGAGTTTGAGATGAAACATTATTGTATAATCTTCGTAAGTCTTTTAGTGTTATGCTTTTTTTGCTTGCCTTTAACAGCACAGCCAAACGTAAATAGCATAGAAACTATTTTGATTGACGATTTTGATGTTCCAGAGTCAGTTGAATGGACTTGGGGCGTTCGAGCTAGCGATTCAATTTATGTTAATGAAGAAATTGGAGAAGTGTATCCTATTTCTGGTTATACACCAGGAATGCCTAATTCACTAGAAGTCTATCGTCAAGAAGGAGACCCTGAAGCACAAGTGCTAGGTGTCCAAACACGATATCACCGAAAAGGGAATAACTGGTTTGAAGTATATCCCCAAATGACAAATGAAAATGGTGAAATGGTCCCATACGAAATTCCACTTATGGGGACAGTTACTCAATTTGATTTTTGGGTATGGGGTGCAAACTATATGTACTTTTTAGACATTCTCGTTAGAGATGCAGATGGTGCTGTGCATGTAATTCATGCTGGTAACCTTGCATTTTCTGGATGGAGAAATGTTGTTATTAAAGTTCCGACTTGGATGAGACAAGAATCTCGATTACGTTCAGGACCTGAAAATCTAACTTTTGTCGGTTTTAGAGTTCGAACACATCCAAATGAGTATGTAGATGATTATAGAATCTTTTTTGATCAATTAAGATATGCATCATATACCTTATCTAACATTTATGACGGATATTTCTTATCAGATGTTGAATTTGGTGAATCTGGAGGAGCAAACTAATGAAAAAACTAATTGTAATAGTAATTATTCTATCTTTAACCAGCCTTGCTTTTTCACAACAAAGTATCGCTGCTCCAGACCCAATGTTAATAGGAACTGATTCAGCTAACTTTGCTTTACGAGAAGTAAAAATAGATTCTTTTGAACGAGAAGGTTCATGGAATGTAAAAATGTCGCCTGATACAGGTTATATATCAAGTCGCTTTTTTGATGGTGGGGCAGACCCCATTGCAAAGGATCCTACTTCAGATGGTAGTGAAAATCCAGAAGATAATAGAGCCTTTGGTGCAAAGGTTGAGTTTTTTAGAAGAGGTGTAAACTCCTTTTATTTAACACCTGCTCAACCATTAGCAATTGATGGTGTAACAAAAACTATTTCTGTTTGGGTAGCTGGACGTAATCAACCTCACACTATTTCAATATTATTACGTGACTTTAATGGAAATAATTTTGAATTATATATGGGCGAATTAAGCTTTACTGGATGGAAAGAAATGGTTGTTGCTGTTCCACCTTCACCAGATGGAACGCGAGGTATTATTCAAGACAGCGCATATCATGGAATTAACCCTGGTTTAACAGTAGTTGGTTTTAGGGTTGACTGCGATCCAATGTCTGCAAGTGGAACTTACTATTTGTATCTAGATGATTTAAGAGCAGTAACAGATCTTTATGCTTTTGAAAACTCTGATCCTTATGATATGGATGATAGTTGGTAAGATTGTATATCTATCAAAAAACAGCAACCAAAAGGTTGCTGTTTTTTTTATGCAAGGGGAGTGCTGCTTAAGTAACATAAAGTAAGCCAACTATGTATTATATAGTTGTGATTTTATACATCTTACTTCTTCCTTTTTTTCCAATATAGTCTAGAATATTCATTTTTTCAAATGTCCAAATCATTTTATATGCTTGTTGTTTTTTTATACTGCTTTTATTAATTACATCATTTACACAAAATGTTTCATTTAATCCTTTTGGCAGAAGGTCCAGGTAATCATCTTTTGTAGAAAATACTTTGGTTTCAAATATAGCATCAAGTGTAGTATCATAACTAATCCAATCTTTTAAAAACCTTCGATTTTTATTTACTGATTGAACACGTTTGTCTTTTTTAATTCTTTCTTTTGTAATACATACTTCTATTACTCTTAATTTAAAATGATCTTTTAGTAATACAGGAAAGACACCCATAAGCTCATCAAAAATATCATATATATTATTACTCTTTGGAGACTTCTTTCTGGAAAGAGGTTTAGAGTCAAGGGACGATTCGCCATAGTATTCAATATAGCTAGTAACTGCCAGCGGGTAAACTACTGTAACTGAATGGGTTTGTAAAAGATTTAGTATTTTAGCGGTAAGTTTACCAAGATTTTTTGTTTGAATTTCAATAATTTTTCCATCATTAGTATAAACATCGCAAATATAACTATGTATTTCCTTTTCAGTTGTGCCTTTGCATTCTTTGCAAATCATGTTTTTAAGTGATTTATGTAGAGAGCTTTCGTTATAGGTGTTTATCATAGGTATACTATACATTTGTTTGCCTAAATTGTAAAGATATCTAAGTTTTTTTTATTTTTTAAGGTTTTTTTATGTTTTAACGTTGACAATACGAATTTTTCGTGTAAAATGTAGATAAGTGGGAAAAAATGGGTTCTTGTGGAGAAAAGTGGCATGGAATTGCTTACAGGATTGTATACTAACACGCTCGATGATAAAGGAAGGTATTCCTTCCCGTCAAAGTTGCGTGCCATGCTCGATCAGCCATCCCTTATGATTACACAGGGGATTGATGGGTGTTTATGGTTGTACACTCATGAGGAATGGAAGAATTTCTCCGCAAAACTCATGGAACAAGCTTCACCATTTAATCCGGATTCACGGTTAGTGTTACGCCGAATTATTGGACCTGCACAGGATGTTGAGTTTGATAAAAGTGGAAGATTGTCGATTCCACAATCATTGCGAGATTATGCAGGACTCACAAAGGAATGTGTCATTATGGGTGTTAATAGATATATGGAGCTATGGGATGCAAAACGATATGATGCCTATATTGCAGATACGGAAAACTTATTCCGCAAAGCCTCTGAGGGGTTAAGCGGGATTTACTTATAAGGTAGGGCTTTGTGATGACAGATACAACACAAGGGCCTGAACAAAAAGAGGGTTTAAGTGAGATGACTATAGTACATACTCCGGTTTTACTAGAGCCAACACTCGAATATCTTAAACCACACAAGGCAAATGATGAGATCTTATTGATCGATTCTACATTAGGGGAGGGGGGGCACTCTAATGCATTTTTGCAAAATTTTGCAAAAATGAAAATTATTGGTTTGGATGCGGATAAAACTATTCAAGAAAAAGCAAAAAAACGTCTTGAAAAATATGGAAATCGCATGCAATTTTTTAATGGGTGGTTTAATGATTTTTATGCAAATTACCCAATAGAATTAGCAAAGCCTGATAGAATCTTATTTGATTTAGGTATTTCAGTGTATCACTATGAATGCTCTAATCGCGGTTTTTCGTTTAGGGCAGATGAAACATTAGATATGAGACTTGATAGTGGTGATTTTGGTAATTCTGAATATTTTAAAGGCTCATATACCGATATGAGCGCAAAAGAACTTGTTAATACCTTGAATGAGCAAGAATTAGCAAATGTAATTTTCAATTATGGAGATGAGCGATACAGTCGTAGAATTGCAAGATCTATTGTTGAAAAAAGAAAGTATGCTGCTATACATACGTCAAAAGAACTTGCCGATTGTATTTACTCAGCTGTTCCTGCAGATTATCGGCATGGAGCAATACATCCAGCAACGAAAAGTTTTCAAGCTATTCGAATTGCTGTTAATGGGGAATTAGAACGTTTAGAAGGGGTGTTAGGTTCGGCATTTAAAGTATTACAGAATGGCGGTAGAATGGGTGTGATAACATTTCACTCTTTAGAAGACCGAATTGTAAAAAAGTACTTTCAGAATTTGGCAAAGAGCTGTACTTGCCCCATGGAACAACCGATATGTATATGTGGGGGGAAACCTAAAGGACGTGTGTTGACTCGCAAGCCTATTGGGCCAACACAAGAAGAAGTAAAATTAAATGCACCTTCTAGGAGTGCTAAATTGCGAGTTGTGGAAAAAATTTGTGATTAAATGTAGATTGAATTTTTATGTATTTTAAACTGGGAGATAAAAATGGAAAATAAAAGCAAAGTAATAAAATGGCTAGCAATGCTTCTAATGACGATTTGTATTCCCGCTTTTTTAGCAGTAGAAGCTATGCAGTCAAATAAATTTGCAAAGCTTGAGTATGAGATTGAACGTCTAGAGAACACTCAAGATGAAACAATTGATAATAATAAAAAGCTTATTACTGATTTAGGTTTTTTATCTAGCTCATCTAGAATTGAAAAAATAGCAGTTGAAGAACTAGAAATGCATCAAGCAACTAGTGATGAAATAGTTAGAGTTGAAATGTCTAACTCAAAAAATAATTAGTAAAGGAAAATGGGGAGTGGAAAATAAAACATTGCTTACAGTACAAGAAATTCTCAAAGCCACTAATGGGACTTTATTTAATAATGAAGTTGACAATGGTATTTCCTTTTTTTCTGTTGTAATTGACAGTAGGGATGTTGTAGAAAACTCTTTGTTTGTAGCACTTGTTGGAACTGAACAAGATGGACATTCTTATATAGAGCAAGCTGTTAAAAAAGGTGCAACAATTGTATTGGCACAAAAAGATTCACTTCCAGTTTATGAGCAAACCTATTGCGAGCTTTGTCACAAGGCGATAATTGTTCTTGTAAAAAACACTTTACGTGCTTTGCAGCATATTGCAAAATCTTATGTTCATAAATTTCCTCATTTAATTCGCATTGCAATAACAGGCTCTAATGGTAAAACAACTGCAAAAGAATGTATTGCAAGTGTTTTATCAAAAAAATATTCTGTGGCAATGAATGTTGGTAACTTAAATTCAGAAACAGGTCTTCCCTTGTCTATGTTTTCAATTAATGAAACACATGAAATAGGTGTATTCGAAATGGGGATGAATCGACGAGGTGAAATTAAAGAATTAGCTGATGTTTTTTTTCCAAACATTGCTTTAATCACAAATATTGGAACTGCCCATATTGGTATTCTCGGCACACAAATGGCAATTGCTGAGGAAAAAAAACAAATATTTTCAAATTTTACAAATGACAATGTTGGTTTTGTATATGAAGACGATACATATTATGATTTCTTATTGTCAAACGTTAGTGGAGCAATACATCCTTATGGAATACAATCATTTAACTCACTTGTTTCAACTAAATCTAATGGGCTCAAGGGTAGTGTAATAACATTAGAAAATACAAGTATAGATTTTGCTCTAATTGGAAAACACAATTTACAAAACGCCTTCGCAGCTATTGCTATTGCACAACACCTCGGTTTGTCTCACGATCAAATTAAGGAAGGTCTTGAGTCAGTAAAACCATTGTTTGGACGCTCTGAAGTATTAGAAGGAGACATAACAATTATTCAAGATTGCTACAATGGTAGTTATGAGTCTATGTCATCATCTATCGATTTTTTTGATGAGCTTGAGTGGAGAGCAAAAAAAATAATTATTGTTGGAGACATGTTAGAACTCGGTGATAAAAGTATTGAAATTCATAGCGCTACAGTAAAAAAAATACTTTCATTAAACTTTGATATTTGTGTGTTTTTTGGAAGTAGTTTTAAAGAAATATTAAAAACAACGAGTGCTGATAAAAAAAATACAGTTCTTTTTACGAATGATATAAGTGATGATGGAATAGCTAAAGCTATAGATAGGCTTTCAAAACATATACATAAAGGTGACATTGTATTGCTTAAAGCATCACGAGGGATAAAACTTGAGCGATGTGCTTCTGCATTGCAAAAGCTCTTTTCTAAAAAAGAGGAGCGTCAACTATGAAAGAAAATCTAGTATTTGCTCAAAAGCCACTTCATACAATTAAGGCAGATAATTCATTGATTTTTTCAATTGTTCTGTTGTTAGGATTAGGTCTTGTTACCCTATATGTTTCATCAGCAAATTATGCAAATAGAATGTTTGATGATGATTTATATTTTGTTAAAAGACAATTACTTTTTATAGGAGTAAGCACAATTTTTGCTTTTGTGTGCGCGTGGATAAATTTAGATATAGTTCGAAAAGTGTTGCCTATAATAGTCATTGGTACCTTTGTATTATGCTTGCTTCCTTTTATTCCAGTAATAGGCATTGAGCGAAATGGTGCAAGTCGTTGGATTCAATTTCCAGGCGGTTTAACATTTCAACCATCGGAAATAGCGAAAATTGCAGTGGTACTTTTTTTAGCAAATTTATTTGATAAAAAACAAGACAGAATGAATGATCCAATGGCGACAATATTGCCTGCAGCCGTAGGAATCTTTGCTTTTGTTATTATTGTTTTTTTACAAAGTGATTTTTCAACTGCACTATTTATTTTAATTACTGGCTTTATAATTCTCTTTGTAGCTGGAATTAAATTGTATTGGTTTTTTATATTTGGAATTTTTGCACTCCCAGCAAGCTTTTTGTTTATCTTTACAGAAGAATACAGGGTAAGTCGTTTAATTGCCTTTTTACGTCCTGAATATGATATTAACGGGGCTAATTATCAAGTAACAATGTCAAAAAAAGCAATAAGTGATGGCGGTATTATAGGAAAGGGCATGACAGGTGTAGATGCAGTACAAGGAATTCCAGAAGTTCAAGCTGACTTTGTATTTGCCGGTTGGGCCGAAGGTATGGGCTTTATAGGAGTGCTAATATATGTTGTAATTTTGGCCTTTTTTTCATGGAAAGCTTTTAAAATTGCCTTAGCATGTAAAAATAAATTTAGAAGTATTTTAGCATTTGGTTGTGCTTTAATTATTACTATGCAGTCGATAGTAAATTGTGCTGTCGTTTCTGGAGCCTTTCCTGCAACTGGAATACCATTACCTTTCTTTTCAGCAGGTGGTTCATCTATATTCTTAACACTATGTTTATGTGGATTTTTAATAAATGTTTCTCGTTATAAAAACGAAGAAAAAGAAGAGGTTGTATTATGAGTGAAAATTTCGTTTGGGCAGAATATGAAAACTTTCATGAAGAAGAGTTACAAACATACAAAAAAACAGACTCTAAAAAAAAGAATAATGTCTTTACAGCGTTAAAAATCCTTGTTCTTACCCTTTGTGTGGTATTAGTAATAGAAGCACTTGCATATTTTATTATCATACCTAGTAGCACAGAAAGTAAAATTTCGTTTACGGGTTTGCAAACATTAGATGCTCAAAGTCTCAGCACAAGCATAATAGAATATTGTGGAACAAAGTGGGCAAGATTTGATACATCCCTTGCAGCATCTCGCATGCTTAGTTTTAGTGCTGTCGAATCTGTTTCTGTATCTAAAAAACTACCAAATAGAATTATAGTTGATGTAAAAGAACGTATACCTGTTGCTTTTACTCTTGCAACTGTGCAAAATAAAACTCTGCCAGTATTAATTGACAAAAATGGTGTTATTTTTTCATTAGCTGATGGAGACCTTGCTGCAAGTTTACCTTTAATAACAGGACTAAACTTAGACACTTTTTTTGAAGGTATGCGTTTAGATAGTAAGTTTTATCCTCTTTTGCAACAAGTTTCATTAATACGAGAGTCAAATCCAGAATATTTTTCTGTGATATCTGAAATTCTTATTACTCCAAAAGAGTTTGACAATTATGAGCTAATAATATATCCTGTACACACACAAACGAGAGTTTTAGTTGATCGAAACTTTACTGAGGAATCGCTAAAATATATGATGGTAGCATTGGATGTTGTAAAAAGTGTAAGTCCATCAGTTAGTGAATTGGACTTGCGTTATGGAACGGTTTCGTATAAAATGGGGTTACAATAGATATAGATAGCTGAATTGTTTTGAATTTTCACTGTCTTAGGTATCATGGCGAATTTGGGAGGATTAGTTTTGAGTAAAATAGTAGTGGGGCTTGATATTGGAACTAGCTGTGTCAGAGCCGTTATAGCAGAAATTACAGAAGAGAATTCTTTACTCATTACAGGCATAGGTACCTCTGTGTCTACAGGTTTACGAAACGGACAAATATCAAATATAGAATCAACAATGCAATCAATTCGTGCTGCAGTAGAAGCTGCGGAAATGATGGCTGGTTTTGAAATAGACTCTTGTATCACGGCTGTAGGTGGTTCACAAATTGAAAGTATTATTTCTAAAGGCTTGGTTGCAATAACCACAAAAAATGCAGGTAATCGCGAAATTAATTCAGAAGATATAGCTCGAGTTATAGAGGCTTCAAGGGCAGTAAATATTCCTTTAGATAGACATATTCTTCATGTCATTCCACGCTCATATATAGTTGATGGACAAGGCGATGTAAAAGATCCTATGAATATGTTAGGGGTGCGCTTAGAATCAGAGGTGTGTATAATAACATCTTCGCGTACTACAACTCAAAATATTTTATCATGTATATCTAGGGCGGGATATAGGGCTGATGGAGTTTTTTTAAAAACTCTTGCATCTGCTCAAGCGGTGGTAAGCGATGAAGAAAAAGAACTTGGTTCTATAGTAATAGACTTAGGTGGTGGTACTACAGATGTTCTAATACTTTCTGAGGGTACACCTTTACACGCAATATCAATTCCAGTGGGTGGAAATCTTGTTACAAACGACCTTTCGATTATGAGAGGTATTTCATATGATAGTGCAGAGAAAATTAAAAAAACATCTGGTTGTTGCTGGGAAGGTTTAATTTCTGATGATGAAGAAGTTATTATTCCTGGAATTGGTAATAGTCCCCCTCAGGTAATTTCACGTTTGGAAATATGTCAAATTATTCAGCCACGTATCGAAGAAATTTTTTCTCTCATAAGAAAAAAATTACCACAACAAGTTAAAAGTAAGCGCCTTAGTGGCTCCGTAATTTTAGCTGGAGGTGGTGCCTTGGTTCCAGGAATTGTGGAGCTAGCAAGCAAGGAGTTTAAAACAACCAATGTTAGAATAGCACTTCCATCAAACTATGGTGGGCCGGTAGAATCATATAGATCACCTGAGTTTTCCACTGTAATTGGATTGCTCGTTTCTAGTCTTGATACTGGCTCGTACGATGAAGCGGAAAAGAAGGCAAGAATAAAAAGAAAGAATACTAATTTTTTTGGAAACATAGGTAATTGGTTTAAAGAATTCTTTTAGTTTTTTTGAAAAAATAAGCTGTTTTTATAGTTTTAGTATTGAAAAAACAATGAATTTGGTATAAAGTATATTAAATGTATTAAGATGAATTCTTTTATGCATGAGGTGGGGAACATGATCGAATTTTCTGTAAAAAAAGATGACAATGAGTCGAGAAATTTAAATATCGTTAAACACGGTAAAGTCGGCAATCCAACAATTATGAAGGTTATTGGAGTTGGTGGCGGTGGTTCTAATGCTGTAAATCGTATGATTGAAATGGGCATAAAGAACGTCGAGTTTATTGTTGCTAATACAGACTTGCAAGCTCTTTCTGCTTCTAAAGCGGGCGATAAAGTAGGGCTTGGATCTAAACTCACAGGCGGCTTAGGAGCTGGTGGTAAACCAGAAATAGGTGAGCTTGCGGCACAAGAAGATTTAGATATTTTAGCAGAACATATACAAGGTGCACATATGGTATTCGTTACCGCTGGTATGGGCGGGGGAACGGGTACAGGAGCCGCTCCAGTTATTGCGAGAGTTGCAAAAGAACAAGGTGCACTCACTGTAGGTGTAGTAACAAAACCTTTCTTCTTTGAAGGTAGGGCAAAAATGGCCTTAGCAGAAGAAGGTATTCGAAAACTGCATGCAGAAGTAGATACACTAATAGTTATTCCGAATCAAAATCTCTTATCAATTGTAGATAAAAAAACACCAATTAAAGAAGCATTTTTAGTTGCGGATGATGTTTTAAGAAAAGGTGTACAAGGTATTTCAGATATTATTACAAATCCTGCTGATGTTAATATTGACTTTGCTGATGTTAGAACAACAATGGAAGGAAAGGGAGATGCAATATTAGGTGTTGGTACAGGTACAGGCGAAAACAGAGCTTTAGATGCTGCAACTGCATCAATAAATAATCCATTGTTGGAAGATTGCCATATAGATGGAGCAAAAAACATTCTTGTATATATTTCTTGTGGTGAAACACTTTCATTACTGGAAACCGAAGAAATAATAAATACTATTCGCCAAACGGCAGATCCTGATGTAAAGATAATTTATGGACATTCTGTTGATGAAGCTCTAGGGGAAAGTGTTACTGTTACGGTAATAGCTACAGGTTTTCCTGATGCAGGAGGACGAGCCTCAATTGATGAAATTCTTCATCCCGACTCAACAAGACAAATCTCTTCAGAGGGAAACCTCATGTCTTATAAACAATGGGAGCATATTGGTATGGGTGGTAAGCCATCTTTATCAACAAGTGCTGCAGAAGAAAAGCCACCTACATCTACTCAGTTTACTGGGTTTTCAAGAAAGGCCACTGTAAGTGAAGACGAAACAGAATCTACACAAACAGAAAAAAAGACTTCTTTTTTTGATGACAGTATGTTTAAAAATAGAAACGGTATTGAAGTTCCAGCTTGTGTAAGAAGTAATAGAATTAACTTGGATTCAGATTAAACTATGAGTATAGCCCCAGAGGCAAATTATATACTAAATGCTTACTGCGATGACTTGATGCTCATAGAGCGAAAGGGCGCACTGAGTGTAGAAACCTATAGAATATCAATTCGTGAATTATTACGCTGGTGTGCTACTCAGTCAATACATTTTTCATCTTTATCTGTGCAAGATTTAATGCATTATTTGGTCTGGAGAAAAACCGGCGATAAAGAGCATTCCTCTTGCGATGAACAAACAATTGCAAAAGACATTTCTGCTATTCGCTCATTTGGAAGTTTTTTAGTAAGAGAAGGGTATTGGAAAGAAAACAGTGCTCTTTTATTACAGCGTCCAAGAGCAAAGAGAGCTTTACCTAGAGTGTTAAGCGTAGAGCAAATAGATACACTTCTAAACAGCATAGACACCAGTACACCGTTAGGACTTAGAGATAGGGCGTTATTTGAACTCGTTTATTCTTCTGGGCTGCGAATAAGCGAAGTGTGCACACTGTTACTACAGAATGTACATATATCAGAAAGATTACTTTGGGTTAGAGGAAAGGGTGATAAAGAAAGAATCGTTCCATTTGGAGATGTAGCAGCATACCATATACAAAAATGGTTGGATGAAGGTCGCTATAAACTAGTTGGTACGAAGGCTATAGCCGAACTATTTGTTAATTATGCTGGTAAACCCATTTCTAGAAAAGGAGTGTGGAAACGTTTTCAAGAACTTGAAAAAATGAGTGGCGTTAGTGCAAAAGTTCATACCCTTAGACATTCTTTTGCAACGCATCTTTTACAAGGCGGTGCAGATTTACGAAGCGTTCAAGAATTACTCGGTCACTCCGATTTAGCTACTACACAAATTTATACCCATATTGATAACGAAGCATTACACGACTACCACAGAGAGTTTTTTCCAAAACGGGAAAAGTAGTCGTATGTACTAAAATGTATGGCAGATACATAATAATCATCCCCAAATAAAAACTTACTTGACAAGTATATATAAGTGTATTATAACTAAAAGTAGATGGACGATTCTAATAATGATAAACTACTGAGTGAAAATATACTTTTTATACGCCTTTTTTTAGCAAGGCTTAGTTTTTTACGCTTTGGTGAAAAATGTCTTTTAGAGTCAAAAATTACAAGTATTAACGACTTTTTATCATTGAGTTTAGATGACCTTTCTTTAATGGTTGGAAGAATTTTAAAGACAACTATTTGGAATCCTAGTTTTATTAAAAAAATGGTAGAAAGAGATATTAAATTAATGGAATCGTATAATGCCGGAGTTTTATTTTATGACTCTAAAGAGTATCCCTATTTGTTACGAGAAATTTACGATCCACCATATGCACTTTTTTACCGGGGAAATACGCAAATCTTAAATCGCCCTGCAGTTGCAATAGTAGGCACTAGAAAACCTTCACAAGAGGGAGCAATTAAAACAAAGTCTGTTGCACAAAGAATAACAGAAGCCGGAATAAATATTGTATCAGGTCTCGCTTTTGGAATTGATGCCCAAGCGCATATGGGATCTCTTTTAGCACAAGGTTCTGCTTTATACGGTAAAACAATTGCCGTATTGGGTAGTGGTGTCGATAATATCACGCCATCAAGTAATAAAAGACTAGCCGCTGCAATATTAGCATCTGGTGGGTGCATCATAAGCGAGTATCCCCTTGCATCTTCTGTACACAACTGGCAGTTTGTACAAAGAAATAGAATTATTTCTGCCTTGAGTCGTGTTGTTGTAGTTATGCAAGCACCGAGAGGATCGGGGGCTCTTATAACTGCAGATTTTGCAATTGAGCATAATCGTGAGCTTTGCTTTTTTGAGGAGTTTATTCATAGTGACGATGGTTACCTTGCAGAGCACATAAAACTAAAAAATAAAAAAAGTATACAAGACTATGTACAAGATGGAGCAAGTATTGTTAATAGTGGAGATGATGTTCTTAGTCTAGTAAATAGTATGACTTTTTTAGAAGAACGCGAATACACAAGAAAAAAACTTGACAAAATAAATGAACTATTGTAACTTTAACTTGATTAAATTTTTATTTTAGTTTATAGATTATAAGAAACGTTAATGGCAGAAATATACTAGGGGAAGGTATGGCAACTAAAGCACAGGCAAAAAAAAAGAAAAAATCAACATTAGTAATAGTTGAGTCTCCTGCAAAGGCAAAGACAATAGAAAAATACTTGGGAGAAGGTTATACTGTTAAGGCGTCTATGGGGCACTTAATTGATTTACCTAAATCTCGTATGGCAGTTAACATAGAAGAAAATTTTCAGCCAGAATATATCACTGTACGTGGACGAGCTTCCATACTTAAAGACTTACAAAAAGATGCAAAAAAATCTACAGAAGTATTGCTTGCAAGTGATAACGACCGAGAAGGGGAAGCTATTGCTTGGCATCTAAAACGCTCTCTTGAAGCTAAAACCGATGCGATAATAAAAAGAATTGTTTTTAATGAAATTACTCCAGTTGCAATAAAAGAAGCTGTTGAAAATCCTTCCGAAATTGAAGAACCAAAAGTAAATGCCCAAAAAGCACGTCGTGTACTAGACCGTTTGGTAGGTTATAATCTTTCACCTCTTTTGTGGAAAAAAGTAAAAAATGGTCTTTCTGCTGGCCGTGTGCAATCTGTAGCACTTCGGTTAATTTGTGAAAGAGAAAAAGAAGTAGAAGAGTTTTTACCAGTAGAATATTGGTCACTTGATGCAGATTTTAAAAAGGGTAAAACAGCATTTACTGCACAACTTGTTCAATACAAAGGCAAAAAAATTGAACTTAACAATGAAAAAGAAGTTCAAAATATAATTGAAGAAATAAAAAGTTCAGAATGTGAAGTTGTAGAAATAAAAACACAAGACAGAACTGTTCGCCCTAAGGCTCCTTTAACTACATCAAAATTACAACAGGCTGCTGCAAATAAGTTAGGATTTACTTCTAGAAAGACAATGCAGGTCGCACAACAATTATACGAGGGTGTTGCAATTGGTTCAAGTCGAGTCGGTTTAATTACTTATATGCGTACAGACTCTACTCGTATATCACAAAGTGCACTTGAAGAAGTGCGTCAGTGGATATCCGAAAAATATCCAAAAGACTTACCAGAAAATGCAATAGAATATGCTATGGGTAAAAAAGCACAAGATGCTCACGAAGCGATTAGGCCAACATATGTTACCTATACTCCAGAATATGTTAAAGAATATTTAACACGAGATCAGCAACGATTATATACAATTATTTGGGAAGCATTCGTTTCTAGTCAAATGAGTAACGCAAAAAGTAGAACAACGAGTGTTGAGATTAAAGCAGGGGATGCTTTATTTAGAATCTCTGCCAGCAAGGTTGTAGAAAAAGGTTTTTATAATGTCATAAAACTCTTATCCTCAAAA
This sequence comes from uncultured Treponemataceae bacterium, assembly GCA_964370315.1. Taxonomy (GTDB): domain Bacteria; phylum Spirochaetota; class Spirochaetia; order Treponematales; family Treponemataceae; genus CAYJFX01. The sequence continues at coordinate 21,285 of CAYJIS010000032.1, forward strand.
GAAGATTCTTCAGGTAATTTACCCACTTTAAAAGAAGGTGAAAAATTGGATACTACAAAGTTTCATCCAGAGCAACATTTTACTCAAGGACCACCTCGTTTTACTGATGCATCAATTGTTAAAATGCTTGAAGAGAAAGGAATTGGTAGGCCTTCAACATATGCCCCTATTATTTCTGTTCTTCTTGATCGCTACTACGTTACTCGAAATAATAGACAATTAGTTCCAACTCAACTCGGACGAATTATAAATACTCTATTGGTGGATTCATTCCCAGAAGTAATTAATGAAAACTTCACAGCAGAAATTGAACAAAAACTTGATATGGTTGAAGAAAATGAAGTTGAGTGGCCAAAAATTATGGCTGATTTTTACTTTCCGTTTCATGACAAAGTTGAAGAAGTAATGGAAACCCTTGAAAGCCAAAAAGGTAGTATGGATGAGCCTACGGATAAGGTATGTGAAAAATGTGGCAAGCAGATGATAAAAAAGCTTGGCAGATTTGGATTTTTCTTAGCGTGTTCAGGTTTCCCAGAGTGCTTTAGCACCGCCTCTGTTCCTTTAGCCGATTGTCCAAGACCTAATTGTGGTGGCGAAATCATTGCAAGGAAAACAAAGGGTAGGGGTAAAGAATTTTACGGTTGTACAAACTACCCCGAATGTGATTTTATTAGTCACTTTAAGCCTATAAATGCAAATTGTCCAAAGTGTAATCATTTTATGGTTGAAAAAAGTGATAAAAAACGTGGAACATATAAGTCTTGTATTAATCCTGAATGTGATTATTTGCATACTGCGGGAGAAGACGACGAGGTATCAAGTAAGGCGGATGTATAATAGATGATTGGCTCAGACCCTTTTGCTAAAACTGAAAAAGTACTTTTAGAATTGATTGATGAGTTTTTAGCATATCAACAAGGGGTTCGAGGATTGTCTGAAAACTCGATTCATGCGTATAAACTTGATTTATATACGTTACACGATGTATTACAAAAAATGTTAGGTCTTGGTAGTAAGGAACAAATTGCTGCTCAACGTATAACAATAAAGCATCTTAGAGCTTGTATTGCAGAGCTCACAAAAGAAAAAAAGGCTCCTGCTAGTATAAATAGATTTATTGCAGCAGTTAGAAATCTATTTGCCTATTTAACAAGATTTGATT
>CAYJIS010000033.1:0-22266 GCA_964370315.1 uncultured Treponemataceae bacterium
ACGCTCTTCAGTCAGATATACACAAAGAATCGTGTTTTGAACACTTATGTCAAACTTTAAATGTAAGCATTGATGTAGTAAAAGAAGATTACAAAAATCGAGAAGCTGCAAACAATACATTGCGCTTTGCGAGTAAAAGTAATGTAAACAAAGAAAAAGCGATCCTAAAACCAAATGCCGAACTTAGGGCAATTTTAGCGGTTGTAGCAAACTTTGATTATTTTAATGTAATGCGTTCTTCTTTAACCGTTGATGACTTTGAAGATGCGTTGGCACGGGAAATGTTTATAAGTCTGGAAGAATGTTTCAGAGAGGGTGCTGTCAGTGCAGAAAGTTTACTGTCAAAATTCAGCGAGGATGTTAAATTAGTAGTGACAAAGGTTATCACTTCTGGCGAATTCGCCCAAAACTCCGAGCAGGTAATTACTGGTAGTATTCAGCTGCTAAAGAAAAAAAGTCTTGAAAGAAAAAGAGAAAGACTTTTAAATAAAATGCGACAGGCTCAATCAGGTTCACCTGAAGAGCAGTACCAACTAGATACATTATTAAGCGAAAAAATAAGCATTGATATTGAACTAAACAATTATAAGGGGCATTGATGTCAGATCAAGAACAACAACTTGAATTAGATCCGGCTGTTGTAAGGCTCATAGATCACGCAAAAGATAAAAAAACACTTACATGGGATGATGTAAATGATTTTTTACCACAAGATCTCATTAATTCCGATAAAATGGAAGATGTTTTACTTTTATTTCAGCAAAACCAAATTCAACTTCTTGAAGAAGATACATTCTTTGATGGAGATGATGCTCTAAAACAAGAGCTAGAAAACGAAGAAGACACTAATGAAAAAGAAGCCAGCAGAAAAAAACTCGTTTTCAATGAAAAGGATGCAAAAAGTGATGATCCAATACGATTATACCTAAGAGAAATCGGAAAAGAACATCTTTTAACTGCTGAACAAGAAGTCATATTAGCTAAAAAAATGGAGAGTGGTGAAAACATTATTAAGGATGTTATTAAGCGTTCTGGAATGATGATACCTGAGTTTTATTCATTAGCTCAAAAAGCATATGTTAGAATTGATTTGACGGAAACTGGTCGTCCAAGAAAAGAAATAAATGAAGAAATGTCAGAAAAACGAAGGTTAAAACTTGCTTATGGTGAGCATTTAAAACCTATTTTATCAGACATGAAACAGTATACTAGTCTTAAAAAACAATTATATGATGCAGATCCTTCGAAAGATATATTTGAAGACAAGACACTTTTACAATTGCGTACGAAGATTCTTAATCAGCTAAAAAATATTGACATAAAATCTGAGGAAATTGAACGTTTTTCACTTCGCTTTATTGAAGCTAAAATCCGAATTGCTGAGTTTAAACAGCGACAAGAAAAGAAAGCGAAAGAGCTACGAGTTTCCGATTTTTCAGGTTTGAGAAATCTTGGTAAGAGACTTGCCATAAAATCTGAAAGATCAAAACTAGAAAGTGAGTTAAACATGACCGCTGATGAAATCAGAGAAGTGTACACTCAAATACAAAAGATAGATAGAAAACTTAGAAAGCTCGAATACGAATTTGAAAATGATGTTCAGGAAATATTAACAATGACTCAAGAAATTGATACTGGTAGAAAGATGATGGAAGAAGCAAAAAACCGTCTTATTAATGCCAATTTACGTCTTGTTGTTTCTATTGCAAAAAAATATACAAATAGAGGATTGCAACTTTTTGATTTAATTCAAGAGGGAAATATTGGTTTAATTAAAGCAGTCGAAAAGTTTGAATATTGTAAAGGGTTTAAATTTTCTACATATGCTACTTGGTGGATTCGCCAAGCGATTACGAGAAGTATTTCTGATCAAGCCAGAACAATACGAGTTCCTGTGCACATGATTGAAAACATTAACAAAGTAGTAAGAGAATCAAGACAGCTATTGCAGCGTCTCGGGCGAGAACCTACTGATGAGGAAGTTGCAGAACAACTTGGATGGCCTGTTGCAAGAGTAAAAACAGTAAATAATGTAGCAAGAGAACCTGTTTCAATTGATCAACCTGTTGGTGAAGAAGAAGATTCACTACTAGGTGACTTTATAGAAGACAAAGAAGTTGAAAACCCATCTTCACGAACCGCATACATGCTTCTAAAAGAACAAGTGCAGAGTGTATTATCAACATTGCCTGTTAGAGAACAAGAAGTTTTAGAAATGAGATTTGGATTTAAAGATGGATATTCTCTTACACTTGAAGAAGTTGGATTATATTTTGATGTTACACGCGAGCGTATTAGACAAATTGAAGCAAAAGCATTGCGACGACTAAGACATCCTAGAAGGGCAAGTGGTTTAAGAGATTATATAGACAATTAATGTATAATAGTGTATAAAGTATATAAGGTAAAGGTAGAACATGACAGAAATTTTTGAAAAACTAAAGACATTACAAGATATCTTAGTAGAAAAGTATTCAATTGAGCACGAGATTGAAGATTCACCAAAAAAACTCTCAGTTCAAGATGAGTTACTTGCTCGTTTGAAAAAAGAGTTTATAGTAAAAAATACAGAATACGAAGAAGCTAGAGCAAAGGTATTAAAACTAAAAGCAGATTTAGCAGAGGCAGAAACTGCAAGAGAAAGGGGTGAAAAGAATATGGAAAGCATTTCTACTCACCGAGAATATGAAGTTTTAGAAAAATCAATAAAAGACTCAACCGAATTAGAACAAACAGTTAGAAAAGAACTTCAAAAAGAAGAAACTAATTTAAATGAATTAAATGAAAACTTAAAACAAGATGAAAAACTCATTGTTAGTCAAGAAAAAGAACTAAATGAAGGTAAAGATGATCTTGAAAAAGAGATTAGTGGAATGCGTAAAAAGCTAGAAAGTTTAGAGAAAAAAGAAACTAAACTTATCCCTGGTATTGATCCTGAAATTGTTTTTAAATTTGAAAGAATTATACGAAATAAACGAACAGGTATTGTTGCAGTTAGGGGAAATGTTTGTGAAGGCTGCCATATGATTTTACCTGCTCAATTTGCCAACGAAGTACATAATGGTGATGAAATACATTTTTGTCCTTATTGCAGCAGAATTCTCTTTTATCAAGAACCTGAAGATGGTGAAAGTGATTTCTTCCAATTGGATGAAACTGGAAGCCTTGCTGGATTTGATGAAGAAGACTTCAGTGATGAAGCAGATGATGATGATGATGATAATGCATCTTCACAAGCAACTTCAGATTCAAGTACAATGAGTGAAATAGAATTTGATGAATAAGTTTATTGAAGAGATGTAACCGCGGCAATGTCGAGGAAAGTCCGGGCTCCTTCGGATAGAATGCCGGTTAACGACCGGGTACGCAATTATTGTGTAACAGATAGCGCAACAGAAAACAAACCGCCTGCAAAGGTAAGGGTGAAATGGTGAGGTAAGAGCTCACCTAACATGTGGTAACATATGTTGTACGTGCAAGCCTCATTCGGAGCAAAGTTAAGCAGTAACAGACCATCCGAGTCTAATGTTACGGGTAAACTGCTAGAAACATATAGTAATATATGTCCTAGATAGATGGTTACAGGTAAAACTAGTTTTTAGTTTTATTAAACAGAATCCGGCTTACCGTCTCTTCTTTTTTTTGGTGGGATTTAATGAAGAACGTTTTTAAAAAATTTAACAACCCAATTGGCTCCTCATTAAAAGTAACTTCTACAAAAACGAGGTATAAACGCCCACTTTTTTTATTCTTTTATAAAGGAAATACTAGTGCTAGTCGAGTTTTTTTTCTGTCTACTGTGTTTATCTTATTTTTAGCACTCATTATTTTCGTTTCTGTTAAAATTTACAACACATTTAATACTCAACCAGATATCGCATATTTAGAAACCTTATGGCAAAACGAAGACTACGAAGGAACATATACTTTTTCTAAGGATATTCTAAGTATCTATCCAATGGATAATATTGCTCTAACATATCATGGATATTCATCCTTTTACTTAGCACTCTCAACATCTGAATCTGCAGTCGTACACGGATATATCGATGAATCAATTAATTCGCTTAGACTTGCCTTATTAGAGGCAAGAGGAAAAATGGTTCCTCAACTACAATACATGCTTGGTAAAGCATATTTTCATAAAAATCGTCTATCTGCATATTATTTTTATGCAGATCTTGCAATAAAATACTTGCATAGCTCCCACAATTACGGGTATAATGCAAGTGATATATATGAATATTTAGGGCTTAGTTACGCTTCACTTGATATGACAAATGAAAGTATTTCATATTTTACAGAGGCGCTCTTAGTTAACGATTCAGATGTTTTACAATTAGCAATTGCAGAACAATACTACAAAATTGGGAACTATGATGCAGCAAAACCCTACTTACAACGAATTAAAAGTAGTAGCACTAACGATCTTTTTATAGTACAATGTTCTAATCTATTGGGTCAAATTTATATAGCTGAAGAAAACTATGAAGAGGCGCAAATAGAATTTGAAAGTGCATTAGAGAAGGATAGTAACTCTGCAGATGCTTATTATGGACTTGGTTTGATTTATGAAAATCAAGGTGATACCGTAAGAGCTAGGGCGCAATGGAGAGAAGCTTTAGAAATTGAAGTTAATCACCAAGGTGCTAGACTAAAAATGACAAAATAACAACAGGTTTGGAGGACAAATGGGACTTTTTGATAGATTTTCAACCGATATTGGGATGGATTTAGGAACGTGTAATACTTTAATTTATGTACCGGGAAAAGGTATAGTAATAAATGAACCGTCGGTGGTTGCCGTTGAAAAGGGAACGGGAAAAATTCTTGCAGTTGGAGCTGAAGCGAAAAGAATGCTTTGGAAAACCCCTGGAGATATAACAGCAATCAGACCTCTTGCTGACGGAGTTATTTCAGATATAGATAGTACTGAAAAAATGATTCGATACTTTGTTTCGAAAATAATTCCTAAGTACCAAATTATTAAGTCAGTTAGAATGAAAATAGGTATTCCAAGTTGTATAACAGTAGTAGAAAGAAGAGCAGTAATTGAAGCTGCTATGAAAGCTGGTGCAAAAGATGTTGACACAATAGAAGAATCTCGTGCCGCTGCTATTGGAGCAGGTATTCCAATTCATGAACCTGCAGGGCATATGGTTTGCGACATTGGTGGTGGAACAACTGAAGTATCTGTAATTTCACTTAATGGTATGGTAGTTACAAGTTCAATTAGAGTTGGCGGTGATGAGTTTGACGAAGCAATTATTAAATATGTTCGAAGTGAACATAGTTTGATTATTGGACAACAAACAGCTGAGCGCCTTAAAATCGAAATTGGAAATGCTTCTCCAGAAAAAAATATTGAAAAAATGGAAATTAAAGGTACCGATGCAATTACTGGTTTACCAAGAAGACTTGAAATAGACTCTATAGAGGTGCGAGAAGCCCTAAAAGACCCTACAACAGCAATAGTTGAGGAAATTAAACTAACACTAGGAAAAACACCCCCAGAATTGGCTGCAGACATCGTTGAGAGAGGAATTGTAATGACAGGTGGTGGATCATTATTAAAAGGTTTACCAAAACTAATATCAAAAGAAACAGGTGTACCCGTCTTTTTAGTAGAGTGTCCACTAGAGTGTGTTGCAGTTGGTGCTGGTCGATCATTTGAAATCATGAAAGATATGACTAGTGATAGAAGTATTTACGACAGCTTGAACACTTAATATCTATGGGAAAAATACACACTTCTAGATCTCTAAAATCCTCATTATTGTTGTTAGCAAGTTTAGTGACTATATCAGGAATTTTTTTAACGATATCTACTGGAGTGTTTGTATTAAGTTTTAAGCAAATAGGTTTTTCTATTTTTTCTGTTGCACAAAGAGAAATTTTTTCTGTTGTAGATACAGTAGAGAGTACTTTTACTGCATTAGGTGATTTAGCAAATTTACAAGAAGAATACAATATCCTTGTAGAAAAAGTAGAAGATTATGAATTTTTACAACGAAGTAATGCTGAAATAAGACGAGAGAACGAAAGACTTACAGAACTTCTCGGCTTTACACAAACATATGCATACAAGACAGAAACGGCAAGAATAATTGGAAGGGATCCAGAAAATTTATATTCCGGTATTACCATTGATAAAGGTAGTAGACATGGCGTACAAAAAAATATGCCTGTTATGGCTTTGCAAAATGGAAACATTGGTTTAGTAGGGAAGGTTGTAACAGTTGGATTATATACCAGTTTGATTATGCCAATTTATGACTTTAATTCACATGTTTCTGCTCGTGTTCAATCAACCCGTGATTTAGGTTTAGTGTCCGGAAATGGGTTTTCAGATGGAACCCTTACACTAAACTATATAAAAAATCGGGTATTAAATGACTTGCAGTTTGGAGATGTTATTGTAACATCTGGAGAAAATGATAACTATATTCGTGAAACCCCAATTGGAACTATTTCTGCTATTGCCGATGTTGACTATGATACAAACTTAGTTATTTCAGTTGTTCCTATTATTGATTTTACAAGACTTGAAGAAGTCATACTAGTAGATACAGAAACATTAAATGAAACTCAAAGTACAACTCAGGAGCGTCCATGAAAAGAATATTTGCTTTTGCAGTACTGCTAATTTCTGTTTTGCTTATTGAAACGGCCGCATTATCTAATTGGTACATATTACCAGTAATTCCAGATGTATTGCTATTGGTAGTAATATATGCTGGTTTACACAATGGCACAACAATAGGACAGTTATCTGGGTTTTCATCAGGCATGCTTATAGACTTTTTAAGTGCAACACCTTTTGGTCTCAATGCACTAGTAAGGACAGTTGTAGGATTTTTAAGTGGTCTCTTACATCTAAATGTACAAACAAAGGGATTGTTTATGCCTATGCTTTATGGTTTTCTAGCAACCATAAGCAAAGCTCTCATTATATTTTTTGTTTCGTTTTTTTATCCCGGAAAAATAATGTTATACCCATTGTTTACGTCAACAATATGGTACGAAGCAGTATTTAATGCATTGCTCGCTCCGTTAGTGTTTTGGTTATTAACCTTTTTTGATGTTTTTTCATCAAAATATCGTTCGGAGATTTATGAATGAGTGATTCTAATCTTTACTCAAATTTTACTGATAGCAACTCGGAAAAAAAAAGACAAACAGTTTTAGTATTTTCAATTATTATTGGGTTAACTCTTTTTGTGTACTTGGCAAGAATTTTTTCTATGCAGATTATTGAAGGAAATGAATATCGTATACAATCTGAGTTGATATCAAGCAAAGTAAAAGTGATACCAGCACAAAGAGGAGAAATCTACGATAGAAATGCAATCGTTCCAATTGCAACAAACAATGATTCTTGGGCAGTAGATATTACTCCAGCTGAAATTCCTTCAGAACGATATGACAGCGTATTGGCTAGGCTCGCCGTTTTTTTAGACATGCCCAAAAGTGAAATCGATGCAAAAATAACACCTGCTATGCGAAATGCATTTACTGAAACCGAGATTAAATCATCTGTTCCATTTAGTGTTGTAACAGACATCGCTGAAAATATTGTTGATCTTCCAGGTGTTTCTTGGAGAGCAAAACCTGTAAGAAGCTACGCTTCTACAAATTCTATGTCACATATCGTTGGATATGTAGGTGATATTACCCGAGAAGAATTACAAGTACTTTATAATCAAGGATATAGCAATACAAGTATTATAGGTAAAACAGGAATTGAAAGACAATACGACCAACTACTACAAGGAAAAAGTGGCACAGAATCGAGAACCGTTGATGTTAGAGGGAGATTTGTTTCTGATGATCCGATAGTTACCGCTCCACAGTCGGGGGACAACTTAATCCTCACAATAGATGCACGAATACAGGAATTAACAGAAAAGGCCTTAGGAGATAGGGTTGGGTCCGCTATTGTTCTAAATCCTCGCACTGGTGAAATTATCTCTATGGTTTCATATCCATATTTTGACCCTAATATTTTTAGTTCAGATAACTATACAAGCGAATATAATAAACTTTTATTGGATGAACACAACCCATTCCTAAATAGAGCTGTTAACGCTGAGTACCCAGTGGCCTCTACTTTTAAAACAATTATGGCTACAGCTATAATTGCAGAGGGTGAGGTACCCATGAATAAAGCAATTGAATGCGAAGGCGTTTTAGAGTATGGTGGAAGAGACTTTAATTGCCACGTTGGAGTTCCAGGACATGGACACGAAACACTTCAAGATGCACTAGCAGATTCATGTAATGTTTATTTTTGGACAGCGGGCAGAGATTTTTTGGGTGTTGAAAAAATAATTGAATATAGCGAAATTTTTGGATATGGTTATCCTCTAAATATAGACTTGCCAAGTAGCAAAGCAGGATTTGTTCCCACACCAGAGTGGAAAGAACGAAGCTTTCATGAAAAATGGTTAGGTGGTGACACAATGAACCTATCTATTGGTCAAGGTTATACGACAGTAACCCCCTTACATGTTGCAAATTCTATGGCAATGATTGTAAATGAAGGAGTAATATTTGAGCCTCATGTACTAAAAGAAGTCAGAGATTCAATTACGGGTGAAGCTATTACAACAAATACTCCAACTATATTACATACCGCAGATATAGCAGAAAGCACTTGGGATACTCTAAAACAATATTTACGGTATACTGTAACTAATGGTTCAGCTCAATTCCCTCTTAACAATAGACTTGTTCAAATTGCTGGGAAAACAGGTACAGCTGAAGTTTCAGGCTTTACTGATAGTTGGCACTCTTGGTTTGTATCGTATGGATTCCCCTTTGAAGGCAGTGAAGAAGATGCACTTGTAGTATGCGTAATGGTTGAAGCTGTAAATGACTGGGAATGGTGGGCTCCGTATGCCACAAACATCATTTATCAAGGAATTTTTGCAAATCAAACATTTGATGAAGCAATTGGAGCATTAGGATTTAGGTACTTACAAAAACCTACAGGAAGGCAGGAGTAAGTATGCAAAAATTATTAGTTTTTAGACTTTTTGATTATGTTTTATTATTTTGCGTAACTCTTTTAGTTATTATTGGAGTCTTCTTCATATATTCATCTGGAGTTAACTCAGAGGGCGTTTCTGTTTCAAATGAATATTTTAGACAAATTATTTTTGCAATCTCAGGCTTTTTATTAATGATACTCTGTAGTATTTTTGATTATAGACGATTTCATAGATTCATACCTATAGCTTATTTGATTTTTCTTTTAATCTTAATATATACAGCTATCTTTGGTAAAGTTGTTAATGGAGCTAGAAGTTGGCTTGGTATAGGAACATTTGGTGTTCAACCTTCAGAACTAGGAAAAATTGTTTATATAATATTTTTAGCATGGTACCTTGAACAGTCGCAAAAAACTCAAGGCATAAAGAGATTTCTTACATCTGCTATTATTATGATATTACCACTAGGATTAATTTTAATCCAACCAGACATGGGAACTGCGAGTGTATATCTGCCAATCTTTCTTGCAATGATATTTGCTGCAGGCATACCAAAAAAATACATTATTTTGGTAATAAGTACAGGGGTATTAACAATATTGTTTACCGTACTACCAATTTTAAATGAGCAAATTTTGCAGCAAAGTCTTATCTTTGTTAGGATTTTTACTGAGCCTAACTTAAGACTAATAGTAATAGGCTCTCTTAGCTCGATTAGTTTAATTGGAATAATAGGAATTTTCTTTTATAAAAACAAGTATTATTATTGGATAACTTGGGTTTTTGGTACATTGACTTTATCATATGTTGGGTCAATTCTTGGCACTAAAGTACTTCAGGATTATCAAATTTTAAGACTTATTGTGTTCTTAAACCCTGATATTGATCCACTTGGATCTGGGTGGAATATTATTCAATCAAAAATTGCTATTGGTTCTGGTGGTGTATTTGGACAGGGTTTTTTACAGGGTACACAAAGCCATTATAGATTTTTACCACAACAAAGTACTGACTTTATTTTTAGTATTTTAGCAGAAGAAATTGGATATATTGGTATATTTTTTGTATTTGTTCTTTATGGTGTGCTTTTCTTTAGAACACTATATATAATGAAAAACACAAAAAATACGTTCGGATACTATATTACTGTTGGTATTCTATCCATGTTCTTTTTTCATTTTATGATAAATATTGGTGTTGCTATGGGTATTATGCCTATAACAGGAATACCACTTTTCTTTTTATCATATGGAGGCTCTTCTCTATGGACTGCAATGATCGCAATTGGATTATTAAAAAATATTAACTTTAGGCGGCTCGATTATTAAAAAAAGAGTAAATCCACTAATTGACATTGGAACAGAGCTTCAATCTATCCAAAATCCTTCTCGCTATCTTGGTGGTGAATTTAATCAAGTAGTAAAAGAAAATGCGTCATTTACATTTGGAATTGCATTCCCAGACCTGTACGAAATTGCAATGAGTAATCAAGCAATTAAGATTATATATAATGGCTTAAATGAGCGAGAGAATATTGCTTGCGAAAGAATATTTGCGGTTGAGCCAGATTTTGAAGCAATTCTCAAGGAAAAAAATCTTCCACTATACACCCTAGAAAGTGGTATTGCTTTAGAAGATTTAGATATGATTGGTTTTTCTATTGGTTATGAACTGGGTTTAACATCAGCACTTTCAATGCTCGACTTAGGAAAGGTACCTCTAGAAGCAAAAGACAGAGATGAATGTCATCCAATCGTAATTGCTGGTGGTTGTGGCGTAACAAATCCTCTTCCAATTGCACGTTTTTTTGATGCTGTTTTTATAGGTGAAGCTGAAGATGAATTATTTAACCTAGTTGAAAATTTAAGTATTTTAAAATCACAAGGAAAAAAAAGAAGCGATTTATTAAAAGTACTTCAGAACCACCCAAATATTTGGATAAAAGGGAAGAAAGCAACACGAGCAATTCAATCTAAGTTTGGACAAGTTAGCTCTATTAAAGCATATAATCCACTACCATCGATTAAACCAGTACAAGATCACGGAGTAGTAGAGATCATGCGTGGATGTCCTAATGGGTGTCGATTTTGTCACGCAGGATATTATTATAGACCGCAGAGAATGAAAGATATCGATATTATTCTAGATGAAGTAGAAGAATTAGTTACTGTTGCAGGTTATAGAGAAATAAGTTTGACTTCATTATCCTCTGGCGATTATAACAATATTGATGTAGTATTAGATATTTTGACCAAAAAATATAAATCTAGAAAAGTTTCATTTCAACTACCTTCATTAAAAGTTAGCAGTTTTACTTTGCCGGTTTTGGAAAGTTTAAGTAAAACAAGAAAAAGCGGTTTAACATTCGCAGTCGAAACACCTACAGAAGCATGGCAGTTTTCATTAAACAAAGAAGTATATGAAGAAAAATTATTTGATATAATAATGAATGCAAAAAAAAGAGGGTGGAATAAAGCAAAATTTTACTTTATGGTTGGTCTGCCTGTTGGCCCACACGCACTAGGACATGATTATGATGTTGAAGCAGATTATGTAGTTGGTAAAGAGGGTAGCGAAGAAAAAGCAATCGTCGATTTTATGCTATCAATACAAAAAGGCACAGGGATACAGTGCAATGTTAATGTTGGAACTTTTATACCTAAACCTCATACCCCATATCAATGGGCAGCACAGTTAACACAAGAACAATCAAGAGAGAAACTATATTACATACGAAGCTCATTACCCAAGGGGAAATTTAGGGTAAGTACCCATGATCAATTTGTTTCATATATTGAAGGTCTCATTTCTCGAGGAGATGAAAGAGTAGGGGATATAATTTTATCTGCATACCAAAAGGGCTGTAGGCTTGACGCATGGGAAGACCATATAAATAAAGATTTATGGCGTAGTGCCATTGAAGAAATTGAAAAAAAATATAATTGGAATGTACAAGACATTATTTGTAAGCCACGCTCAATTGAAGATGAGCTACCTTGGGATGAAGTAGATTTAGGTGTAAAAAAATCATATTTTAAGCTAGAATGGAAAAGGTCTTTAGAAGAAAAAAGAAGTGCACTATGTGAAATACAGTGTAACGACCATTGTGGTATTTGTGTTACTAAAAATGATAACAAAGTATCCGTTTATACAACGAATATTGAAAATGAAAAAGAAAAAATGTTATTAAAAGAAGTTGAAAAAACAATCCCCACCCAAGATGAAGAAGAACTCGAACAAAATATTGAAGTATTATACCGTGCCGTATTTTCATTTAGTAAAGAGAATGGAAGCGAATATTTACCACATCTTGCCTTAGTAGAGAGTTTCCACAAAGCTTTTTTGCGAAGCAAATTACCAATAATGTATACTAATGGCTTTAATCCTCTGCCAAGATTCGAACTTGCTTCTAGTCTTTCGCTTGGTATAAAATCGAAGTGTGAAGTCGCATCTATTATATTGCGACATGATGTGAATACAACTGATTTTCATAATTTATTACAAAAAAATCTTCCAAATAATATTAAAATCGATAATGTTCTTATATATCCTGTATCAAACAAAAAGAAAAGAGAATCATTAGCATCAATATTATGGGGATCACAATACACGTACATATTCAATAAAAGTATCGATAATGTTAAGAGTTTTTTAGAAAAAAGTGATATATATAAAAGTGTAATAAGTCGTTATAATGAAAATGATAATACCTTAGATATTATTTTACCATTTAATTTGGATAGACCATTTAGAGACAGCATAAGCGACCACTTTAAAGACAAATTGTATTCATGCATTGATATAACAAAGCAACAAACCTTTGCAAAAAAGGATACTGATGATTATCACTCATACTTTGAAGCGTATAAGATAATTGCAGCTGAAAACATAAACCTATGCCAAAACACCTAGAAAAGCATTCATAATGTCTATTTTACTAGACATTATGAATGCTTTATGATACATCTTAAGTCGATTTCTACTTCAAAGGAGAGGTTTTGAAACACATTATATATACGTCACTATGTTTGTTTATTTTTCTTGGCTCTTCTTTTGCTCAATCAGCCGATACTGTCTTTGTTCATTTTATAGATGTTGGGCAAGGTGATAGTACGTTCATAGATGCAGGAGAGTTTGAAATACTTATAGATGCCGGGAATAATAGCTATGGCAAACTTGTTTCAAATTATATTGCTGATAAAGTTGATGGCTCGTTAGACATTGTTGTTGCAACTCACCCAGATGCAGATCACATCGGTGGTCTTGATGATATTTTATACAATTTTGAAGTTGATTTAGTTATTGACAGCGGTAAAAAGCACACAACAAAAACGTATAAGTCGTATATGAGCGCTGTGTTAAATGAAGAGGATTTAACTTTTATTTACGATTCTGATATTACGATTACTATAGGCGAGGGTGTCTATTTTACAGTAATTGAAACTATTGATGAAAGTAGTGATAATAATGAGTTGTCGGTTGTGTGCTCGCTACAAATACATGATGTATCCATGTTATTTACCGCGGATATCGAAGAATCAATTGAAATTGATTTTTTAGAAAAATTTGGCTACTATGATGTTTTAAAGGTTGCACATCATGGATCTAGGACATCAACTACAAGCGCATTTTTAAATGTTGTAAAACCAAAATATGCAATAATTAGTAGCGGTTCTAACAATCGATACGGACACCCTCACAAAGAAGTTTTAGAACGACTTAAGAATCATTCAATTACGATCTACAGAACTGATATCAATGGAACAATAATTGCAGAAGTCAATGGAAACACTTTATCTTTTAGCACAACAAAATAATCAATAACTAGAAGGGATGTAATTATGTACTAACTATATGGTAGACAGAATATACATTATAGGAAGTAATGTATATTGTTTTAAATCAGAAAAACTCGCTATTTGCTAGCGAGTTTTTTTGATTTACGTACTAAGAGAACATTGGAACAATCTTATCTTTATAGATTTCAACAATTTTATGTCTCATCATTTCTTGTTTTGCAGATAGTTCTTTTGAAACTTGAAAGCTTTCTGAAAGAAGCGCAAACTTACTAATTCTTTCATACGGTCTAAAACCTTCTTCTTCAATAATTCTAGAATCAAGTTCGCTACGAATCAATGCAATTATTTCTTTTGATTCCAGCAATTTTTCATATGAAGTATATGCAATATTATGTTCTTTAGCATAGGATTCAATATTGTCCTTTGCAGGTACTATTAGTGCAGCCAAATATTTTTGATCTTGTCCAAGCACAACGGGTGTTTCAATATATTCACTAATTACAAGCGCACTTTCAATTGAGGCAGGTTCAATATTTTCTCCACCTAAAAGAACAATTGTATCTTTTGCACGGCCTGTTATACTGATTTCATTGTCAAAGGTGAGCATACCAAGATCGCCAGTATTTAGCCAACCATCTTTATCAATAACTTCTTTTGTTAGGTCATCACGTTTGTAGTAACCCATCATTATTTGCTCACCTTTAGCAAGGATTAAGCCTTTTTGGCCTGGTGGAAGACCAATGCCATCAACAATTTTACCTTCTTTTTCGGCAACAACTTTTATTGCTGAGGATGGATAAACAACACCTACACAACCAGGGCGTGGTGTATTTACATCTCTAACAGATAGTACAGGTGCTGCTTCAGTAATACCATACCCTTCAAGTAATTTAAACTTGATAGCTCTGTAAAACAGATCGGTATTTGGTTGTAAAGCACCGCCTCCTGAAATTGCAGCCACCATTCGCCCCCCAAGTCGAGCTCTAATTTTACTATAAATCAGTTTATTTCCTAGAGCATCTAATGGTGTTAAAAGAATTAATGGGATAATTCCTTTTAAGAAATCTAAAAGACGTGAACGTTTGGTAAAGCGGCAAACATGTCCTAGTACATGCTCTTTAGCAACGGCATGCTTCTTCCCTACTCCAACAAAAAAATTAAAAAGTTTTAATTTAATTCCTCCATCTTTTTTCATTGCACGATAAACACCTTGTGCTAATGCTTCCCAAAGCCGTGGGACACCACACATCCACTCTGGTCTTATTACTGCCATATCAGCGAGCATAACACTTGCGACAGGCTTTGAATAAGCAATACCACTTCTGAATGTAATTGTTGAATATTGAATGAATCTTTCAAAACTATGCCAAACAGGTAAAACTGATAACCACATATCACCTGCTTTTGAAGTAAGTACTCCACTAATTACTTCGCATTGTGAAAGGTAATTTCTATGTGAAAGCATTACTCCCTTTGGTACTCCTGTTGTACCTGAAGTGAAAATAATGGTTGCTAAATCTTCTCCCTTTATGCCATCAGCAATTTTCTCAATATCTTTTTTCTTTTCAGGATTAATTTCTAATCCTTTTTTCATTAGTTGTTCATAACTAAATAATTCAATTCCAGCTTTCTTAGCTTTTTTTGCATTTTCCTCTGTCCATCCATCATAAATAATTGCAGATTTTAACTTTGGTACTTCTTTAATTTTTTCTAAAACTTTTTCAAATTGAGTCATGTTTTCAAAAATACTATGTGTACATTCTGAGAATGACAAGATGTATCGAATTTCAGTACCTGTTGAGTCAGTCCCTCGAGGAACATCTGCAGCTGCAAGACTTAGAATAGCAAGGTCTGTAATAAGCCATTCTTTTCTGTTGTCTGAAATAAGGCCAACATGAGCACCTTTTTTTATACCAATACTTTGTAAAGCTAATGCAAATGTAAGTACTTCATCATACACTTTTTTATAAGTATAATTTACGAATTTGCCGTCAGCATCTTTTGATGCTTGAGCAACCACGTCTGGACATTCTTTTGCCCTAGAACGAATTAATAACGCAAGGTTACCTGGTAAGGTTTTATCTGCGTGTTTTAAATTGGGTTGTATTATGTGTGACTTTTCCATGCAATATTATATCACACATTATCAAAATTTGTCAAAGAAAAAAAGCTGATTTTTGTAGATTTAAATGAAAAAAAAGTATAAAATACGGTTATGGCACAAACATATTTAGCAAAACTAGGCGAATTAACTCTTAAAGGTTCAAACATTAAATTATTTGAAAAGCAATTATTAAAAAATATTCGCTATTCTTTAAAAGGCTTAGGAACAACTGTATCACTGAGAGCAGGAAGAATGTATATTGACTGCAAAGACGAGCATTGCTCAAAAGTTGAATATGCCCTAAAACATCTAATAGGTATTACTGGCTGGGCAAAAACTCGAGTATGTGAAAAAAACATTGAATCAATGCGAGAAGCCGTTATGCATGAAGCATTATTAGGTAAACAGCTAGGTGCAAAAACATTTAAGCTTGAAGCAAGAAGAAGTCAAAAAACATTTGAGTTAAACTCATATGAGATCTGTAGAGAAGCATCCGCAGAAGTCTTTAGCCAGGGTGTTTTGGCAGTAGATGTACATAAACCAGATATCACTATAACAATTGAAGTTAGAGAGCGTTGTTTTGTATATTCTGATGCGTACAAATCTTGTCGAGGTCTTCCAGTAGGGACTGGTAGGAAAGGCTTACTATTGCTATCTGGAGGAATTGACTCTCCTGTTGCTGGTTATAGAATGCTTAGGAGAGGCATGAAAATTGAATGTATATATTTTCATGCTTACCCATACACATCACACGAAGCCCAAAAAAAAGTTGAAGATTTAGCTCAAACACTTTCTCGTTTCGGTCTCGAAACACATATAAATATAATACCATTTACAGATGTACAAATGAGAATAAAGCAAAAAAGCCCTGAAGAATGGTCTACCTTATTATTAAGAATGTGCATGATGAAAACAGCATGTATTTTAGCAGAAAAGATTGATGCTAAATGCTTGATAACTGGAGAAAGCTTAGGTCAAGTTGCAAGCCAAACAGTTGAAAACATGGCTGTTACGGAAAGTGCTTGCAATATCCCCCTACTTCGTCCTTTGGTTGGATTAGATAAACAAGAAATTATATGTACAGCAATTGAAATTGGTACATATAAAACCTCTATTTTACCATATGAAGATTGTTGCACTCTTTTTTCACCCAAACATCCAATAATTCATGCACGAGTTAGTGATGCTCTGGAATTATACAATGAATTAGAATGTGACTCATTAATACAAGAAGCATTTGAAGATAGAGAAGTTAAGCGATTTTCCATACTAGACACTAGAGAGCAGGTTTAATAAAATGTCTAAAACCATAGTTATAGCTGAAGTTGGAACGTCCCATGATGGGTGTATTAATAAGGCAAAAAAACTCATCGATATAGCAAGCTCTAGTGGTGCCGATTGTATTAAATTTCAGTGGGTTTACGCTCACGAAATTTTACATCCTAAAACAGGAAGAGTTTCCTTACCGAGCGGAACAATACCTTTATATGAACGATTTAAACAGCTTGAAGTTCCGCCGAGCTTTTTTTATGAAGTAAAAAAATATACTCATTCTCTTGGCAAGACTTTTATGTGTTCACCATTTGGCGCACAGAGCTTAGAAGAGCTTTTTCTATTAAAGCCAGACTACATTAAAATAGCATCACCAGAATTAAACCATATACCTTTATTAAAACAGCTAGTTAGCTTAGAATTAAACGTACCAAAAGAACATAGAATCCCTATTATAGTTTCAACTGGGGTTTCTACTTTAGATGATATAAAAAGCGCACTAAACATACTAAAACCAATTAATTCACTTATTTCTCTTTTACACTGCGTTACAAGCTACCCTGCTCCTTTGCAAGATTATAATGTAAGCATTCTTTCACTATATAAAGAATTATTTAATATTGATTTAGGTATCAGTGATCACTCATTAGACCCAATAATTATACCATTACTAAATCTTGCCTTTGGCGGAAAATACATAGAAAAGCATATTACGCTAAGCAAAGATGATATAGGATTAGATGATCCAGTTGCTCTTGAAAAAGACTCTTTCACGCATATGGTAAATCAAATTAGAAGCTATGAGGGAAAAAGTAAAAAAGAAATTCTTTCCTACCTTTATGATGCATATGACAAGATAACAATCACTGCAGCTATTGGTAACGGAAAAAAACAACTTGCAAAAAGTGAAGCTTCAAATTATGGAAGGACAAATAGATCTATCCACTATATGAGAAGAATTAATAAAGGTGAGAAAATAGTAGCATCTGATATAGCTGTTTTAAGAACGGAAAAAACGTTGTCTATAGGCATTTCTCCTCAGTTTTATGAGCAAATCATAGGTCGTATTCTTTGTATAGATGTTGATGATGGGCAGGGAGTTTTATTTGAACATTTTCAAAAATAATTGAACTATACAAAAAATTAAAAATATAGTAAAATACTAACAGGAAGTAAATAATGTTTAAGACAATGTACATTTTTTTAAGGTTATTAGTTGACCTATTTATTGCAAATAAAAAACTTGCACTAGTAAAAAAACTTGATAAATCTGGCGATATTGCCGCTAGGGATGCGTATATAAAAACGGTAACCGCATGGTGGGGAAAGCGTATATTTGAATTTGGAAAAACGCATGTTGATATTGTTGGCATAGAAAATGTTCCAAAAGAAGGAGCTGTTCTTTTTGTAGGCAATCATCAAAGTATAATGGATATACCACTAATTTTAGGTTTTGCTGAAAAACAGCTAGCTTTTATTGCAAAAATGGAGCTTTCAAAGGTTCCTATTGTTGCTCCTTGGATGAGGTACATGCAGTGTATTTTTATGGATAGGAAAAACAGAAAACAATCCATAATAGCCATGGAAGAAGCAGTCCAATCATTAAAAAATGGGTATTCACAAGTAATTTTTCCTGAAGGAACAAGAAATCACGGGGGAGAAATTCAAGAATTCAAAAAAGGCAGTTTTAAGCTTGGATTTAGAGCAGAGGTTCCGATAGTTCCTGTAACAATTGATGGCACTTGGCAAATGATGAATAAAGATATTGGTTTTGAAAAAGCGCGCGTAAAGTTAACTATACACAAGGCCATCAAAACAAAAGGTTTAACAAAAGAACAACAGAATGCACTACCAGAAAAAGTTGAAAATATTGTTCGAAGTGCACTACCAAAAGAAAGTATACGAAAAAATAGAAAATAATATTTGAATACTTACTATTATTTATTAATACTCTATTCCTTTTCTTGCCGAAACACCCTTTTCGTAAGGGTGTTTTTTACAAACTACTTCACTATTATAATCTGCAATTTCTGTAAATTCCTTGGGTGGATTTCTCCCTGTTATAACAATTTCTATTTCCCTCCCCTTTTTTTTCAAAAACGTAAGTACTTCATCTTTATTTATAAGATTTTCACTCCATGCTGCACAAAGTTCATCAAGAACTAGCATATCACAATAGCCAATCTGTGCAAAGTGAGTTGATTTTTGAAACATCCTGTTATGTTCAAGTGTTACCTCTTCTTTTTCGTCTTTAGTCATTTCAAATGTAAAACGAGGTGTGTGCTTTAATGTAAATATTCTGACTAAGTCAAAACTTTTAAGTGCTTTAATCTCGGATGACATACTCCCTTTTAAGAAATGAACTATAATTACGTTCATATCGTTACCAAGAGCACGTACAGCAAGCCCCATTGCACAAGTTGTCTTCCCTTTTCCATCTCCATGATATAAATGTATCATACGAACTTCCTTTTACCAAACGCCCCATAATAAAATAAGTCTACAAATTATTACAAGTGCTAGCATTATTATATTTGACGAAAACAATATATAACTAATTTTTTTTACTGTCGTTTCATTGTTTTCAACGATAGATAAGCCCATTATTGTTTTTTTTATTTCTCCGTTTTTATCGACATAGGTTATTGGCAATTGTGCATAGGCAATAGCAATACAACAAGCAAAGATTCTTGAAAGCCAATATGGATATATACTTTTTTTATCTTTAAGATATAATTGAAATGCTTCTTTTAAATTACAAAACGGTAAAAATGCACCAGCAAAAAAAGCACTTAAGACAAAAATATATGAAGGTATAGAATAAAGTATCTTAGAAAAATTAATAAATACAGCCAAAGCCTTTTCATTTTTTATACTATCGATTTTTGTGCAATAGAATACTGCACGTAATAGCATAGCAAGAGTTGGTCCTCCTATGCTAATACAAAGTATTGGAATAAAAACTTTTTCTAAATTACTCATAAATAATGCAATAATTTCTTTAGGTTGCACATCAATTAGATTTTTATTGATTACAATTTGCTTAATATCCTTTATTGAAATTAAATAGTAACAAATTATTATTTCAATGAGAAAGCCTGCTATTAATGATACTTTATTTATAAAAAACAAAATAGTAAATGGTAAAATAAACGTACAGAAAACAACAAGCAAAAATAATACGATTACATTATATTTCATATTTATATAGGTGCGGATAATTAAATGTATAATTTTCTTTGTTATGCTATATATATTAGTACATTTAAATCTTGGAAGAATACTATCTAATAAAATAGCACTTAATAAAATTATTACGTATTTCAAATCAACTCCTCATGGATAGTATACAATACCTTTGAAAAATGAGCTATAAAAAAAGACTTGTAATTTTATTTACAAGTCTTTTTGCTAACTAACTACTTTTGTTCGTAGATACCACCAGGTGCAATTGTATCCAGAAACACTTCCTTTGACATATATAAGCCAAATGGAACACCAGAGTTTTTACCAAAGCTTTGTGTTGAACCATGTGCTGTGACTTTAAATGATCCACTGAGCCATGCTGGACTATTCCAATAGTTGTCAGTTATATGTATATCATTAAACTGAACAGAGCCTTCTCCGTAACTCGAATAGAAGCTAAGTATGCCTTGGAATGGTGCTTGTCCAGCAGGTGCAGAAGCATTGTTTGTATTAATTATATCCTCTGCTTCCCATGCTTGATATTTTCCTACATCAGCTTCGTATGTAACGGTTCCATTTAACTGCATAAAATACGGCCAATAATTAGAAAATTTATAAACATGATCCCATGAAGCAGGCCAAAAATTATACCATCTGTCATGATCAATAGTACCCATACCACCTTGTATAACACTTACATCATAGTGTACAGAGCGATCTATAAGTGCGTACCGCATATTTTCTTGCATTGCTAAAAGTAATTCTCTATGTGTTAAATTTCTTGCGCCTTCTTTCATTGAAGAGCTAATAACTGTTGCATTATCAGTTGAAATTTCAAGTTCATACATTGCTTTTTTTGTTAAGATAAGTGCATCTCTATCCCAATAGCTAAAGCCTTCATGAGACTTAAACGTGCCACTTCGTATGTCCTTTTTTTCACCGGAAGTATCATCAATTCTTCTAATAACATAGTTTATAGTTTTATCTCTTTCAATTTCTAAAGCTGATGCCCCCGGAAGCCTAATTGCAGTATAGTACTTACCGTTTTCATCTTTAGCGCTACCACTGCTTGTTACAGTAAACGTATTTACATAATCTGATGCATAGTACTCAAAAAATTCCTTTCGTTGAGTATTTATGGTTAAGTTCATCGGAAGACCTGCATATATATCTGAATAATCAGATGTAAGTGTTAGAGTAACACTACTTGTAACGGCTTCAGCAATACCAAATTTATTTGCTCTTATATTTAGTGATATAGAAGCCTGTCCTTCTTCATTTGGCTCTGTTATACTATAATCTCTAAGCTCAATACCTGAGTTTGAGGAAGCTGAAAGCTTTAAAGGCGCACCCTTTTCAACATTATAGAGATTTATTGTAAGAGGTAAATCATACCATTGAGAAGGACTTTTGCTTTCTGAATCAGTAATTTCAACATTCCAGCTGTTAGCTTCAAGACCTTCGTATATTTCTGAATATGCTTTATCATTTGTTTTTACAACACTATTTATAGCTACATATTTCTTTTCATTATTACCCTTTGAATTAAATAAAACATATATTTTGGTTGGTACCTCATCGCTATATACTTCAGGGTCATATGAAAAACTTACAACAAACTCACCGACTTGTAATAAACGCTTTTCTAAAGCATTCATGCGTAATGTTGTACTTGATGAATCATGAGTAAATGTAAACTTCTTAGATCCATTAGCAAACGTTACATCAAGTGCGTCTTCCTCACCTTCTGTAACCATATATTTTTCAACAGTTGCAGTAACACTTGTGTCTATATTTTCAACATAGGGAATATTTAGTTTAAAATCAAAAGCTGCATCAAAACCATACCCAGTTGTGTCAGCAAGTTGTATATACCCGCTACTTGGGCCTGAAAACTTCATATTGGAAGGAT
>CAYJIS010000034.1:0-22251 GCA_964370315.1 uncultured Treponemataceae bacterium
AGGTGCAAGGGTATGCAACGCATAATTTGCCTTACAGGAAGAATTATAACACAATTAGAGAAAGTTTAGCCCGTGTAAAAGCATTTTTAGATGTGGAGATTTTTAAAAGTAAGCCTACCTATTTGGGCGAAGTTATTCCCATAACAGGATCCGGCCTTTTAACAGACGATGAAGTGAAATTAGAACTGTAACTTTTTAGCCCTAAAATTGTTTATATTTTATAATTCTCCTCTTTAGTCCGAAGGCCTCGGTAGTATTTTTGTGTCCATGTGTTTATATGCAAAAAAATCCCCAAAAATTTAACAAAAATTATAAATTATTAATTGTTAATTATTAATTATTCTGTTATACTGATAAAATGAGCTACAAACTTCCAAACAACAAAGAATTACGAATAGCAATATCTGGTAAAAGTGGTTGTGGAAATACAACCGTAAGTACGCTTTTATCGCAAGCTCTTGCAATAAATATGATAAACTTTACTTTTAGAACTCTTGCACCAGAAGTTGGTTTAACCTTAGCCGAAATTATAGAAAAAGCTAAGACAGATGATTCTTATGATGTTACGGTCGATACACGCCAAGTTGAACTAGCAAAAAAAGAATCTTGTGTACTCGGTTCTCGCTTAGCAATTTGGATGCTAAAAGAAGCTGATTTTAAAGTTTACTTATTAGCAAATGATGAAGTTAGGGCAAAGCGTATTCAAGACAGGGAAGGTGGCAGTTTAGAAGAAATTGCAAACTTTACTCGAATGAGAGACACAGAAGATTCAGCACGCTATAAAAAACTTTATGATATTGATAATAATGATTACACTTTTGTAGACTTAATAATTGACACGGCGCTATATAATCCAGAACAAATTGTAGAGATAATTTTACAAACCCTAGATCAAAAAGGCTATGTGCAAAAAGCATAATGAGTACAAGTCCCTCAATCATTGAATTTCAACAAACGATTCTTGATTTTTATAATACAAAGGGAAGAGTCTTTCCTTGGCGAGAAACATTAGATCCTTATGCAATAATGGTATCTGAAATTATGCTCCAGCAAACTCAAACAGAGCGGGTTGTGCCCAAATACATAGAGTGGATGCAGAAATTTCCAACTGTTGAGCATCTATCAAAAGCATCACTAGTAGATGTTCTGTCAATGTGGAGTGGTCTTGGATATAATAGGAGAGCACGTTTTTTACATAATGCAGCAATTGAAATAACTCAAATTATTAAAGAAGATGGTAAATCGTTTCCATCCAATCCAAAAGAACTTGAAAAATTACCAGGAATTGGGCATTATACTGCTCGAGCAGTTTCAACCTTTGCATTTAACAACCCTGAAGTATTTATTGAAACAAATATTAGAAGTGTTTTTTTGTTTTTCTTTTTTCAAGATAGATTAAAAGACACTGAGAACAAAGAGCCTATTCATGACAGTGAGATATTTCCATTTATTGAAAAATCATTATTCAATGAAAATCCTAGAATGTGGTATTATGCTCTTATGGATTATGGTGCAGAGTTAAAAAAAATAATAAAAAATCCAAATAGAAAAAGCAAGCATTATACAAAACAGAGTAGATTTGAAGGTTCTATAAGACAGGCTAGAGGTGCAATTTTGCGACAATTAACGATGCAAGAAAGTAGATTAGGTCTTTGTTTAGAAAGTATTTCTAAGGCAGAAAACCTTCCCTATGAAAGACTGTTAAAAGCAAGCGAACTATTATGTAAAGAAAAGATGATTTACAAAGATGGAGACTTGTATATAATACTGTAAGTTGCACAAAAATCATACCAATTTATTACAATATAGAATTAAATCCCAATATTCATAGGTAGGGGTTTATTGCAATAAACCCCTACCTATGTTATAATTATGTATGGCAGAACAGCATGTTAACTACTTTGCCTTGCAAAAGGCTTGCGAAAAGCAAGGTTGCCCACTTTGTACTATAATTGATGAGCGTATTAATCGATATATTGATGGAATGCTTTTTGAACACATTTCAGATAGAACGTTTAGAGCGCAGTATAGACAGGCGGGAGGTTTTTGTAACGAGCATTCTAAAACACTTTTATCATATCGAGATGGCCTAGCGGTAGCAATTTTAGGGCAGGGTACGCTTAGTGATTTTATTGAGGACTTTAAGAAAAAAAAGGTTCGAAAATATAAAGAGCCATGTCCAGCTTGTAGTGAAAAAACAAGAATTGAAAAAGAGTTTTTAACTTTTTTGGCTGAAGTAAATGACAAAATTGTATGTGAATCTGATGCAGAACTAATACGTTTTTTCACATCTTCGTCAGGTCTTTGTGTTCCACATTATGCTAAACTAATTCAATATGCAAAAAAAATACCTCAATGGCTTTCTCGTTATCATGAAGAAAAATATATGCGGTTACTTGAACGTACAAATACGTTTATTGATTTCTCGGCATGGGGAAAACAAAATGATTTTGCTAATTTATGCAAAGAAGATAAAGTAGTGTGGAAAGAACTTGCCCAAACCCTTAGAGGTATGGTATGATAGAAGTACTTACGTATACAAAAAGGAAATAAAATGAAAGAGTTTTTAACTTCAGACACAATTAGAAACAATACCTTAAAAATGGCGCATAGAATTGTTCAAGATGGTTTTATACCCGATGTTATATATGTATCGCTGCGTGGTGGGGCTTATGTTGCAAATGTTCTAAGCGAGTATTTTAAGTTACTTAGAACTGATAGGCCTGTTCTTTTTGCAGCCGTTGTTGCTCGATCCTATACAGATATACGAGAGAATTCACGAGTAATGATTGATGGTTGGACATATTCTCCAGATCACTTACGATCAGGAGATAAAATTCTTTTAGCAGATGATATTTTTGATACAGGTAAAACTATTAATCACCTTGTTGAAGTTATAATTGATAAGGGTGTACCACGAAAAGATATAAAAGTTGCGGTGCATGATTATAAATATTTTACAGAACAAAAAGAACAACTTCCTATACAGCCAGATTATTGGTGTAGAAAATTTGAAAGTCCAAATCGTCAAAACGATAATTGGCTTCATTACTTAAATCACGAATTAGTTGGGCTAACAAAAGAAGAGAGAGAAGAACATTATTATAAAAATGATCCTGAGCTACGTGATATAATTGAGCCTTTATTTAAATAGATTTCAAGATGGAAGAGGTGGTCAAATGATTAGGCAAATGTATAAAAAATATAGTATTATTCTTTTTGTATTTTTACTTATATGCACATTTAAACTCCATGCACAAGGAAATATAATCTCTCCCTCGAATGGGCTTTGGGCAAATTATCAGAGTTTAGTTTTAGATTTGCCTCAAGGTTATGAAGCATATTATTCCTTTACAGGTGAAAATCCTTTAGTTACTGGATTTGCATATGATGGTCCTGTATTATTAGAATTATCTGGTGATGTTGTTGTAGATGTTGCTATAGTTGGGCCAAATACAACTACTCAATCATATAAAATACAGTATACTGTCAATTTACAAGAAAAACCTAGTTATATACCTAATGTCTTAAATGAAGCTACTCTAGTTATAAATGATGATAAAATGATTACTATTCCTCCTAGTGTGTCCTATAGCTTAGGGCATAATTCTACAATTTATTCAGGTGAATCATTGCGTATAGCAGGTAAAATGCTTTTTGAAAGATATGTATTACTTACTCTTTATGATAAGTCGATACCACATAGATATGTTGTTCAAGTTGGTTCGAATGAGTTATATGGGCAAGAAGTAGATGCGCTTGAACCAATTGAAATTACTGATTGGAATTATGTTACTTTTAAGAGTAATGATACTATAATATATTCAGTCGACGGCCAAGCACTTCGTCAAACACGTTCAAGACGGATATATGTAGATCGAAGTGAAGATAGGGTTATTCGATGGAGAGAAAGCAAAAGTGAAGACTTTTTAACATTTACCCTTCCGAAAAGACCTGAAGTGCTCGGGCTCCCCTCAGTAGCAGCGGTAAACGAGGAAGTTATACTAACGCTTTCGGACAAGCGATTTAGTTTCGGTTTTTATACAGTAAATGGACAAGTTTTATATAGCGATTCGTATTTTATAGATACATTAAAAGGCGATGCTTTTGGATTTTCTGACAACATTATGATTTTTTATGATGGAATAAAGCAGGGTACAGAAAACATATCTTTTATTCTTGATAAAATTTCCCCAGATAAACCTGTGTTTACTGCATCAGATACGAGTGGGTATGCAAGAGACTCAATTTCGATTGATGTACAAACAAATGACAAAGTACAGTATTATATACCTAGTCCAATAACAGCTCAAAACGGTTTTGATTCAAACGCTTTTCAAGATTCAGATTTTGTGAAAGACTTTGACCTTAGCTTATTTTCTAATTTAGATTCTAGTTCAATAGTTTTAATGAATACTTCTGGTGTTGCTATGTTATATACTGTATATATGTATACTATTGATTTTGCAGGAAACACTAGTGAAATTGTGCGTTACCGATCGGTAATAGATCCATATAATTATTATGTCGAGCAGGCAAATAAAGATAGTAACGAATTAGGTATTGGTACTAAGGATAAGCCATTTACAGATATATATCAAATGATAGCAGTCTTAAACAAAAATGCTTATCAAAAATTTTACTTCGATGGTGTCTTTACTGATATTCCGAGTTTTGAATTAACCCAAGACACGACCTTTATTGCAAGTGAATCAACACGTTTACAGTTTTCACAAAATACGAGTATACATATAAAGGATTCCGTTGTTACCTTTTTAGGAGGAACTCTTGAACAAAACATAATTGATGAATCAAAGAGTTTAAATAATACATTTATTAATGCTCAAAATTCACAATTGGTTTTTTCAAATCTTGAGTTTTTGCTCACGGGAGCAGTTAATGCAACGCTTATAAATATACAAGATAGTGAACTCGAAATTGAAAACTCTGGACTAACGGTACAGTCTGTTGCATATGGTTCGGCATTAAAAGCAAATAATTCTACAATACAAGTAAGATCTGTACGATATGTTCTTGCTTCTGAAACCTCCGTAGGTTTGAGTGTAGTAGACTCTGATATGCGAGTGGAAGATGCAGACTTTACTGGAATTGGTCAGCATAGTCGCAGTATAGAACTTATTAATTCCGACTTTTCTTTAGAGAACAATTCTTTTAAATTTGAAGGCACAAGCAAGAAAAGCGAATATCCTGCAGTTTGGGTTGATGATTTAAGTAACGGCAATGTAATAGGTACTAATGTTTTCCAAGGCTATACAACGTTATTTGCAAAATAAAGGAATATAATTTTGTTTGTTTGTGGTTTAGATGAAGCAGGGCGTGGTCCTCTTGCCGGGCCAGTTGTAGCAGGATCTGTAGTATTACGTGATGACTTTCCTCTTGATATTTTGAATGATTCAAAAAAATTAAGCGAAAAAAAACGTTTAGAAATTGAAAAAATTATTAAAGAACACGCTTTAGCGTGGTCCATAGCTCGTGTTGAACATGATGTAATTGATAATATAAATATTTTAAAAGCTAGTCTCTTGGCTATGAAGAATGCATTTGAATCCATGTGTGTTATGTTAGAAAAGAAAATTGAAGGTGCAGAGATTACATGTATAGTTGATGGTACCTTTAAGCCAGACATATCAGTAAATTGTGAAGCTTTAGCTAAAGCTGATGCAACAGTCCCTGCTGTTATGGCAGCCTCTATTTTGGCAAAAAATGAAAGGGATCGAATAATGTGTGAATATGCCCTTATGTATCCTGCATACGGCTATGATAAACATAAAGGGTACCCTACAGCTGAACATAGGCGAATTTGTAAAGAAATTGGACCATCGCCAATACAAAGAATGAGCTTTTCGTTTTAACTATTCTGTGTCTGTTGCACGCTTAGAAACAACGTGCACTCGACCTGTTCTTTTAGCATCAGGATTTTTCTTAGGTTTCTCAAATCTTTCATTATCAGCTTTTTTTCCACCAACTTTATAAATAGCTTTTTTTGTTGCTTTCTTTTCTGCTTGTGCTTTTGCTCTTTCCTTTCTCTTTTTTTCAATAAAAGAAAGGGCCGTTTCAAACCCTTTACAAAAATTTTGCATATCATCTGAAAAAACAGCTATTTGGTGTCTATCAAATGACTCACCATTTTTATTTTTACTTTCAACAATTTGTAAAAATACATCGCCTGATCTATTTTCTTTAACATTAAAAAAATATGTTCTATTGTCTAATACAATTTGTGTTGTATACAATTCGCCACGTGCGCCCATTCATGCCACCTTAATAAATTAGAAAATGCTCGTAATGAGCATAAAAAAAATACAAATATCTGTGTTTACTATATCACATCTTGTCAGCTTTTTCAAGTAGCTGTGTTTCCCAATCGATTAACTCTTTTTCTAATACTGTATTAGAGCCTTTTACATCGCATAGTATTCTAAATACACTTTCAGTTCCGCTGCCACGCATCCACATTGTTGCAATAGTTTCCCTTGTTTCATTTAAAAATCGAATTTTTAACCCACCGGTTCCAGAAATGCCAAAATCTTCAATTTCGGTAATTTCTTTTGTGCCAACCGTTGCCGCTGCCGACCATGAAACAATTGAATAGTTTTCTTTTAGATATGGATTTTTTTTTGTCCAACTTTCGATAAATGCTTTTTGAAAATTTTGTTTTAGAACGGTATGGTCTTTTGAATTAATTTGAAGTAATGCTCTTTGTTCTGAAACACCCGTTGTAATATACTTTGGCAGTGTTTGAAGGATATCAGCGAAGGTAAAGTCTTTTTTATATTTATCAATTTGATTTGACTTAGTACACCAAAGTTCAAATAACCCCATCTTTATTTCGTTTGACCGTATTGTTAAAAGTTTAATTAGGGCAAAGAGAGTATTTAAAGGGTCACGGACTGCAGCTGGATGTGTGATATTTCCACCATTTGATCCTTCTCCTAAAATTGGAATTTCATATCCGTTTTCTCGTTGTTCGCGTGCACAATTAACAATATTTGCTTCTCCAACTTCACCTCTAAATACTTGTGCATTAAAGGCATTTGCGATTTCATCTATTCGCATTGAAGTTGCTCCATTTATTGCAACGGCAAGTTTTAATTCTACGTTATTATTGTTTTTATATGTGCTATATGACAATTCAGATAATACAGACAAGGCAAATACTTCTTGAGCTTGCAAAATCTCTGCTTTCTTAGTGGTGCTGTTCCAATATACAATATTTCCTCTGTCACCGTCACAATCTGGGGTGTAGCCTAAAATTGCATTTGTATTACCGTTTTGTTGTAGTTCTTCGATTTTTCTTGCGCAGTATAGCAAGTTATCGCCTTCTGGTATAATTGCATGCTTAATATTACCAACTTCATTATTAAAGTCAACAAACTGAATTCCAATACTATTTAAAAAGACCTTGTCTATAGTGAGGCATCTAGCACTACCGTTCATATCACAAACTACGGTGATTGGGTTTTCATTTGTTGATGTTTTTATACTTTGAAAAACCATATCTTGTTTTTCTTTTGTATTTTCTGAACTTACTAATTGTTTACTAAAAGAATAATAATTTTCAAAAGCTGCTTGTTTATATTTTTTCTGCATTCCATACACAGATTGCAATTTTGTTTCATCAATTCCTTGTATTGTGCTTTGTGCTTTTTCAACTGGGGTATCATTATTACACATATTCTTGAATAGTTCTATAACTAGTTTTGCATCTTGTGCCGGCATAACCCCACCGTCAGAAAATCCGAATTTAATTCCATTGTGTCCAATTGGATTGTGGCTTGCAGATATATAAATAAAACCATCAAAGTTTTTTGCATAAGACATAATTTCTGGTGCGGCAATAATTCCTGTAAATTGGAGATCAACATCTAATGAAACCAATGCTCTGAGCATAATGTCGGCGATGTTTTTACCCGTAGGTCTTGAATCTGCACCAACTACAATGCGTGGTTTTCGGTTTATTTTTTCTGTAAGGAAGTTTGAAAATGCACTTGCTGCAAAAAAAGCTATGGCTTTATGCTCCTCACTAATTTCTGGTGTGGCATCTTCTTCATTTCCCGAAAGTGCGAAAACTGTACGCCAACCAGATGCAGATAAAATCATGTTTTGTAGATAATTGTTAAAAATACTATTCATACTCTAAGTATAGCACATATTGAAGTTTTTATTCAATCTATGTTATTATATAGTATGTATGCAGACACACATTGCCATATGAGCATGATAAAAGATCGAAAAGTTGATATGTCATTACTTTTTAATGAACTCGTTGATACCAAAGTCCCCTTTGTTTTAGATATTGGAACAAAATATAATGATTTACCAATACATATAGATTTTATTTCAAAGCTTATTGAATCTAGTTTAACTGAAGATAAAAGAAAGATAGCACATGATATGTTTCATTTTTCTGCAGGGCTTTGGCCCGGATTAGAAGAGATACTTAATCGGCAAGAATATGTAAAATCAATCGAAGAGTATATATTAAAATATAAAAATACACACAATGTTTGTGCGTTAGGCGAGTGTGGACTAGACCGAAATTGGAATAAAGCTGATGAAAACGGTTTAATTCATGGGCATAAGGCAGATGTAATTATAAACGGTGAAGAAGAGTTATTTGAAATGCAAATTGATTTAGCCCGAAAACTTGATTTACCGGTTATTGTTCATTCAAGAGATGCAGCACAAGAAACTTACAATTGTATTAAAAACATGGGTTGGCATAACGGAGTTATTCATTGCTATTCTTATGGACTTGAAGAAGCTAAATTGTTTTTAGATTTAGGTTGGTATATTTCATTGTCGGGTACAATTACATATGCTAAAAAAGATGATATTGAGAATGTAAAAAACCTTGTGAAGTATATTCCTAAAGACTTACTTTTGTTGGAAACTGATGCCCCATATTTAACCCCAGTGCCAATGCGAGGTAGGCCAAATACACCAATTATGGTAAAGCATGTGTACAAATATGTTTCTGATATTTTGAAGATTTCTGAAACGCAGTTGTGTGGGATTGTGTTAGAAAACGCAAAAAAACTATTTACTATAATGTAATTTATACATGTTGATTTTCTTTTTTCCACTCAGAAATATACAATTCGTATGCAGCGATTGTGGCGGAAATTACAACGTCAGCTAGAGGTCCTCTGCCTTCCCAATTATTACCATCGCTTATATATAAGTTGTCTAGTATTCCTTGAATATCTTCAATCTTTAATGTTGGATCATTTTGGCGTCGTCTTTCAAGGCCTCTTTTTTCTTCTGCAAGTACTTGATCATATGCGTTATCGAGCCACTCTGTAGATTCACTCATATATGTAATATACCTTTTTTTATTATAAAGAGCAATAGTCTTTATTTTTATATGTGACTTTGTCTTGTAGGATTCTTTTAAAGTATACTAAAATAGTGTATTGTAAAAATAATTATAAAATCATCATATAAATTACTATTTGATTGTTGGCATACAATAAACAGAAAAACAGCTACTCTTTTGAGTAGCTGTTTTTTTTTATTTTAATAATCTAGCAATATCCTCTCTATCCCATCTTATTGCAATATCATATGCTGTTTCACCTGAAATATTTTTAATTTCTCTATCTAGTCCCATTGAAAGCAATCGCTGGATTGTATCATAGTTTGCTTCTCTTGCTGCGTAATGAAGTATTGTTTCTCCTGCTATATCTCTTTTGTTTCCTGCTCGTTGAATAATAAGATTCAATACCTCTGGGTTGCTTTTTATAGCATAACTAAGTGCACTTTCCCCAGAATTGTCAGTTATAAAGGGGTCTGAATTCTTTTGTAGGAATGCATCAACAGTATTTATTTGGTTCTTTTTTGATGCTAATAATAAAGGAGTTGTTCCCTCACTGTTTCTTCTATCCGGTGAGTAATTATTCTGTAGTAAGTAATGTATGGTCTCAATGTCTACTGAATTCATAACTGCGAGATGTAGAGGGGTGTTTCCATCTGAATCTGTTAAGTGAGTGTTATTTGATAACACTGCTTTAACAAGATCTAAGTTTTTTTCAAAGGCAAGTGATAAAGGAGTCCTTCCATGTGTATCTCTTGCAAGTGGGTTTGCTCCAGTAGTACTTATTATTTTAATTAACTCGATATTCTCAGTTTCGACTGCTTCATGGTATGCATTTCTTCCATACATTTCAGGAATAGAAGTGTTTGCTCCTCGGTTTATTAGAATCTTTACATTATCTATGTTTTGAGATAAAATTGCATCCATGAGAGGTGTTCTACCCGCAGTATCTGCAGCATGGATATTAGCTCCTTCGTTTATAAGTAATTCAACCATTGTTTCTTGTCCGCTTCTTGCTGCTTGATGCAATGCTGTTTTACCTGATAAATTTTGTGCATTTACATCGTATCCACTTCTTATAGCAACGCGTGCTGCATCTTGAGCATTCCATCGAACACTATTGTGTATAATTGTATTACCTAAGTAATTTCTAAGATCTTTGTCGGCACCATTTCTGAGTAGTATTTGGATGGCGTCTATATTATTAGCTTTAACTGCGTTAAAAATAGGGCTCTCACCATTTGTGTTCTGTGCGTTTGGATTTGCACCTTTTTCGAGTATTGTTACTACTGCATTATTTAAGTTCCATTCTGCAGCATAGTGTAGGGGAGTATTCCCTAGTCCGTCTACTGCTTTTATAACTTCAGAAGTTAGTACCCAGTCTTGAACGTCTCGTCCCCATTCTAACGCTAGGCGAAGGGGTGATGAATTATCACTGTCAGATGAAAATACATCCGCACCCTTTGCTAATAACTGTTCTCCTATATGTCTGTTGTTTTCTTGTACCGTTAAATACAAGGGGGTATGACCGTTTCTATTTCTTGCATTAACATCACTACCCATTTCAATGAGAAATATTATTTGATCTAAACTTGCATCTTTTGAAACTGCTATATGTAACACAGTATTACCCATTGAATCTCTTGTAATAATATTCCTTGTATTTACTAGTTGACTAGTCATATCTAGTCCTGCATCCAAGGCCTTATAAAGTGGAGTTACATTATTTATGTCGGAGGCATGTATATCTGCTCCTCTTGTTGCATAAAAATTTATGTGTTCTGCAACTCTTTTCTCAACGGCTTGTGC
The DNA here is from genome assembly GCA_964370315.1 of uncultured Treponemataceae bacterium. GTDB lineage: Bacteria > Spirochaetota > Spirochaetia > Treponematales > Treponemataceae > CAYJFX01. The sequence goes on from CAYJIS010000034.1 coordinate 11,147, forward strand.
TAATGGTGTTACACCCTTTTTATTTCTTTCATTTATATCAGCCCCTTTTGAAACCAAGAATTCAATTATATCTATTTTTGTTTCACTTAAAGCCGCAATGTGTAACGCTGTGTCTCCAAACGAATCAGTCGCATTTACATAAGCACCGTATTCCAATAGTAGTTCATAAATGAGAAGTCTATTTTCTTCTGGTGTAATGATTAAAAGTGGTGTTTTTCCAAGTGAATCACGGGCGTTAACATTTGCTCCTGCTTTTAGTAACTCTGTTAAAATATTAACATTTCCACTTCGTACAGCTTCGTGTAATGCTGTAGCACCTGAATTGTCTTTAGCACTTACATTAGCACCCTGTGAAAGTAGGTATTTTACCATGTATTCTTCTTGTAATATTACAGCCAAATGAAGTGGAGTTTGGCCTTCATCAAATCTTAATGATGGATTTCGCATCTTGACAGAATCTTCAAAAAAACTATATTGACCTCTTTCTGGTGCTGCATCTGCTAAAATGAGTTTTGATGCAATTATAACTGATTCTGCATCTTTTTGAGAATAGGCTAGTAAAAGAGGACTATTTCCTGTATTGTCTCTAAGCGATAGTGGAAGGTTTTTTTCTATTGCAAAATCTATTCCATTCATATCTCTGTTTTTAACTAAATAGTGAACTACTGATAAACCTTGGGAATCTTGTAAGTTTCCGGTATACTGGTTAAGTACAACATCATAATATTTGGAACCTTGCTCTAATGCTATTTCAATCGCAATATTACCTTGTCCATCTCTTGAGAAAATATTATTGTTAATTGATGCCAATAATTTAGCTGACTCAACTCCGTTGTTTTTTAATGCTAAATGCAGTGCTGTATCGCCGTTTGCATTTTTAATCCCAGAGTTTGCACCTTTAAATAATAAAAAATTTACAATGTCAGCGTTATTTACAAGTGCTGCTGTATGTAATGCAGTGTTTCCATTTTCATCGCTTAAGTTTATATCAGTTGGTGTTTGAAAAAGGGATTGAACTTCATCTGTTTTCCCTGCAAGTATTAGTTCTTGAACGCTCATATTACTAGTATCTATTACTGCATTATCTGTAGTTAGACATGATGTTACAGATAGAGCTGCAATAATAGTAAGTGCACAAACTAATATATTATTAAGATATTTCATGTATGATTCTCCTACTTATATATTATCGATACTATTTAAAAAAGTATTTAGCCTAATAATTTATTTATTTTATTTCCTATTTGTACGCTTTTATATTTTTTTGATATATGATATACTATAAGAGTATTTAAATTGAATTGAGAGGTTTTATGTTTATAAAAAAACAATTATTCTCTGTATTAAGTAATGGTGAAAAAGTTTATTTATTTACAGTTAAAAATTCTAGAATGTCCTTTTCTGTAACAAACTATGGTTGTATTATAACAAGTATAGTTGTACCTTCTGCAATTGATTCTCAGCGTAAAGGAGAAAAGGATGATATTGTATTAGGGTATTCTACTTTTGAAAACTATATACACGGAGCACACTCATATTTTGGTTCCATCGTTGGTCGTTATGCAAATCGTATTGGTAATGCTAAGTTTTCTTTAAATAGAAAAACATATACTTTAGATGCTAATAATGGTAAGCACTCTTTACATGGCGGTTTTAATGGTTATAATAGGATGCTTTGGGATGCAAAAATGATATATACTTTAAATGAAGCTGGTGTATGCTTTACAAGAAGGAGTATTGATGGTGAACAGGGCTTTCCTGGTAATGTTGATTTACAAGTTAGTTATGTTTTAACACATGATAGCAAACTTATCATGAAATATACAGCTAAAACTGATGCAGAAACACCCATTAATTTAACGAACCATAGTTATTTTAATTTAACAGGAAATCCTAGAAATGATATAACTGAGCATACATTGATGATTAATGCAGATCAGTATTTAGCAGTTACTAAAGACTTAATTCCAAATGGTAAAATTGAAAATGTTTCAAAAAAAGCTCTAGACTTTAGAACATTTAAACCAATTGGCAAAGATATTGAGACAATAGGTGGTTATGACCACTGTTATGTGTTGAACAATAAAGATGACTTAGTACATTTGTGTGCAGAAGTGAGAGAGCCGACAACTAAGCGAGTTATGACTGTGCATACAAATCAACCAGGAGTTCAGTTTTACTCAGGGAATTTCTTAAATATTCCATCTGGTAAAAATGGTGTTCCATATGCGAAACATTCAGGTTTTTGTTTAGAGACTCAGCGTTTCCCTGATAGCCCGAATCATGCAAACTTTCCATCTAGCTTATTAAAAGTAGGAGATGAATATGTTTCCACTACAATTTATAAGTTTGGTGTATATTAGAGTTAAAAATTTAGTTTATTTTTTTTACCGTGTTCCTCTCGACTAAGGTAGAAGAAACAGAAAGAATCATGTTTTCTTGAATTTCATTACTCACTAAGGCTTCAATTATAGATTTACAGGAATGTTTACCCAGTAAATGAGATGGTAGATTCATAGTAGTAAGAGGTGGATTTGTGCACTCTGAAAAATGAATATTATCGAACGAAATAATCGAGATATCCTCAGGAATTTTTATATTTTTATCTTGTAAGTGTTTCATAATGCCAATTGCAATCATGTCATTTGCCGCAATTATGGCAGTATGTTCTTTTCTGTTTAGCAAAAAATCATGTGCTAGTTTTTTACCAACCTCAAATTCGAATAAACCGTCAATTTGATCTGTTTCATGCTTAGTAAAAAAAATATCATCTTGTCCAAATGCTAAGTTTTGATTTGCCATTTCTAATTTTATACCACTAAGTCGGTCATAGCGAGAAGAAGTCTCTAATGATGTAGAAAGGTAAGCTATCCGTGTGTGCCCATTATTAATTAAAAATCGAGTTGCTTTTTGAGCGGCAACAAGAGAGTCTACTTGAGCATTGATAGCACCTTCTAGGTCATGTATATTTGATTCAAATAAGCAAACAAATCCTCCTGAATTAATATATTTTCTTAAACTAATGTCGTTTTTATCAACAGATGATATCAGCAATGCTTTTATATTGTTATTTTTGAAATTATTTATCAATTTTCGTTCTAGTTCACAGTCTCGCTGCGAGCTTACAGTCATGGTGTAGTATCCTTGAGTATTTGCTTCCTGTTCAATGCCTTGTACTAATTGAGTAAAATACGGATTATGAAAAGTAGGAATAATAATTCCAATTGTTAAGTTTTGTTTTGTTTTTAAAATACGACCAATAATATTAGGTTCATAATGTAGCTTCTCAGCAGCCTCTAAAACAGCTTTTCGTTTTTTATCACTAACAGGGTAGCTACTACCACTCATTACCCTAGAAACTGTAGCAATTGAGGTGTTTGCTTCTATTGCTACGTCCGCTATTGTTTTGTTGTTTATCATAATACTTCCTAGTTTAATTATACCATAGAAGTTAAAAAAAAACAACTTTATTTATAGATAACGTTTACTAGTTATTTTTAACCTTTATAAATATTTCAGCTTTAATATTTTACTATATTTACTGTTTTTGACCCTGATTTCTTGTTTTTTTTGCATATATTTGAATAATTTATTTCTTAAAAAAATGCTTGACAGAATACGTTTACCGTGTTAACATTTTATATAATTTATTCCAAACTTAAAGGAGTTTATATGAAAACAAAAAATGTTATCATGAGTATATTGCTTTGTTTAGCAATATTTGTTACTGGCTGTCAAAACGATGAGGAATCTAAGTCTTCATCAATGATTGATGGAATTACAAAAATAGCGTACACAGTTCCGGATTTATCTAATACTTACTTTATTGAAGTTGCAAATGGAGTACAAGAAAGATGTGATGAACTAGGTATAGAGGTAGTTATACATGATGGTAAAACCGATATTGCAAGTCAGGTTACTGCATTCGAAAATTTTATTGCTCAAAAAATGGATGTTATTATTGTTAGTCCACTAGATGAACAAGCACTTATACCATCTGTAGAGGCTGCAAAAGAAGCAGGAATTATTGTGATAGCAGCAAACCAAAATGTTGCTGGGGTTGATGCATTTCTTACCGTTCCTGAGTATGAATATGGCTTTACTATAGGCGAACATGCAGGTATGTGGATAACTGATGTATTAGGTGGTAATGCTGAAGTTGCAATTTTTGACTATCCAGAGCTAGAGTCTGTAATTGCACGTGGTGATGGAATTCAAGAAGGCATTCTTAGTAAGGCTCCTAACGCTCAAATTGTTGCTCGTCAAAGTGCAAATAATCCTGAAAAAGGAATGGCAAATATGGAAAATATTCTACAGGCAAATCCAAATGTAGAAGTTCTTGTATGTGTTAATGATGCTGGTGCCTTAGGAGCTTATGAAGTTGTTGTTGCTGCAAACAAAGATTCAGACAATTTTTATATTGGTGGATTAGATGCAACACAAGAAGCTTTAAATAAAATTTCAGAAGGCTCAATTTATAGAGCAACAGTTGATATACAACCATTTGTATCTGGAAAGTCATTTGTTGATACAGCAGTTGATGTGTATGAAACAGGTCCAATTGCACAACCTATAGTAATTGAAATGAAGGTAGTAGATTCTACTAATATTTCAGACTACTTCTAGTAAGATACAGTGATTTTTGTTTGCTTAGGTAAGCAAACAAAAATCACAAAGACCTAAATAAAAAAAATATGAATGATAATGTTATATTAAAAATCAAAAATATTAGCAAAGAATTTTCAGGTGTAGCTGCATTAAATGATGTTTCATTAAAAATTAAAAAAGGTGAAATACGAGCAATTGCAGGTGAAAATGGAGCTGGCAAATCGACCCTGATGAAGTTGATTACTGGAGCATATTCACTTTCATCTGGAGAAATTATTTTCGATGGAGTAAAAATTCAACACCATTCTCCTCAACAAGCAAAAAGAATGGGTATTGGTGTCATTTACCAAGAATTAAACTTAATGCCTCAACTGACCGTCGCTGAAAATTTATTTTTTGGTGAAGAATTAAAAAGAGGCATCCTCTTAGATAAAAAGAAAATGCTTAAAAAAAGCTATGAGATGATAACTGAACTTGGGGTTAATATTGACCCTAGAAAAAAGGTAAAAGATTTATCAATCGCAGAGCAACAAATAGTGGAAATTGTTAAAGAAGTATCCAAGAACATTAAGTTATTGATTATGGACGAACCAACGGCTCCTTTAACAAATAGCGAAATTCAAAAAATGTACTCAATTATTGAACGGCTAAGGAAAAAAGAAATTACCATTATTTATATTTCTCACCGGCTTGAAGAAATTTTTGATATTTGTGATACTGTTACTGTTTTACGTGATGGAATGCATATTTGTACAACGAATACAAGTGAAACAAATCGTGAACAATTGATTAAGAATATGGTTGGTAGAGAAATTGGATTAGTATTTCCTAGCAGAAAAAGTATTATAGGGGATGAAATTCTGGTTGCTGACAAAATAGGAACCGAGAAAATACATGGTTGTAGTTTTACATTACGACGTGGCGAAATTCTTGGTTTCTCAGGACTTGTAGGGGCTGGAAGAACTGAATTGGCAAGAGCTGTGTTTGGTGCTGATAAAATTTTATCTGGAACTTTAGATTTTAATGGAAAGAAGGTTATTTTTAATTCTCCTAGAGATGCAATTACTGCAGGGATAGGATTAATTACAGAAGACAGAAAGACACAAGGTTTACTACTTAATAAAGAAATAGATTATAATATAACATACGCGAGTCTTAAAGGTATATCTGCTTGCGGGTTCATAAATAAAAGCTTAGAAAAACATATTAGCGAAAATCAAATAAAAGCTATGAATATTAAAATCTCATCACATAAACAACTCACCAGAACCTTATCAGGCGGCAATCAACAAAAAGTTGTATTAGGTAAATGGCTAGCAACTGATTGCGACTTATTGATTTTTGATGAGCCCACCAGAGGAATTGATGTTGGAGCAAAACAAGAAATATATCAACTTATTAGAACTCTTAGTGAGTTAGGAAAGTCAATTATTATGATTTCTTCTGAAATGATTGAAATTCTAGGCATGTGTGACAGAATTATTGTAATGAAAGATGGTACAATTTGTGAAACCTTAATTAATAATAATGTATCTGAAGAAGACATATTAAATTTAGCTGCTAAATAAATCTACAGGAGGAATATAGTGAAACAATTAGGAAGACAAAAAATAGATATTTCAGCCTATGCAATTTATCTTGTAATGGTAATGTTGATTACTTTTTTTTCAATAGTGGCAGAAGGATTTTTGTCAACGGGAACCCTTTTTAATATTTTGAGGCAAGTTGCAGTAAACGGAATTGCTGCAGTTGGCATGACATTAGTCATTATTACTGGAGGTATAGATATCTCTGTCGGTTCAATAATTGGAGCCTCTTCAGTAGGGTGTGCAATGCTAATGACATCTCTAAATTTACCACCAGTATTAGCAATTACTCTTACTCTTTTAGGAGGACTTCTAATTGGATTATTTAATGGTTTCTTTATATATCAAATTCAAATACCGCCAATGATTGCAACTTTAGCTTCTATGAGTATTTTGCGTGGCACTGCATATATTATTTCCGGTGGTTTGCCAGTATATGGTGTTCCAAAGGGTGTAACTGTACTTGGTCAAGGATATGTAGGTATTATCCCTGTACCAGTTATTATTATGCTTTTTTGTTTCATTTTAGGATATTTAGTTTTGGAACATACTTCGCTCGGAAGATATATATATGGAATTGGAAGTAATGCTGAAGCATCAAGGTTGAGCGGCGTTAATGTTCGAAAAGTTATTTACCTAGTCTATGGTGCTTGCGGAATGCTCGCTTCTTTAGCAGGTGTAATTTATTTAAGTCGTGTTAATAGTGGTCAGCCTAAAGGTGGGGAAGGCTATGAAATGGATATTATTACTGCTGTTGTGTTAGGCGGAGTTAGCACAAAAGGTGGTGAAGGAAAAATATCACGGGTAATTGTTGGTTTAATTATTATGGGAGTTTTAATGACTGGAATGACCATGGTAAACATACCTGATTACTATCAAAGAGTTGTAAAAGGCATAGTTCTACTTGCAGCAATTAGTTATGATATATTAAGCCAAAAGAAGACATTGGGAAGAATATAATAAGGGTTTTAAATGAAAAGTGAATGCTATTTTGAAAATAAGCCATGGGATTTAGTTTGCGATCAAATTTCTTCCACTGAAGGTTTTAATAATATTATTGCAATTTCTGTGCATGTAATTTGCTCAAAAAAGAAGCTCGAAGAAAAATACAATGAATATAAAGATAAGACTGAGGTGCTTTTAAGTAAGCCCCTCAGTACAGATATTATTAAAAATGAACTATGTATTTCAGTAATAAGCAAATATAAAAATGCAATTGTTCGCATATTTATTGATACATCTGAAAATGAACAGTGGTATGATAATTTTGAAATTGTAACACATAATTCACTATATGTTTGGAAGCCAACTTCGAGACCTCAAATGCATTTTGAAGATGCAGCGTTTTCTAATTCCTCTTTTATACAAAAGTTTTCAAATGAATTAGGAGGGTGTAATTAATGATAAATATTGGTGTATTGAGCCTAGATCATCCACATTCAACTGGTAATCACCTACCAGCATTAAAATACTTAAAGAATAAAATATGCGTAAAAGGGATTTTTACTGAAGATATTAAGATGTCTAAACAAATCATTGATGAGTTTAATTGCAAACATTATTTAAGTCGTGAAGAATTATTATTAGATAATGAGATAGATGCAGTACTAATTACAAGTAAAAACTCTGAGCATGCTAATGATTCAATTTCTGCTATGTTAGCTGGTAAAGATGTTTTCTGTGATAAACCTATAGCAGTTTCTGTTAGTGATGCTGTTAAGATTTATTCGACAGCACTTTCAACAAAACAGAAATTCATAACTACTTTTCCGGTTAGATTTAATCCAGCGGTGCAAAAAATTAAAAACATGATAGATTCTGATTATTTCGGAGAAATTAAAGCAATTATGGCAACAAACCATGGTTGCATGTATGAGCCTGGAGTGCCGCAATGGGTTACTAAATCAAAAATAAATGGCGGTGGCTGCTTAATAGATCATTGTGTTCATGTTGCAGATATAATACGTTGGCTTACTCATGAAGAATTTCAAACAGTAAAAGTTGAAGCACAAAATAGTTTACGAGATTATATTGATTCTGAAGATATAGCTGTATTGCATGGTCAACTTGCAAATGGCTGTATATATCAAATTGATGCTTCATGGTCGCGTAAAAAAAATGATCACATGTGGGGAGATGTAACTTTTAGAATTGTTGGAACAAAAGCAAGTGCAAGCTTAGACATATATAATAATCAATGTGTTGAGGTATACACTGAAGGAACACTTACACCTTTTTTTCCTAATAACATAGTCCGAGAACATGGTGAAATCTTTTTAGATTACTACAATCATAAAACTACAGGAGAGCCGATGATAAGTGCGAACGTACTCGATGGCCTTCGAACTGTTGAATTAGCATATGCTGGATATTCATCGCTTCGCAGTAATAAAACCGAAACCATTATGCTTCATAAATAAAATGGGATAATCATAGATTGTTTTATTTCTATAAGCTTAAAATAATATCTTTAACAGTTTCTAAATGCTTTTTAATCATTTCTTCTCTTCTTTGCATTCCTCGCGAAGTTTCAGTTAATAAATGCATTGTACAGTTTTTCGCTCGTGTTCCAATTCTGTCATCACACATCACTGTTCTCATTGCTGTAGCAAAACCTTTGCTTTCAAGCTGCTCTTCAGTATTGCCAGCAATTGTAAAAAATAGTATGTTTTCAAATTTTGGCATAATACAGTCTTCGTAGGCAAAACCTACTGTCCATACTCTGTCAAACCATCCAACGAGCTTTGCTGGTGCTTCTGTCCAAAATACAGGATATATAAAAATTATGTTCTTGGCTCTCAATATTTTTTCTTGTTCTAAAACAACATCTTTTGGTAGTGGTGTTTCAAGGTTATAAAAGGCTTCGCGAATGTATTCTTCTTCGCTCATGTCTGTTGTGAAGTTTTGTTTGTATAAGTCCGAAACCTCGTATGTCCAACCTTTTTTTGCAATCTCAGTTTCAACTAGGGTTTTAATTTCAAAAGTAAAACTTTTTTCACTGGGGTGTACATAAATTATTAGCGTATGCAATGTATTTACTCCTTATTTTGCTAATATATAAATTGACTTTATATCATCATATCCAAGAACTTTGAATGAACCAAGTGTGCGCTGTAGTTCGAAGGTGCATTTATATGAAAGCTCATCAATTTGCTCATCAGTTAACTGAATACCTAGTTCTGAAATTTTTGTTGGCATCCCTAGTGTAACAAAAAAATCTTCAAAGGCTCTGATTGTTAATTCTGCTGCTATTTTATTATCTTTATCTTCAATTGCGAATACATTCTTTCCAAGTTTTGCAAATCTTGAATAATCAGTGTCTGCAACATATCGTGCCCATGAAGGCCAAACCGCTGCCAATCCTGCTCCATGTGTCACATTAAACATTCCACTTAATTCATGCTCGATCTGATGCGTAGCCCAGTCGGTTTGAGAGTACCCACATTGAGTTACATTGTTATGTGATAGACTTCCTGCCCACATAATTTCTGCTCTTGCGTTATAGTCATTTGGATTTTGTTTTAGAATGAGACCATTTGCTATGCAGGTTTTAACTACACCCTCCGCAATATAATCACTTAAAATACATGTATTATCCAGTGATGCTGTGTTTTGATAAAAATAGCGCTCTAAAGTATGCATAATTACATCTACGACACCACTCATTGTTTGCCATTCAGGAAGACTCATCGTTAGGTCAGGATTCATGATTGCAAATTTACATCTGCAAATGTCGTTTCTATAGCTTCGCTTTTTTAGCCCTTCTTCATTTGTTATTACTGTGCTCGCGCTCATTTCACTGCCAGCAGCAGCTATCGTTAATACACAGCCAATAGGTAGGCAGCTTGTAGGTATTGCTTTACCTAAAAATATATCCCATACATCATACTCTATGCATGCACCATACCCAATTGCTTTTGCTGAATCTATTACACTGCCACCTCCAACGGCTAGTATAAAGTCAACATTTTGCTCTTTACACATCTCTATTCCTTTATACACTAATGATATAACAGGATTTGGTACTACTCCTCCAAGTTCAATGTAGTCAATATTGCTCTTTTTTAAAGACGCAAATATGGTGTCCAGTAGGCCAGATTTTTTTGCACTTTGGCCACCGTAATGTACGAGTACTTTTTTAGCCCCAACTTGCTTTATTAGATTTCCAACTTGATCTTGAGTATCCTTACCAAAAACTACTTGTGTAGGTGTGAAATAATTAAAATTTTGCATATAATCCTCCAAGGGTTTTTATATTATACAATAAAAAACAGATTTAAACAACATAGATTCTGATATAGAAATAGTTATAGTGTTGAAATATAAAAAAAAGCTAACAACAAAATTATTTTATTGTTAGCTAATTAGTATTAATACATATTACTTATAGCCAGTATCTTGCTCCAATACTAAAGCCTAAGTCCATAGTGTTAAACACATTAAAAGGTATGTCTTGACCTAATGGTAATCCAAGGAGTGATAATGTTGAAAAATTATCGTTAGTCCAAAAACCAATTACATTTAAGCCGACAGCCAACTCTGTAAATAATTCCCATTCTTCCCAACCTGGACTGTCAATAAACCATGAAACACCAACAGGCATGCGTATACCTAAATCTAATTTAAAATCGTGCCCTAGTAGAAGTCCGACATCGACTCCAGGTCCTAAATAAAAATATGCATCAGCTAAGCTTACTCTGCCAAGATACTCTTGAATCATCCAATAATCACCTGTTACATTAAGACCAAAGTTACCACTAGAATAACCAAGTCCTGCACCAAACATTATTGGAAGGCTCTCTGTTTTGCCTGTGAATGATAAACCACTTAGGGTTCCTCCACCAATACTTGCACCGACAGCATCTCCAGTTGAATACTGGGCATGTGCTAAAGTAGGAGTAAGTGTTAGGA
>CAYJIS010000035.1:0-22071 GCA_964370315.1 uncultured Treponemataceae bacterium
GAAAAAATTACATAAAAAACTTGTAAAAATATTGTCATTATAGTATTATTATACCCAATTGAATGCAATAAATCAATATAGTAAAGGGGCGAGTTTTCTATTAGTGTTCTACGTTATTTTGTAGAATACATGTACTGCATAGGATTTACAAAATTTAGAGCCTTTTTATTCTCATTAAGTAGGGGAAACATTGTAATGAATAGGGTTGTAGATGCTCACAAAAGTGAGTATGGCATGAAGCCGGATGTTGTTGTAAGTGCACCAGGACGGTTTCATTTAATTGGAGAGCACACGTGGTACTTCAAAGATAAAACACTTTCTATGGCAATTGATTTGCCGGTGTATATTGCAGCTTCTGTAAGACAAGACTCATCTTTGCGTTTTTATTTTCATCAAGCAGGTGAAAGAAAACGAGGGAATATTTCTACCCTCAAATATAGAAAAGAGGATCGTTGGGCTAATGCTTTAAAAGCTGTGATCGATGGATTTATGTCCTGTGGCTTTACGTGCCGAGGTATGAATATAACAATTTTTACAGATATTTTGCCATCCGCAGGATTCGGTATTACTACTGCAATAAAAGTTGCTACAGCGCTGATGTATAAGGTTTTATTCAAGCATCCGTGTTCAGATGCACAACTTTTGCAAACAATTGAAAGAGGAAATAAATTTTTCCTAAACAATAGAAACTACATAGCAGATATTTATGCAGCCTTATATGCTGAGGAAAATACTGTTCTTTTAACCGACCACGCTAAAAACACTTATACTCCTATTCCTTTTGATTTTCCTGAATATACAATTTTACTTACTGATGCCCGGGTTCCAAGGATTTCTGTATGGGATGAAGATACTATTGTTCAACCTGAAAATTTCTTATTAATGGCAGAGCTAAAAGTTAAAAAGAAAGATTATTGGGTGTATGAAGACTCTGTTGTTGAAATAAGCGATGTATTATCTTCTGTTAATGAAGATACAAGAAGACGACTAGTGTGCCTAATGCATGAACATCAGCATGTGCTAGATGCTGTAGAGGGATTAAATACTCAAAAATTTTCAACATTTGCTCGAGCCGTAAATAAATCTCACGAAGGAATGAGAGACCACTATAATATTTCTTGTCCTGAAATAGATTGGCTTGCAAAACGTGCTTTAGAATTTGATGTAACTACCTCAAGAAATGCTACTTCATGTTCTCGAATAACAGGAAAAGGTTTTGGTCGATGTTTATACACAATTATTAAAACAAGTGATGTGGATGAATATTTACAAAAAATGGCTGAATATGAAAGAATATTTGGCTTTCATCCAGTTTCATATACTGTAAAGCCAGCTTCTGGTGCGAAGATACTAAAAGGATAACTAATGAAAGTTTTACTGACCAATGATGATGGTTTTGGTGCTGCGGGTTTAAATGCTCTTTATGAAGCTTTTTCAAAAAATCATGATGTTTGGATTGTTGCTCCTAGTCAAGATAGATCTGGCGTTTCTCATGGCTTTACAATGACAAGTCCGTTATGCTTAAAGGAAAAAGGAAAGAATCAATTTACCTGTTCAGGACTCCCTGTTGATTGTGTCGATGTTGCTATAAAGAAACTTATGGGGTCAAAGCCAGATGTTATAGTATCAGGTATAAATAAAGGCGCAAATATTGGTACAGATATTGTTTATTCTGGAACTGCAGCTGCGGCCCGCCATGCTTCTATGCATGATATTCCAGGGATTGCTGTTAGTTTGTCATCAAAAAAAAATGTATGGGATTATACTGCTCTTGCTCGTTTTGTTGCAAAAAATGTTGAATCTCTTATAAGCCTATGCATGAAAGATGTGTTTGTAAATATAAATGCCTTAGATGAAAAAGAGTATAAGGGATGTAAATTTACTCTTCCTGCAAGAAGAAATTATCAGGATATACCCGAATTATATACTTCACCTTTGGGTGACATTTATTCATTTTTTAATGGTGCTCCAGTTCAAACAGATGCTGTTGATGGAACAGATTATACTTGTGTTGAAGATGGTTATATTTCTATTAGCAGAATTCTTTCACAACCTTGTTCTGCAAATGAAAAAAATGATTTACCAAATTTAAATTTTGTGATATAATATTATAAGTATTTTGTGCCGTAGGGGGTGGATTATGGCAGAAACAATGCAAGATGGAATTGCTTTATATAAGCGAGGTAATTATACAGATGCTTTAGCAATTTTCTTATCAATACCGACTCCAAATTTAAACTCTCCTGAACATAGTAATAGTGGCTTTGAGTTAGCTTACTATATAGGTTTATCATACGCCCGATTACAACGTTATGATGAAGCTCTCTTGTATCTTGAACAAGTTGTTACCTCTGATAGTTCAGAAAAAAGAGCAAATCAATGTAGGTTAGCCTTAGCAGTAATATATAGTTTAACTGGAAGAAATAGTTTTGCAGACTTTGAGCTTAAAAAGCTTCTCGAAATAGGTTATGAAACAGCTGAAGTGTATTCTGCTTTAGCCTTTGTTGAGTGGGAACAAGAAAATATAACAAGTACAATCGAAAATTATGAAAAAGCCTTGGAGATAAATGCCAATTCGGCATCTGCATTAAATGGACTCGGCTATGTTCTAGCTTGCTCTGGAAAAGATTTAACAAGAGCTCTTTCGTTATGTAAAAAAGCAATTGAAATGAAACCCGATTCGCCTGCTTTTTTAGATTCTTTAAGTTGGGTATACTACAAGTTAGGGCTATTATCTGAAGCTAATATGTATATAAAAAGAGCTTACGATAAAAAAGATAATAAAATACCTGAAATCGCAGAACACTATAGAATTATTACAGAAGATTATGCTAATAATCGAGAACAAGGACGACTGGCTTCTAGAGAGGAAAACAGATGAAAAAAATCACGTACGTAATAATTATTTTTATTTGTTTAATTATATTTGTACAAAACGGTGGGGCTCAAACAATACCAACATACGAGCCTACTGCTGCTGATAGAGGATTTGCTGAAGAAGAGTTTAGAAGAGGCGTTCAAGCATGGTATAGAGGTTCATTTAATGAGGCAATATCTCAGTTTGAAAGAGCCCTTTCATATCTACCAGAAGAACCTTTAATTTTAGATTGGTTAGGAAAATCATATTATAGATCAGGTATAGAAGGTACGGCATTAGACCAATGGCAATTAGCACAAAGCTTGGGGTATGGTGGGGTGCTTTTACAAAATCAAATAGAAGTAGTGCAAAACAGAAGGGTAACTGGCAGTGATGCAGATGAGTCAGTGCGCTTTGTTGAATCAGGTAATTTTCCTGGTTCTTCTGGTAGTACATTTTACTTTAGTCAACCAATTTCAGTTTTACCTTTAGAAGATGGTCGCATGTGGACTATAGCTTATGGTTCAAACGAATTGCTTCTTTTTAATGTTAATGGATACATAGTACAACGTGTTAAAGGCCCATTAAATGGTTTTGATAGACCAATGGATATTGCAAAACAAGCTAATGGAAATCTATTAGTTACTGAATATGCAGGGGATAGAATAAGCCAATTAACTCATGATGGCAATTTTATTAAATACATTGGTGCAAAGGGGAGAGGAGACGGTCAACTTTTAGGACCACAGTACATTGCACAAGACTCTTCTTTTAACATATATGTTACAGATTTTGGAAATGGGCGTGTTAGTGTTTTTGATTACGAGGGACAATGGCTTTTCAACTTTGGCGAGTTTTTATCTCCTACGGGTATAACAATTATAAATGACATTGTATATATTGCAGATAGTGTGCACGGTAACATTTCTATGTATGATACAAGTGGCAACTTTCTTGATAACTTAGTTGAAGATGGAAGTTTTTTACAAGTTGAAGCACTGCGAAGTTGGAATAATCATATTTTAGCAGCGGATACAAACAAAGTGTATTCAGTAGATATTAGAAATGGCCAAATTTCAGAAATTGTAAATACTGGCAATAGTCCAACTAGACTTACGGCTGCAGATTTTAATAAAAATGGAACGATAATAGCAAGTGATTTTGAAAACAGTAATATTGTTTTACTTTCAAGAATGTCAGAATTAGTTGGCGGTTTATTTGTTCAAGTAGAAAGAGTATATTCAGATGATTTTCCAAATATTACCGTTGAGCTACGGGTGCAAAACCGAAGCAGAGAACCTATTGTTGGACTTGAAGATATAAATTTTTTAATTACAGAAGATAAAAGGCCTGTTTCGGAACAACGACTCTTGGGAGTTGGAGATGCAAATACCTTTTGTGATATAACAATTGTAATTGATCGCAATACAAATACGTCACAGTATTTACAAGCAATAGACAGTGCTGTGAGAGAAATATCATCTGCAATGAGTCCTGAAAGCACTTTACGTATTGTCTCAGCTGGACAGGTTCCCGTTATTGAGTATGAAGGTGGTGCGAGTTTAATGGAACGTTTTTCTTCAGCTAATTTACGTACACCATTCTCAGATATACCTGCGACAGATAATGCTTTTCGTTTAGCAGCTAATGATTTAATTAATGCAAGTGCAAAAAAGGCTATTGTATATATAACTACGAGTGAATCTAATCCTCTCGCATTTACAAGGTATTCACTTACTGATATTAGCTCGTATTTAAATAATAATGGTATTTCATTTGTAACGGTAAATCTTGATAATCAAAGTTTATCACAAGAAATTGATTATATATTAGATCAAACACCAGGTGAAAATTATTTTGTTTATCGTCCTGAAGGTTTAACTCCGCTTGTACAAGATATACTAAATATTCCAGTAGGACTATATCAATTTTCATATGTTTCAAGTTTACCAACTGATTTTGGCACACAATTTTTGCCAATAGAAGCAGAAGTGTATTTAATTAATCGTTCTGGTCGTGATGAGACAGGGTATTACGCTCCACTTGAATAGAAGAGCTGTATTGTTAAAAACTAAGTTTTCCGCTAAGAGTTAGAGTGTTTTGCACCGCAAAAGATTCGTTATAGAGAAGTAGCTCTACTGCAATTTCTAGACCAATACTTGCAAAGTTTGTAACAAAGGCTTCAACACTGTGATTTACTCCGTATAATTGTTCAAGATCTGAGTTCTCAAAATCTTGAGTTGTCTTAGCAAAACTTGCATATATACTATTTTCTCTTTCAATTCCTTGGTTTGTTTCGATTATGTTTGGAAAAAAGAAAATCATTCCATCGAGTAAAAGACTCGTTACACCATCTCGGTTCCAAGCGCCCTCAATTTTCGCATTCCAATCAGTATTAGTATCAATACTTCCTTCAACCAAAGTTCTAATTGTTTCGTTGTTTTGTAGAAAAAAAGTTACTTGGTTATATCCAGAAAACTCTAATCGCCAGTTTTGTAAATCATTTTTATCAGTACTATAGGAAACTCTAAGTGATTGTAATATTTCTTCTTGTTCATACCAGTTAAATGTTTGTAGTGCACTAAAGCGACCAAACGTATTGAACGCTAAAAAGTCTATGTTGCTTGAAAGTTGCACTATATCACTTACATCTATAGATGTAGCTCTGATATCTCTAGAAAAAGCAATTGAAGCTTTTGTTGGTATTAATATGTCAAGTGCGCTTGGTGAAAATTTTCTTTGCCAGTTTAAACTGTATTGGCTTGTGTATCCTGTGCTAGTGGTATTTGTGTTGTTTTTTGCTGACTCTAGCATATTGTTTGTAATACTTGCACTAAATAAATCATAGAAGGGAAATGAAATATATGCCCATGATCTAGCCTGTAAATTTTTAATATAAAAATTTGTATCATCAAAATAATTGCCACCCGCAGATGTTGTAGAGGTTGAAAAAGATTTTTTAGACCACGAGGCGCTAAACGAATGCTGCCCAAATGTTACTGGCAATATAAAGCTGATACGATCTGTTGATGTATTTACACTTTCTATTACATCGGTATATACGTTACCTGCTTCTAAGTATAATTGAGGCGCAAAATCATTAAATGGAAATGTAAATTTTTGGTTTAATGATATACCTATATTTCGCTTGTTTGCACTCTCGTTTCCTATTGAAAACTGCACTTGTGATAAATCTAACCATGAGCTTCCGTATGAAGAACTTAAAAATGTTTCACTATATCCATTTTGGAATGCGAACATATTAGCTGACACTGAATATTGAAAATCGTCCACAGAGTGAATAAATGTATTTATAATCTGTACATCTTGCGTAAAAGCATTTTGTGTTTGTTCTGCTTCTGTTCGAAAACTAGTTTCTAAGTTAAATCCAAGTGGTAAAAAATGTAATTCTATGTTTTCAACTTTTGTGGCAGAGTTGCTTACTGGCATATATCTATATTCTTCTTGTAGAGTTATAATTTTAGTTAAAAGGGAAAATGGTGTTGTCGTAATTTTGTGACCAGCACTTTCTATTAAAAAGAAATTATTCTGGTTAGAAAGAAGGTTTTCTTGATTTGATGAAGAAAAAATAAGTATACCTTCTGTTGAAAATCCTAATATATCTAGTTTTGCATTTGAATCTACAACTAAGCCTATTTCGGTTTCTAAGCCCTCAGTTTCTAAGGGAACGCTAACACCAGCTCTTACTATACTGTTAATTTCAGGTTTTCCAATTATTGTAAAATCATTATTTTTTATATCTAATTCTGGATTTGACCAGGCAATATCAAGTTTGTTTTCACTCGCAAATTCCCAAATTGCATTCTCTAAATACAGTTCATCAAGATACATTTCTCCTATACCTTTAAAGTATGCACTGAATTTAGTAGGAGCTACATTTGTGTTTACTTTGTTCACTGTGTAACTACTAGAAATCATTTCTCGTGTTCCTATATACATTTTTTTTGTAATAAGATTAAATGTAATTTCATGCCATGAGTCTTGTAGTGCTAAAAGAAAACTTTCATGTAATTCTATATCTAAAGCTATTTCAGTTGAATATTCTGTGGGCCTTTCAAGTACGAGTTGTAATGAAGAGTTTTCGCCAGCAGTTATAGTACTTACATATGCAAAAAAGCCTATAGATTCATATGAGCTCATTGGAATTGATTCAAAATATGAAATGACACTTCCTTTTTCTGAAGTGATACCTGTATCCCAATTGAAATATTGCACAAAATTTGTTTCTCCAATATTAAAAAGAGACATTTGTGTGGTTTCTGCTTTATTACTCTCTGATTGGCGAACAGATTTCGAGTCAAATTGTATTATATCATTTGTTTGTATGTTAAATGCACTACCATATAGTTCAAGCGGACCAACGCTGATGTTTCCCCTTGCTGAAGCAGTAACGTTTCCAGCTTGAATTATTATTCTCGCATTTTGATGTACCTCTAGCTTTGCTCTATCTTCATCTTTTAAAAGGAGTGTAATCTTTTGCCAGTCATTTCTCGATCTATCAAAAGATGTTTCTACATCGGAAGTTACATCAATAGATGTGATTTCCCATGTTGGAATTTCAAGTGGAGATTCAAATAATTGGCTTTCATCATCACTTACTCCTAGCTGTAAAAATATTTTATAATCGTTTGGTAAATCTGCATTTTTTATCCAAATACTCATATTTTGAGTAGACGCTAAATCTTGGGCACTTTCATCTAAATCTATACCAAATGAAACCCAATTATTGTGTTCAGTTATTTCCCAATCACTGGTAACTATGTAACCATCAAAATCTGAAATCCTCGTTGTGTTTACCTCTATTTCAACTTTTTCGCCTGCATTTAGTGCAGGATTTGGAGCCGTACCATTGGGACGTGCATTTAGAGTTGGAGTAAAATTCTCGGGTAATAATATAACAGAGTTTGATGCAAGAAATATATCATTTGTAATTGTATCATCCATGGATTCAATTCTATATGTATTTGTAATATCAGGGCTTTGAAATGATGCAGAAAGTGTGTTTGTTAATGCTAGTTCATTTTTGTTATACTGAATTGTATATGCTGCATTAATTGATCCATTTGCATAGCTATTTTCATCGGTGTACGCTGTAGATTCAAATATTGGCCAAAGCAGAGAAGACGATACATTCATTGCTAAGTTTTCATTTAATTGTCGTTCAAAACCAATAGCAGCGCTTACAGATCCATTAGAGGCAATTTCTGTGCTTTCTCTCCAAGTTATTCGAATTGTATCGAAAGTACCAACTGTACTAGTTAACTTTACAACTCCAGTTTTATTGTCGTATCTAAATAAGTTTTCTTTTATGCCGTTTCGATAAACATTAATTGAACCGGCAATTGCATTTGTGCCAATGTCTAATACTGAATTTTGGCTGTAATTTGTAACGGATATTACTATGTCACTTGATTTTTGAATAATACTTGTATCTGCAGTAGGGGTAAGATATACAAGTGGCATTTGTGATGCAAAAGGAAAGCGCAGTGAGGCATCATTACTTGTTGATGATCTATTTTGTATGAACGCTTGAATGTATGTTTTCTTTTCATCAAAAATATCTGTGTCGGTAAATCCAGGAATTTCAAGTGTAGAAGAATCTAGTAATACACTACCGTAGTCTTTTTCAGAAATTTTTGTAGAATTAGAAATTATTGATACAGAATCTACTTGTGAAAAAGATGACAGTGAATAGAGCGAGGAATCCAAAAAAGGAGAAAAATAATTTGATTTTTGAGCAATTATAGCTGATTTTCCATCAATTGTTGTTATAAAGTCGGAATACGAATCGGTAGTTCGTTGTACGGTATAGTGTGTTAAGTCATAATCAAAAAATACTTGTTGGGTTACTCCGAGAAAACTACGTGGATCATTAAAAGAACCTAGGTCTGGGGTTGTGTTTTCATACTGTACTAAAATATTTTTATCAGTTGGTTTGTCTAATATAAGCATATTCTTAGATGGTACAATCAAATACTCAGAAGTTGATAATTTTTTGTAACTAATTCCGCTATCATCGGTATAGAAATGTTCATTAGTATTATCTGTTTCCATAAATATTGCTGTTATATTGTGAACAAAGTTTTCTGGAAAAATAAACCGTGCACCTCGTTGCCAATCTGAAATATTTATTATCGTTTCATTTGACTCATTTTCTCCAACCCATGTTTTTTCCATTTGTTCTGTTAAATCATACCTAACTAAAAAGTCAGCTACCCAGTCATCACCATTCCAGTGTGCCATAATTCCTGGGGCTTCATTACTTCCACTGCCAACACCTTTTTCCGCATCGGTTACGCCATACGTCTCTGGAAAACTAATATGACGATTCCCAATTCTTACATGCTTTAATATATTCTCTCCATAATATCCAGCTGCAACGGTACTCTCTTCATAATCATCAGCAACATTCGCTTCAAAATACCAAGTGTCTTGTAGTAAAAACCATACTGTTAAATCTGTTTTTTGAATGAAAATTGGTGCATCAAATGAGAATTCTATTCCTTGGGAGTTACTTGTACTATTTGAAATATCCAAAAAACTCGAAAACTTTGCCTCCCATGTACCTTGGGCATAGAACTCAACTTGATCATCTTGTGGTGATACATTAAATATTGCTCGAGGTTCAAGGCTTTGCTGATAAGAATCAAATAATGGTAACTGAAAAGAATTTTGATCTTGAGCATACATTGTGAAGTTCTTTGTAAAACTAAAAAAAGACATTGAAAGCATAAAAAGCAATATCATATTATTTCTAATGAGCCTTGCTTTTTTTATATTTAGCGTTGGATTTTTCTTTTGCATTTCAATAACTGTTTTTTCAACAGCTCTTTTTTTCTCGTCTCCAAAGTCAAACAATTCTTGCTGTACAGGAAGTTCAGAGTCTTCTATGTTTTGTGCTGCTATTCCTAAAAGTCTAATGGGACGACCAGATTCATATTTTTTATCAAATAATTTTTTTACTCGTGTAAATAAGTCATCAGCCGAAGATATGGTTCTAGTTGTAGTTTCTTGAACACTAAGAGTCGTAAAGTCTTCATAGCGAATTTTTACATGTGCAGTTCGGCTAGTCCATTTTTCTGAAAAAAGACGAAACATTACATCCCATGCCAAGTGCATCAGGGCTGTATCAATAGTATATCGATCCGTTACATCAAAAGAAAAGGTTGTTTCTGAACTAATAGATTTTGTTTTTGGTGTTTTATTGAATGTCTCTTGTAATGTTCCACGAACAGAATTATATAAAAAAATACCTGTGGCTTCTCCAAAAAGATTTTTTAGCAAATTTAATGATGCTTTTTTTATATCTTTAGAACTATAAAAACCTGCTTCATTTAATCTCGAAAGTGTTTTTTCTCCAATGCCCCAAATATCCTTAATTGGTAACTGCAGCATAAAGTCTTCTTCTTTTCCTCGTTCAACTATAAATAGTCCATCAGGTTTTTTCATGCCTGAGCATATTTTTGCAATATATTTTGTTGAAGCTATACCAACAGAAACGGTTAATTGTGTTTTTTCAAAAACTCTCTGCTTTAACTCTTGGGCTACTTTTTCTGGTGGGCCAAATAGTCTTTCTGTTCCACTTATGTCTATAAAAGCTTCATCGACAGATATTTGATGTACATCTGGTGAAAACTCACTAAAAACAGACATAACCTCTTTTGATTTCTCTTGATAACGATCCATCCTCCCGCGGATGAAAATCCCATGTGGACATAGCTTAACTGCAGTAGCTATTGGCATAGCTGAGCGAACTCCATAGGCTCTAGCTTCATAAGAACATGTTGAAACAACACCACGCTTATCTGTAGGCAAGCTTCCAACGATTACTGGTTTTCCCTTATATTCAGGATTGTCTAATTGTTCTACGGAAGCGTAAAAAGCATCAAGGTCTACGTGTATAAAACATTTATCATTCATTGCAGTACTCTCAAAGTGGGTTGCAATGTTATTTTTTCAATACCAAATTCAGTCTGTATCCATGCAGTAATAATACAAGTAATTTCTAAGTCTCCCTTGGATGTAAAGCTTAAAATAAAGGGATTTGGTGGATGTTCATCTATGGTAAATATTGCAGTGTAAGATTTAGATAGTATGTCATATGGGTAATTTGCATCAAAAATTGGTAGCGGGTCTTGAGAACTTATTTCAATGGTATAGCGAAGTACTTGTTCTACTGTGTTTACTCTTACGGTGTGCAATGTATATCCTAATTGACTTTCTTGTTCAATGTTTATATTAAAATTATTGTATAGTGATTCTAGTTCTTGTTGTGTTATTGTTTTTCTAGTAGATGTATAGATTTTTACAGTAATAAGCATTGTTATAAGCAGCACAATAAATGTACTTATTACAAAGAGAATAAACTTGATAATTTTCTTTTGATTTATTTTAAGTTTCATACCCCATAACTTTAAGCGTATTAAAATTCTAATTGCCATTATTTGGAAAGGTAGTAATATACAGGCCATCAGAATATTATTAAAAAAACTTGCATTACTTATATAATCAAAAGATTGTAAATAGTCTAGCTGTGCAACATTAAAAATATATGGGAAGAACGGAAGTATCATTAGTGCTAAACAAATGGTGATATGATGTACTTTTCTCATTTTTTGAGAGACTTGAATAATTATGTACTGGCCTAAAAATAGTGGAAACAACGTAATTTCAACCAGTGAAAAGATTACAATGTTTATAAGAGCACTAATTGATAACATGTATGCATAAATAAAACCTGTAAGCGGAATTTTAACCAAAAACTGAAATAAAGAAAAAAGCATTAAAAAAAGTATTGTAAATGCAATTTTAATTATAAATGAAAATAGGATTAGATTGTGTTCATGTGGTACAAATACTGAAATTACGTTTTGAGAAATATACAAAAATAAACCCGTAATAAATACAATAAGTGGAAATAGGTACCATGTACGCATAAATTCAAGTTTATGTATTTGATGATGTTTACCTCTCATAAATGAAAAATAAAAAAAGGCAAAGAGGATTATTGAAATAGAAATAAATAATGTTATCAAATAGAATTCTTCTGTTAAGAAATAGGTTTGCGAAAAAAGTTGAATATAAGAATAATTTGTATCGACATTTGATAGGTCAGAATATGAGTATTCATCTAATAATGTGTTAAGCATTAGAAAAACATTCTCACTATTAGATGTGTTAAGGTTTATTAGTATACTTGCTATATCGCTTTCTAACCAAACACCTAAAAGACTGTTGTTTGAAATAAAATTTAGTCTGTATAGGGTTAAAAAATAACCTTCAACATAATATAAAACATTTGCCTTTGCAAAGCTTGTAATTATTGTTTTAAAAAAGCCCAAAGGTGTAATTAACTCTTCTTGTTCAGATGCCTTTCCACCAGGAGTAATTTTTACTAATTCATCAAAGGAAAGCATTGAAGTAAAAGAGTCTGTTTCATTACTTGAGCTCTGAGCTTCCAAAATAATACTTGCGGTGTTTTCATTGTTATTTAGACTATTAATATATGTTTTGCTGCCTTGTGGTTCAAAAAATGGATATTTTGAATTAAATGTACTATCAACAATTGTGTTTGAATCATTAGCGGTAAATACAACATTAATTGAATATGGATAATCCCTACTTATAAGGGTTTGTAAAAAATTGATGTATTCAGGCAAAAAATCTGTTGCATAGTTTTGTGGAATTACAATAATAAGGTTTTTATCTTCTATGTTTTCCAAGTTTGCATCATGTTCTATAATTACATTATAGGGAAAATCTTGCGAAAGAGTATTATCAAGTTCTTGTATTATGGGATTAAAACCATTAATGGTTAGTGCGTTTCTAATATTATCACTCATTAATGCAGCATCAGCTTTTTGTACATCTTGTGCACTAGCAAAAAAAAGACAAAGAAAAAAGAGAATAGTAAAACAAAAATATCGCAAAAACTTCATAATTTAGCCTAAAACTTATTTTATTATATGGTCAATACTAAGTTTGACATACTAACACAAAATATGATACTATTATATCAGATTATGAGTGAATCTACAAGGTCATGTACAATTAAACTACCTCTAAAAGAAAATTTGCAATTATATATTTTACGTGAGGTTTTGTATTTTGATTTGGCAAAGTGGTGTTAATATGAAATTATCAATTACTCGCATTTTATTTCAAAATCTTTCTAATGCAATAAATACATTACGGTAGAAGTTTTAGCAATGAAAAATGTTATTGTCGTTTTATGTAGTATTATATGTATTTTTCTTTTTGCTTGTGAAGATACAACTCCCTCACTAGGCATTGTTCGCCATATGGTTTTATACGACTATGATTCAAGTATGAATAAACCAACGCAGCGTTTAGCAGTATATGTTGAAATTTTATCAGATCCTCAAAAAATCCAAACTATTGAGATTACATCAGTAGACTCAGATTTAACTTGGACCATAGATGAGCCTATTGCTGTAAGTGACAGTTCTACGGGTAAGGTGTGGCTAGGCTCTTCAAATTTGCTTACTCCTAGCGATATTCCTTTTTCACAGGGACAATATCGACTTCGTTATACCGATGTCGCACAAAGACAAGTAGACCTTTTTTTTACTATACACGATTTTTTATCAGTTGATGATTTAAATATATCGGATTATCAAATAAACAAGGTAGCTGTATTCGATGCTTTAGCTAATATTATTTACTTTGGTGATAGAATTGGAGAAAGCGAACTATTAGCAAAACATCCTAATGCGTATCGGTATAGAGATATTTCTTTAAGAGATGATTATCATGGAGGAATAATTTATACATCGCAGTTTTTGCAAAGCGATACAAATGAAATAGAGGTAGAAAATGAATGATAACAATATAAGCGATGATCAAAAAGTATATCATAAAAAAATTAGGTCTTTTGTTTTACGTTCAGGAAGAATGACAGAATCTCAACAGAGGGAATACAATGCATTAAAAGATTCATGGTGCCTGGCATATAATAAATCTCACATTAATTTTTCAGATTTGTATAACAATACGAACGAAGTGATAGTTGAGATTGGTTTTGGTATGGGGCATGCAACAATAGAGATTGCAAAAAATAATCCTGATAAAAATTACTTGGGAATTGAAGTTCATAAAAGCGGGGTAGGAAGGGTTCTTCGAGAAATAAAAGAAAATAACCTTCATAACTTATATATTATAGAGCATGATGCGGTAGAGGTTTTACACTCAATGATTGGTGAAAAATCAATACAAGGATTTCATATCTTTTTTCCAGACCCATGGCCAAAGAAAAAGCATCACAAAAGACGTCTTGTACAAAAAGATTTTATAGAAGTATTGTCAGAGAAATTAAGTTCAAATGGTTACATTTATATGGCAACGGATTGGGAACCATATGCTGAGTTTGCTCTTGAAGAGTTTTCAAAAGTCAGTTCGATGCAAAATGAATATAATGGTTTTTCTCCCAAAGTAACTTGGAGACCGATAACTAATTTTGAACGGAAGGGAACAAAGGCAAATAGAAATATTTTTGAGCTATATGTTACAAAAAAATAGGATTAATTGATGAATAAAGAAAGAATAGATAACCTCGTTGAACTTATTACTTACCACCAACATAAATATTATGCAGATGAAGCCGAAATAAGTGATGGTGAATTTGACTTGTTATGGGATGAGTTAAAAGTACTAGATCCCAATAATCAGATATTACAAAATGTAGGTAGTGACATCGTATCTGATGAATTATTCTCTGCAATTCCTTCTGGAACATTTGAAAAGGCCGCTCACGTTATACCAATGGGGAGCCAAGAAAAGGCTGCAAATGAAGAAGAGTTTGAAACGTGGGCTAAAAAAATGAACTTCACGGAATACCTTGTAGAATATAAGTTGGATGGAGCGAGTCTTGAACTGCAATACGAAAACGGCATATTTATAAAAGCAGTAACACGTGGTGACGGAACGATTGGTGATGACATAAGCCGAAATGTTCGAAAAATGAAAGGATTCGTAGAAAATCTTAGCGTTCCGTTATCTGGTGGCGTTCGCGGTGAAGTAATCATGACAAAGGATGTTCATTCCACTTATTTTCCAGATAAGGCAAACTGCCGTAATGCTGCAAATGGGCTCATGAAACGAAAAGACGGCGAGGGTAGCGAACACTTACAAATTATGTGCTATGATGCGTGGTTTTCACCTAATCCAATAAATATCAAAGCACTATCATATAATAAAGCTGAACTGCCCTTTGCATGTGAAAATGAAAAAATAACCTGGCTTTCAAACCAAGGCTTTGCTACAACAATGATAAAACTTTGTAAAACAGTAAAAGATGTTGTTAGCTACCGAGAGGAAGTTACAGAACTTAGAAACACTTTAAACTATGATATCGATGGCCTTGTAGTAAAGGGTTTAGATATAGATTACATGGATGCAAAACGTGCGCGCCCTGAAAAACAAATTGCCTTTAAGTTCAGCTTAGAAGAAGCTATAAGTATTTTGAGAAATGTTATATGGAATGAGTCTGGGGCTACCTATACACCTATTGCAGAGTTTGACATGGTAGAACTTGCAGGCACGAGGGTGCAAAGAGCAAGTTTAGTAAATCCCAATACCATTAGAAACCTTGGTGTAAAAATTGGAAGCCATGTAGTTGTTACAAAACGTGGAGAAATTATTCCTAAAATTGAGCGCGTTATTGGTACAGAAAATGATGACTTATCTCTTTTTTCAACACTAACAGATATTCAGTTTCCAACTAAATGTGAAACATGTGGTTCAAAAATAGTAGATGATGGAACGCGTCTTTTGTGTCCAAACCTCAAATGCGAAAAGCGCATACACCACAGAATAGAAAAATGGGTAAATGTTCTTGATATTCGAGACTTTGGTGTAACCCTTATTAAAAGGTTGTATGAAGCAAAAAGGCTACAACGGGTAAGCGATGTATATTCTCTCACTATAGGAGAATTAGCTACCTTAGAGGGACTCGGAGAAAAAAGTGCTCAAAAAATTATAGCATCTATTCAAGCCAGAACAAACATAAGCCTTGCTAAGTTTATTGCAGGTTTTGACATTGAGGGAATAGGCGAAACCTTAGTAGAAAAATTAGTTGAGGCAGGTTTTGACACATTAGAAAAACTTCTAAATGCAAGTGAAAGCGATATTGCTACTGTTTCCGGCTTTGCAGAGATTACAGCTAAAACACTTATAACAGGCTTAGCTGATTGTAAAGATGAAATGGTGAGCCTTACACAAAAAACGATAAAAATAAAAACTATAGATAAAAATAATGCAAAACTTGCAGGCCTTTCATTTTGTTTTACAGGAGAGCTTCATACAATGAAGAGAAGTGCAGCAGAAACTCTCGTTAAAGAAGCTGGTGGTACGACAAAGAGTTCTGTTGTTAAAGGTTTGAGTTATCTTGTAACAAATGATACCAGTTCTGGCTCTTCAAAAAATAAAAAAGCTAACGATTTAGGAGTGCCGATTATTAATGAAGAAGAGTTTATAAGGTTAATAAAGTAATTAGCAAGGAATATGTGTTTGATTATTAGGTTTAAAAAGTTCTAATCTTGTTGCAAGGACTAGTAATGTACTCGCTATAAATAATGTCTGCGCCACTAGTGATTGGAATGACACATTGTGGCCCAGACTCTAATTATAACTTACTCAGATACTAAGGCGTTATCAATAAAAAAGGCAGGATCAACTGGTCTACTTTGTATTCGGATTTCCCAGTGTAAGTGTGGGCCTGTAGCAAGTCCTGTTTTACCAGCTTCGCCTAATTGTTTTCCTTCTTTAATCATTTGTCCTACTTCAACAGAAATTGAATCGAGGTGATAATAAAGACTATAAAAACCTGGCAGATGTTCGATAACTACGGTGTTCCCTGAAGAATTTCTCATAGTAGCCATTACAACTTTGCCATCACCACATGCAAACACGGGAGTACCAACTGGCGCTCTATAATCCAACCCATAATGCATACCAACAGATGAGCCACCATCAGCATATTCATAATTTCTTTTGTCTCCAAAATATGATGTAAAATAGACAGTTTTTACTGGGTGTGAAAACTTACCGGTATGATAAATACCTTCCTCATTCGTTGTGCCTAATAGCTCATTGAGTACATCAATTTGTGTTGCTCGTTGTGCAGAATTATCAGTTTTAACTGCAGTATTTCTAGCATCGAGGTAAATGGTTTCTTCAATGAACTTCTTTTTAGAAAAGGTGATCGGAAGTCGTTTTTCTTCATTTGTTTTTCCATAACTATATTCAACATCAATGTAAAAATTTCCTCCCTCATACCAAGCAGAAAAAGGTACAATAACAGAGTAAACTTTTGAATTTATTTTATAAAAATCAATTTCTAGTAAACTGTCTTCAATTGCAGCTTCATATAAAATTGCTGTTGCAGCAAAGTCATTTGACACTCTAGAGTTTACGACTAAGTTAATTATGACAACATCTCCAGATTGAACTTTTTCGTTGTAGCTAATTTCAATATTATCCTGTGCGAAACCAAGAAACGCACAAAAAACTAGTACTATACAGATTACTATTCCTCTTTTAGTATTCATATTTAATTCTCCTTTTTATGTTTAATACAATCTTTTAAATGTAACTGTTGGGTTCGTACACCATTAAACGTATTCTCTTCTATCCCAAAGATGATATCTACGAAATCACCAACAGAAAAATCTCTATTTAACCTTTCGGCTTCTGACCAAAAAATTGCAGGCCACTTGTGTTTACCACAATCTAAACTAAGCTTTAAGTGCATTTTTTCAGTCTTGCCCATGATGTTTGCATCTACTATTTTTACATTTTTACATAAAAATAGCAATGGCTGATTTTCGGCTCCATATGGTTCAAATCTTTCTACTAGATTTTTAATTTCCGGAGCCATATACGCATGAGGTAACTCTGCATCTATAATAATATCGTTGTCAATATCAGTCGATAATTCCATGTATGATGAGTAGTTTTGAAAGTTTTGAAGTACTTGGTTTAATGAGTCTTTTGGAAAACTAAAGCCAGCTGCAAATGCATGACCACCATAGTTTGTGAAGATTTCACTGCATGTATGCAAAATATTGAGCACTTCAAATCCACAAGATGAGCGTACTGAACCGACTGCACTTGCATCTTCAAGAAGTGAGATTGCAATAGCAGGAACGTTATGAATTTTTGCTAATCTGTTTGCTACTAGACCAGTAACGCCATGATGTATTTTTTCGTCAACAACTACAATCATTTTGTTATTATAGCGTTCTAAACTATCATAAGCTTGTTTCTCACAAGCAATTATAGCTTCATTTTCAAGTTTTTTGCGTTCTAAATTTAAGTCAATGATTGAACTTGTTAATGTTTGTCGCAACTGAGCATCATCAGTAGTAAAAAGTTCTACTGCTAAATCGGGTTTTCCTAATCTGCCAGAAGCATTTAATACAGGATTTACATTCCATGAAAGAGTTGTTGCCGATATTGGCTTCCCAATTAAGTCAAGCTTATTTAATAACTCACTTAAGCCTTTTCGTATCGTACCATTTTTTATGGATTCAATTCCTTGTTTTACAAAAATTCTATTTTCTTTTTTTAATGGCATTATATCGGCCAAAGTTGAGAGAGTAACAAGCTGTAAATCCATAATATCTTGCTCTGCATCTTTTTTGTTTGCATTTTGTTTACTCGCAAATGTAATAAAAAGATTAAAGAAAGCATCAAGTTCATCTGAAGGTGAGTCACTGTATCGTGCTATTTTTGACATGTTTTTTAAACGTAATAGGCTTACATTTGCTAACGAAGGCATAGCTTGGGCAATTTCGCCTCTTATATCAAGCATATTAATTAGGTCGCCCTTGCCGAAAATCTTTTCAAGTTGCTTTACCTGTAAACTTTCATCCCAGCATAAAATCTGCTGTCCTTGCAAGAATTGTGGTAGTCTTGTTTGATGAATAGTAAGCATGTCAGGAATTATTGTCTCAGTTATTCTTTCAATCTCTACTAAATTAACCATCTTAATTGCTTCAATTACATAAGCCTCATTTACTGGGCGTATATTAAGAAGACAAAGCTGTTGTTTATATAACTCAAATTTTGAAAAACGTAATGCACTAACAAGTTTATACGTTACAGCACAGCCACTAATATCGGCAAAAGGGTATCCACAACCTTCGACCTTAGGGTCAATGATTATACAAGGAGTTGGTAGTTGTTCTGGTGGGGTGTGGTGATCAACCACAATTACATCTATTCCTATATTAGCTGCATAGCTAATCTCTTGGTTGTTTGAAATTCCACAATCAACTGTAATAATGAGAGATCCATAATTTTTAGAAAACTCATCAATGGCTTGAATAGTCAATCCATATGGATCATCACCTGTTGGCACTTTCCATGTTACATCTAAGCCCTCTTGTTCTAAATAGGTATATAAAAGAGTCGTTGAAGTAATTCCATCAACATCAGAATCACCAAATATTAAAATTTTTTCACCTTCATCTTTTGCTTGTCGTATTCTATCTACTGCATCTTCCATGGAGTTGAATAAAAAAGGATTATTTAAATACCGTTTGTCATCTTCCATGTAGTATAATATATCTTCGCCTTCTGTTATATTCCTTCTAAGAAAAACAGATGCTGTTAGTTGGTCAAAATCATAACGTTCGCAAAGTTCTTTTACGGCGTGAACTGACACATCTCTTTTTTTCCAATTACTCATAATATTCCTCGTCCTGCTTCCACTGTTTTTAGTTTTGAGTGGGTAGTTTGTTCTATCAAATAAAATAAAAGTTCATGAATCTCTTGTACACTTTTCATGGAGGGATTCAATGAACGTACTTCTTTTGGGTTTAATTCCATTATTGACTGAAGATAATGTATGCTTTCAGTGCTTAAATAAAAGTTTGAACCTATTGTTTGTTTATGTGATGCATGGGAACAATCATCGCATAAAAATAAGTGTTCTGAAACCGAATACCATGATATCATATTTTCGCCACAATGCATACACCTTGAAATATCACTTTGTACACCTAAATGAGCTAAATATCGCCATAAAAAGCGTAATGTTCCTAATCTGGCTTGATTTTCAGTTGATAGATCAAGACCATCTAAAAACCCACTAATAAGTACATAAAGATCTGTTGTATCTTCAAAATGCTTTACATCTACTACGTGAGTTGCAAAGCCGTGCGTTTTTAAGACGAGCTCACAAGCAAGGGCTGCTGCATATGTTTTGTATAGATTATTTCGTATTTCACTGCGGTATTTTTTAGGATCAAAGTCTGTAACCTTTATAGACTGTTTTACAGAATCTATATACAACCACATCGTACCACTATGATAGGGAGAAACTGTCGATCGAAGCTTTCCTTTTCGCCCACCGTATACTATTGCCGTAAGTATACCTCTGTCAGGAGTAAGCATTGTAGCTAATCTATTATTTTCTCCCATAGGTTTAGTTGAAAGAACAAGTGCTTCAAGTGATGTATTTCTGTTCATACTTATAGTATATCACAATATAGTAGTTTTTAATAGTATCACATCTTGACTATATAAAATCATTAAATTAATATAATATGTGTATAGCAATAAGTTATATATTTGCTTTTAAAGAGGAGAAATAGATGAAAAAAACATTGGTTATCATTACAAGTTTGTTAATTGCTAGTACTATCTTTGCAGTAGATTACTCTAGTGATTTTGTTTCTGCGTTTCACGCTAAAGATTTTAAAGAAGCTAAAACAGTTTTATCTAAGTGGGAAAAAGCTGCTCCAGATAATCCAGAAATGCTTATTGCATATTTTAACTATTATTTAAATAGAGACTTAGAATCTACTATGACCATGGGACAAATGGAAGATGGAAGATATGGTATGTTTGAACAATTGCAGTATAATAATAAAGATGTAAAAAAGGGTATTTCTTATCTTGATAAAGCTTTAAAAAATAATCCTTCAAGACTTGATATTCATTTTGGTAAATGTTCCTCTTTAATTAAATCTAAGCATTATAAAGAAGCTTCAAATGCCATAATTGACTTATTAAAAACTTCAGTAAAAGTTGAAAACAAATGGTTGTGGACAAATAATGAGCCTATAGTCGATAACGACATAACAGGTGAAGATCATGTATTTTTTGGAATAAATGATTACCTAGTTTCACTGTTTAATAATTTCGAAGAAACACATACCTATTTATCACATATATTTAATTCAATTGAGCAATTGTATCCTAACAATATAATAGGTTTAAATCTTAATGCAAGATATAATGCACTAATAGGGGATACTCAAACAGCAAAAGCCTTACTTGAAAAAGCTTTAAAATTAGATGAGACTGATTATATAATACTTGCTAACTTAGGTTATTATTATGAACTTGAAAATGATTATGAAAAAGCTCGAGACTTGTACGAGAGGATGTTAAAGCTTGATAATCCAGAAGCTCAGCGATATGGTGAGCAGTATCTTTCAGAACTTGAAGAAAAAATGTAGGAATGCAAAAAGAGATTTTTTTGTAAAAATGTGTTAAAATTTGAGCATGAAAAAATATATTATTTATACCCTTCATATATGTCGAAAAACTTTTGCCACTTGTAAATACTTTTTTGTATCATTTTATACAAAGCTTAAAAGACATAAAAAGCAAAAATCTAAGATACCGTTATTTTTTAGGATTATTAAACTCTGTGCTGTTCTTTTTGTTTTGGGTGCAATGACTTTTTTTGCAATACAAGCATATGTCATTATGAGTACTAAAGATAATATAAAAGAATTAATAAATCTTGATAATGCTGATGCGGTTATAGTACTAGGTGCACTTGTTTTTGAAAATGGAAATCCATCATTAACATTGGCAAATAGACTCGATAATGCTTATGAAATATATGATAATGGTATTTCAAATAAGATAATTGTTAGTGGAGACCACGGACGTACCACTTACAACGAAGTTAGGGTTATGAAAAATTACCTACTTGATAAGGGTGTAATGGAAGAAGACATTTTTATGGATCATGCAGGTTTTGATACTTTCGATAGCATGTATAGGGCTAGGGACGTATTCGCTGTAAAATCTATAATTGTTTCAACACAGGAGTTTCATATGCCAAGAGCCCTCTATATTGGAAAACGAATTAATCTTAAGGTGCAAGGGTATGCAACGCATAATTTGCCTTACAGGAAGAATTATAACACAAT
>CAYJIS010000036.1:0-20731 GCA_964370315.1 uncultured Treponemataceae bacterium
GGACTTAAATTGACTACTTCATCAGTTGGAACTTCAATAGGTTGTTCAATAGGTTCTACAGCTACACTATCAGAAGGCTCTGCCTCTACAAAAACTTCTTCAATATAGATTTCTGAGTCATCAAAAGCAAGTTCATCTACTATAGCAGGAGTTTGTACCTGTGTACTTCGTTCGTATGCAGGAATTTCAGTTTGTGCTACAACCTTTCTTATTTGAACAATTGAATCACCATTTGTATTAATAAATAACTGTTCTGCAACTTCGTTAGAAATTATTGCAGCTAATCCAACATCAATTGTTTCAAATACTAAAGCTTCTACACTTACCTTTGTAGAAGGATTTGTTATAATAACAGAATCTCCTGGTAAAAATGTATTAGCTTTAATATACATACCTTGTGGTAGTTCACCTTCTTCAGCAACTTGCGCTCTTCCCTCAATTGATGGAGTTGAGTTTGCAAAAGAAAGTGTTGTAAGTATGCTCACAACAAATAGGATTAATAGATTTTTTTTCATTATTTTTCCCCTCTATCTAAAATACTTTTTATTTCAGCACCTAGTTCACTTGAAAATCTTTTAATAGCCATTACATCTGTTTCACCCTCTATTTTGCTTGGTTCTAAACCCTCTTTCTCAAATATAGTAGATGAATCTGATGTACGAACAATATAATAGTCTATCGATTCAATATCATCGAGCGTTACCGTTTCATCATAACGAGTGCCATTTTCATAATAGTTCACATTAATAAAAACTACATGACTCATATAACCCTCTTTTGCGAGAGACAATGATTGCTTAAAGTTAGCTTCAATTCTTAGGTTAACATTTGAAGGCAAACTAGAAACAATGTATCCACCTTCAAACAGTATATCCATAATGCCATTTTCAAGCATGTAGGTTGTTTCCCGTACTGCATCCTTTTGTGCATCATGTTGTGCCATGAGTATTACTACTGAAGAAGCATAGGTATAGGAACCTATACACAATGCAATTAATACAAATATTTTTGTACGTAATGATTTCACTTATATACCCTCACTTTATTATCGGAATATTTTTTTTCAATGTTAGCGAAAAAAAGTTGATGAAAATCAAACCTTATGGTATGATATATTGTAAGGTATAGTTATTTTATAAGTATTTAGTTCACAAGGATTAATATGTCAAAAAAGAAACAAAAAGATCAAGCACGTTTACTTCATTCCACATCTTCTTTTTATAGTGATCTTTGCGATGAAAATACAATATATGCGGTACTAGTACGCAGCCCTGTTTCTTCTGGAACAATTAGATCTATAAAATGTAAAAAATTACCGCCAAATTATGCTTTATTTACTGCAGATGATTTAGTACATGAAAAAAACATTTCTATATTAGAAAATACTATACCAATTTTTGCTAAAGATAGAGTGTCCTATAAAGGCGAGCCCATAGGAATACTTACTGGCGCAGACTATTCTGTTCTTTGTAGTTTGTTACAATCTGTAGAAATAACGTTTACCGAAGTTTTTTCTGATAAAGCAGAAGAAAATATTTTTGTAAAATCTGTTTCATATGGAAGTTCTAAAAAAACAAAGGAAACAAAAACACTCGAAATTGAAACTAGTTATACACTCCAACTTGATATAGAAGAAACACAGGAAACGAATGGGGCTCTTTGCTATGCAAGCGGAAAAACTCTTAGTGTATATGCACCAACACAATGGTTTAGTAATCTTGAAAAAAACCTCATAAGTGCAACAGGGTATAGTTCAGAGCATATTCGAATACATAAAACGAAACTACCACTTAGCGAAAAAAATGTCCCATGGAATACGACTCTACTAGCAGTACAATGTGCACTTGCATCAATATGGACTAATAAAGCAGTATTATTAAGTTTATCTCGTGATGAACAAAACTTGTTTGATGATTTTCGACATTCGGTTACTATTAGCCACTGCTCAAAAGTTACTAAAGAAGGACGTATTATAAGTTGCGATGTTACAATTGATATTGATAGTGGTGCTTACAATCCTTTTGAACATATAATTCTTAACCGGCTTATTATTGCCTCAATAGGTGGATATGAGTTTAAGAAATTTAGTATTGATGCCAGTTCTAAAAATACAAATAACCCTCCAGCAAGTTCAATCAATAGATGGTTAGATTACAACGGATTTTTTGCTATTGAAAATCACATTCAAAGAATTTCAACAATTCTAGATTTAAATCCGGTAGAAGTTCGTCTCATTAATATTAATACGAATGAAAAGAAATTTCCTTTTAATTTTGATAGAACTCTATATTCACAAACACTTGATGCAGTTACTACAAAAAGTGATTTTTTTCGAAAATATGCAACATACTCATTAAATCCATACACAAAAAAATCAAAGAAATCTCACCTTCCCCACCGAGGAATTGGTATTTCTACTGCGTATGAAGGGAATGGGTATTTAGGAGCTATATCAGAAAGTGCGTTACAAAAAATAGAAGTTTCGATGGAAATGAATGGCAAAGTTGTAATTAAAGTTTTAGCTCATTCTGAAACCATTAGTGATATTTGGAAGGAAATAGCCAGTACAATATTATCTGTACATAAAGAAGACATATACATTGACTCTGATTTTTTGCATAATGAACAAGTAAGTCTACCAGAATCAATGCTTGGTAATATATTTATTACCTCACAACTTTTACGAAAAGCATGCCTTGCATTGCAAAAACAACGCTTTTATCATGCTCTACCTTTAAAAGTGAGCAGAACCTTTAACCTTTCAAGTAAAAAAACATGGGATAATACAAAGCTCATTGGTAAACCTTTTTATGCTAATTCTTGGGTAGCCATTGTTTGTGAGATTGAATTAGAAATAACAACATATACATACAGAATACGTAGTATATGGGTTTCGCTAGAAGCAGGAAAAGTTATGGATAAACGAAAGGCGCGTTATTCAATAGAAAGTTGTATAAAGCAAATTCTTTCTCCTTTTTTTAATGACTTAACGCAAATTGAACCTATTCTTTCTGTAAGTTTTGTAGAAAATGGCGAGGAGCCTAAACAAATTAGAGAGCTTGTTTATAATGCACTTCCTGCAGCTATTACGAATGCCCTATCTCAAGCATTACAAACAAATATTAAACATTTCCCAATACGCCAAACAGAAATATATGAATCTATCGAAAAATTACATTCTGATACTATGTCTACTCTGAGTGAACAAGATGGATTAAAGATTCAAGAGGAGAATAGTGATGCTCGTAAATCTTAATTTAAACACCAAAGATATCAACATCGATTGTGATGGTGATGAAACATTACTCATTGTATTGCGTAAATTTAATATGGTTTCCGTAAAAAACGGCCGAAGTGATGGCCTATGTGGTTGTTCAACAGTACTATTAAATGATAAAGCAGTTCCATCCTCTTTAATACCAATTGGCTCATTACATAATCAAGCGGTAATTACTCTTGAGCATTTTTCAACAACAAAAGAATATGATGATATAGCACAAGCTCTACAAAGTGCAAACATTTCATTATGTGGGTTTTGTAATGCTGGGAAAATTTTTGCAATTGATAAAATGATTAGTGGTGATGTTACACCAACACGCTCTGATATATTTAGGCAAATGAGTTCTTTTACATGCACATGTACCAATATCGAAAAACTATTTAATGTTGTTTTAAAAGCATTTGACATTCGCTATGAAAGACTTTGGAAGGACACTTATGCAAAAAAATAATGTAAATATCTTTTACGCGAAAACTATAAATGAAGTACTTTATCACTTAAAAAACATTGCAAACCTAAGCATAATCGCAGGTGGTACATTATGCAAAAAAACACACAATGGGAGTCGTATTAAAATACCATCTTCATGTGTATTCATAGGAAATATTGAAGAGCTAAAAGAAGTAAACAGAACAGAGCGCTTTATTGAGTTCGGTTCAGCTGTTACATTCAATCAAATACTCGAATTAGGTAGTACTCGAATACCTCCTCTTTTACATAAGGCTCTTTTACAATGTTCTTCACAAGAAATCGGAAACCTTGCAACAATAGGTGGAAATATTTGCTATTCAGAAAATAAATTAAGTTTATACTCAGTATTGCTCGCATTAGATGCAAGTTTAGAACTTAAAAGTACTACAGAAATACAGCATATTGATTTAATGAAGTTCGATGGTATTAAAACTGGTTTTTTCTTAACAAAGGTTAGAATCCCTGTGCTTGAATGGCGCACCGAAATGTATAAAAGAATTGGCTCTTCCTTTTATAATGGTGCATCCTTTACTTTTTTAGCAGATTCAAGCAAAGGCTCATTATTGGATGATTTGAGAATTGCATTTGCGGGACAAATCGCATTTAGAAGTAGAGAATTAGAGAATGCAATAATTGGAACAAGGTTACCATTAACTGATAAGGATGTACAAAACTTACTTGAAAAAGCATCAAAACTATATGATGAAGAAATAGAAAAAAAATCAGTAGAAAATAATATGCTCGTAAAAAACCAATTTATCAACTTATTAGAACAAGCATTAGAAGAATTAACTCACTATTAGACTATCTTATAAACATCGCATCACCATATGAAAAAAAGCGATATTTTTCTTCGATTGCTTTTTCATATGCACTAAATATGTTTTCTTTACCTGCAAAGGCACTCACAAGCATTAAAAGAGTAGATTCTGGCGTGTGAAAATTTGTGAATAATTGGTCAATTACATTAAAGGTACAACCAGGATATAAAAATATATTAGTAGATTGTGTTCCCGTTTTTATACTTTTTTGATTTGAGTCCCAGCTAGATTCTAATGCACGTACAGATGTTGTACCAATTGCGAGTATTTTTTTTCCACTTTTTTTTGCATTGTGTATTTTAGTTGCACATTCTGATGAAATTGAATAATATTCTTTGTGCATAATATGGTCTTGAATATTATCAGCCCTAACTGGTAAAAATGTTCCAAGACCAACATGTAATGTTACATATGCAATTTCGATACCTTTTTTTTCCAGTGCAGTAAGTAAATCTTTTGTAAAATGAAGACCAGCAGTTGGACATGCGGCAGACCCCGTTTCTGTAGCATATACATTTTGATATCGCTCACCATCAGAATCATCATCATCACGTTTTATATACGGCGGTAACGGTATGTGTCCATTTTTTTCAAACCATGACTCATCAAGACTTAAACTACCATCAGGGCGCTCAAATGAAAGAGTCCTAAACTCAGTGCCTACATCATTTTCATTTTCAACAATTGTTGCAATAGTGCCATCAAAAAAACGGTACGTATTTCCAACTCGTTGTTTTTTTGCATTTTTCACCATGCATCGCCAGAGTTCTCTATTTGTATTGTCAGCAGTTACATTTTCCAAAATTAAAAATTCAACTTGCTTGCTTGCAGCTTGCTCATGCGAATTATTTGAAATCTTATCTGCAAAAGTTCTAGAGCGTCTCACTTTAGAATTATTAAACACCATGAGAGTATTAGAATCTATTAGATTGATTAAATCAGACATCATCATATGTTCAACCGCACCTGTAGTGCGACGTAAAACCATAAGTTTATCTTCACCACGTATAGTTGATGGGTGCTGTGCGATTAATTCGTCCGGTAAATTAAAATAAAAATCTTTCGTTTGCATCATTTCTGTTCTTTTCGATTCCTAAGTGTTCATATGCTTTTTCTGTTACCATTCTACCTCGGGAAGTCCTTTGAATTAAACCAGACTGAATAAGAAATGGTTCATAATAATCTTCTAAGGTATCTACAGATTCCCCTATTGAAATAGCAAGAGTTTCTGCCCCAACAGGGCCACCACCATAATTTTTTATAATTGTTAAAAGTATTTCTCTATCATGTTTTTCTAAACCAAGTGAGTCAATTTCAAGTCGTTTTAAACCTGTTTTAACAACATCTTTGGTAATATGGCCATTACCAAATACTTGGGCAAAATCCCTCATACGACGCAAAATTCGGTTTGTAACACGAGGTGTACCTCGGGAACAGTGTGCCATTAAAGTTGCAGCTTCATCATCTATGCTTACATTGAGAATACCCGCAGAACGCTTTATTATACTTGCCAGCTCCGCTGTTTCATAAAATGAAAAACGCTGTACAATTCCAAAGCGACTAATAAGAGGGCTGGAAACCATGCCAGCTTTAGTAGTTGCGCCTACTAGCGTAAACTTAGGAATAGGGATTCTAACCGTTCGTGCAGCAACCCCCTGACCTATAATCCAATCTAACTCATAATCTTCCATAGCTATATAAAGCATTTCTTCTATTGCTGGTTTTAGTCTATGTATTTCATCTATAAAAAAAACAGTTCTTTCTGTTACGGTTGATAAAATTCCTGCTAAGTCTTTTGGCTTGTCTAGTGCAGGTGCTGATGTAACCTTAAAATCTGCACCTAGTTCATGTGCAGTAATTTGAGCAAGAGTAGTCTTACCCAGTCCTGGCGGCCCAATTAAAAAAAGATGGTCTAAGCTTTCACTTCTCGTTTTTGCAGCTTCTATAAAAACATGCAAGTTATCTTTTATTTTTTGTTGTCCCAAAAACTCATTTAAAAATTGAGGACGTAAATTTGTGTCATGTTCATCTTCTTGTAACACGCTATCGGGACGAACTATGTTATCAGTATTCATAACCGTAGATCCTTTCAATAATGTCTATCCGCAAGAACTTTCGCAGATTAATAGGATAATGCTGTATAGGATTTAAATGTATTTCTGGTTTCACAAGATATATTTTCTTCACTTTTTTATCCTTTTTATTAGGTACAGTTTAATTCCTAATTGGTAATTATGCATTATTAATTATAATTATATTAAGTCTACTATTGCGCGACGGAAAAGTATTTCTTCTTGTCCTTGCCTATTTTTTAAACTAAACTCTTCGTCTGTTTTAAGTTCATCCACAAGCTTTGTAATCGTTTGTTCGCATTGTTTTTTTTCATAGCCCATATTTGCTAAAGCTAAAATAACATCTTCCCACGGTGAAGCTGTTGTAGATCTCGTAGATGCTGAAGAAGGGTTTCCATTATCTAAATGAAGCTTTCCCTTTAAGGCTAGCATCATCTTTTGTGCTGTTTTTTTACCAATACCAGAAATCGTTTCCAAACGTGCCATATCTTCAGTATTGAGTGTTTCAATAAGCTGAGGTGCACTAATTGATGAGAGTATTTTTATTGCAGCCTTTGGACCCACTCCATCTACTTTCATTAAATCCAAAAACACAGATCTTTCTATTTCACTTGAAAAACCAAACATTTTCATTGAATCATCTTTATGATATAGCCATGTGTAAATTTTTGCTTCGCTACCAACATGTGGTAATGAATCTAAAGCTGTATCAGGAACCATAAGGTCCCATTCCGCCCCAGCAAGTTGCAAATATACTGTTTGTGGCAATTTTGCAGTTATAATTCCTGTTAAACTATTAAACATTATATATACAGTATACCCTAAATCAAAAAAAAGTACAACAGAAAAAATTAGTACGTATTAGTAATGGAAAAACTAAAGCCTAATCCACTTCTAGTAAAACTATTACCAGATAATTCTGCTCTAAGAATATTTGACTCTGATACCGGCTTTTCAAGTCCAACTGCGTAATGCATACTGTGCCCCAATTTCATTGAAGGTAATGTTATAGTATCTACTCGCACACTTCCTCCAAACTGAAAATTAAAACTTCCTTGAACTAAAGTGTATAACGTAATATCATTTGATAATTCACTTGATAGTAAAAATGTTGGCGTCACATTAACCGAATGCAATAAATCATTTTGTATCTCATTTCCTAATGAAGTTCTATAGTCAAATGATTTTGAAAGAATATATGAACCTAAGGCACTTGTTGTTAAAGTAAATATATCGTTAATAGTAAACTCATAACCCACATTTGTTCCAAGGCCACCAGAAACAATTGGGAATGTATCTAAGCCATACATCGTGTTTACTCTAACATAATTTCCCATGGTACTGACAGAGGTGTTAATAAATAAATTACCCATATCTATACTATTTGTTACACGTATATTTGCTCCGTTTTGAAACATACTCGTTTTTTCATAGCTTTGATAAGATCCTTCATATGAAACTGCTAGTGAAAAGCTTTCATGTAAGCTCATCTCAAAGTCATTTCCGTACAGTAATGAATCTACTTTGTAACCATCTGTTAGTGTAATATTTTCCATGGATATATAGGGACTTACAAAAACCATAAAATTACTATCTGAGCGATTTTTATACAAATTAGTAGATATAGCATTACTTTGTGCTAAGGTGTTTCCCGTTAGCAAAGCAATTGTACTAGCATAAAGACTTGGATTATACCCTTTGTACGTTTCTAAGTCTTTAATAAATACTAATATATTTTCAGACTGCAGTTTAGAATCGTCTAATTCGTAACGGTATAAGGGTGTATACGCTGCAACAGTTTGATCACTTAATGCAACTTCTATACTTCCATCGCTAACAAGTACTTCAGTTCTTTTTGCATCAACATCATCGAAAAGATGAATTGTATCAATTAAAAAAGCATATCCATTAGATACAAAGGATGCAGCAGTTGGTCTATCGGAAACGGCTTTATTTAAATCTACATCAA
The DNA here is from genome assembly GCA_964370315.1 of uncultured Treponemataceae bacterium. GTDB lineage: Bacteria > Spirochaetota > Spirochaetia > Treponematales > Treponemataceae > CAYJFX01. The sequence continues at coordinate 8,614 of CAYJIS010000036.1, forward strand.
GGTCATATAACGCATCACTAAAAAGTTGTAAATTACCAAGTTGTGTTTCTCTGATTTGTCCATCGGCTGTGCTTATTTTTCCACCAAAAACGTTAAATGTTACGGTATCAGAAACACTCCCAAAACTTGTTACATCACCATTGCCATTTCCATCTCCATCTGTATCATAGTTAACCGTTGCAGAGCCAAATAATACAGTTCCGTTATATAGATTTACAGAATAATTATTATCATTTACTACACCAAGGCGTTTTATTTCATCATTAATTTCGATAACTCCATCGTTTACAAAGCCTTGTGTATTATCTCTATTGATATGTAATATCCCTCCATACATTATACCGATAGCGTCATTAAAGACAATTCGACCCTCTGTTTCATCATTAAAACCTGCATAGAGATGCATTTCATCATCTGAACTTACAGCGGCACCTAAAGAATGCCCATTAGAAATATTACCAGAAATTAAGCTTACCCCATCAGTTGCAATAATATTAACACTCCCGGAACCAGTAATAGCAGCTGCATAATCAAAATCATTTGAAGATTTATGATAGTTGTTTAAAAATGATGAATTATATATATTTGTAGTACCATTCCCATCTACATGTCCAGCTGCAGTGTAATATGTCTTATCTGTATTGTACGTAGAAACATTATTTTGAAAAAGGCTATTATAAATTATAACTGTTCCATTATTCATAATTGCAGAGCCTTCATTTGCTCTGTTTTCTTCAAAAATACTATTATAAATAGTGATATTTCCATTATTTCTAATTGCTCCGCCATCACTAGCTCTATTGCCTAAAAAATCTATATCCTTAATTGTTGCAGTTGAAGGTCCTAAAATAAACAGAGCTCCACCTGCTATATTTGCAGTGTTTTCAGTAAAGGTACTCCCACTTAAGTCTAAGTCACTTTGAAGATATATTGCTCCACCTGACCCATTTGAAGAGTTTTGAACAAAATCAGAATTAACTATCTCTGTGTAAGATTTCACATTCTCAGGGGTGCTTGAATTTCGATACGGCCTTAAATACAGGGCTCCACCGTAAGAATTTGCAGTATTTTTTTCAAAGTAGGAATTAGCAATATACGCACTATTTTCGGACATTTGGCTAAAAGCTCCACCGAGGCCTGCATTGTTTTCTATAAAATGCGAATTAGTTAAAACTAAAGAGCCAACGCCGCCATTCATTAAAGCACCACCTCCACCAACATCAATTGCAGAGTTATACTCAAATAATGTGTCATCTATTATGAGATGCCCTGCAGGATGATAGATGGCTCCAGCAGAATAGGCCGAATTTCTTCTAAAAGTTGAACCTTTAATTATCGTTGGAAGGTCTGTATAATTGTAATCATAAAACGCGCCCGCAGTACCTGCATTAAAACTATCTGGGTTCTCTACTCCATCCTTTAGGTCTGATGAGTTATTTTCAAATAGCGTATTAATAATAGTTGCATAGCCTGTACTATATACAGCACCTCCGCCTCTACTTACGGTATTATTGATAAACTGAGAATTTTCGATGTACAAATGCCCGCTCGGAGTTTTAACAATTGCATGACCATTTTTATCAAAGATTAGTTGATAATTTTCATCACGCAAAAATTCAACTCCATAAAAATACATAGCTCCACCATTATCTCTGTCATAATTACCGCTATCAGCATCAGAAATTATCGAGTGATTTCGTATTGTACTACCAATTATATTGACGTTTCCGCCGTAAGCAGAATTTATTGCAGCAGAAGCACTGTTTGATGTATTCGCGTCAAATACTGAGTTATGTATATTTAAAGTTCCTCCAGTTGCATTTGTAATTGCCCCACCTAATCCATTTGCATCATTACCAATAAAGTTTGAATCATAAATACTTGTTATGCCCTCATTATAAATAGCACCACCAGAACCCATTGCATTGTTAAAAAAGTCTGTTTCTCTAACGATAAGTGTTCCTTGATTGAATATAGTACCATATGCATATGAAGAAGAATCATTTGACTCAGGTATGAGATAACTACTCTTATTATTTTCAAATAAGCTATTCGTTATTTCCATAATGCCAGTTTCAGCGTTATATATAGCACTACCATGTTGTGCTGCATTATCCCTAAAAATAGAATTGTTTATAAACGCACTTCCATAATTTCTAATCACACCGCCTCTACCAAGGCCAAGCTCATTGTTACCTGTTTTATCAATAGAGTTTTGTTCAAATAAAGAAGAATCTACATTTAATATACCAAAATTTGAAATAACACTGGTATTTTGCCCATTAGTGTTATTAGAAAAAATAGAGTTTTCTATATTCAATATGCCATCATTACTAAAAGCACTATCACGTATTGAAAAAATATTTTCAAATTGTATGTTTTGTAAATTTAAAACTGCATTTTCTTCAATGTCAATAAAAGCACCTGTGCCTTCTAAAGAATAAGTGTTTTGAGGATTAGCAAGAGCATCAGTTATATTACCTATAAACGTAATAGTGCCTTCATCAAAACTAATACCATATGATCCATAATCAAATGTTATATCATTTCTAATGTTTATTTGACGCTCACCACTACCATTTATCAAGGTAGTAATATCATCTGCGGTAGTCTGGGGGTGTAATAGGTATATCTGTATTGATGCAATCAAGCAAAAAATCGTAATGCGTTTCATTTTATGTTCTCTTATATTCACTGAAAAAATTAAGATAGATGTAACAGTATACGAAACATCTATCTTTTTTTAGAAAGGATTATTAATCCAAGAGAAAGTCAAAAACCGAGTTTTCACCTAGGAAATGCCCAGCTCCAGCGAAAATAAAAGTTTCGCCTCCCTCATTCAAATAACCTATAATTTTATTTGCCCAATCTTTATTTCGATCTTCCAATAATAATTTTAGATATCGTTGCTCTAAGTCTGAACCGCCAATTGGCTCATTCATAATTTCAGCTAGAGCATCTTTATCATCATTAAGATATGCCCGATACATATCGTTCAAACTTTTTGATGTATCGTTACTAATACTATCATCTAAAATATCCTTTACTATTTCAATTTGTTCTTCTAAGGTAAAATCAGCATAACTTAGAACATCCATTTGAGTTTTCAAACTATCAAGCCCTTCAACTTCAATGTCTGCATCAGTTGCAAATGCGTAAATATTTGAATCAAGCCCATATTCAGCACTTAAATTGGTGTTACTCAATGCTAATTCTAATACTAAAGTCGAAATTACCCACGGTTCAAAAACAGATAACCCATCCAAAACTTCTTGGTCAAAATTATTTTCTAAAAACGCAACTTGTTCATCGGTAAAGTAATCGTATACATTTGAACCATAATCTATTCCTCTAAAAAGAACCTTTTGTAGTTCACTTTCGGCCTTATTAAGATCTTTTGAAGAAAGTTCACCTACTACTCTATCTGAAACCGACAAGGCCCTAACGACAGAATTCGATAAAGGAAATAGTCTTTCATCCCCTAAGTGAATTGTCCCAAGAATATATACAACAGATGGCTCGCCATTTTTTGCAGTACCTTCAATTACCCAAAACATCCTTTCTGAAGTTTCATAAATTGCAAAATCATTGCTCGCAACGTTAGTTGTTGCACAACCTACAAGAGTCAATGCAATACAGAGTACTAAAATGACTTTAAAAAATACACTTCTATTAATCATACACTTCTCCTAAAAAAAGCCTGCAACTTTAAAAGCTACAGGCTCATATTAAAGCTAAGTGTATTTTACACTATTATCGCTTTAAACTCAATACGGTGTCTAGAAGTGTATCTGCGGTTTGAATAGTCTTTGCATTTGATTGAAAACCTCTTTGTGTTACAATCATATCTGTAAATTGTTCAGTTAAATCAACATTTGACATTTCTAAAGCACCTGCTAAGAATGTACCCTTTCCAGCAATTCCAGAAGTACTAACATTAGCGAGTCCCGAGTTATTTGATTGCATATATGTATTATTTCCTGCTTTTTCAAGACCACCTTGGTTAATAAAAGAAGCCAAAGCAACTTGCCCAATAGATCTATTTGTACCATTTGAATACACACCAGTAATAATACCGTTTTGATCAATTTTAAAGGTATCTAGGTAGCCTAATGTATAACCATCTTGAAAAAAGGCTTTTGTTGTACTTTGTGATGCACTTTGAGTTATAGTGTTTTGTTGACTACCAATTGTACCAACATTTAAGTTAAAAGTTTGTCTTAATAGAGCTCCAGCTCCATCAGGCGTTGAATCAGCAACATCAAAAGATACTTGAAGACCTATTTCACCGGTTGGGTTTGATACGTTTCCAGCTGAATCAGTAACTGACAAAAGTGTTCCAGTATTATCAAACTCTACAGTAAATGTATTAGCAACTCCATCCGTTGTTCCTAATCCAACACGAGTTTGTGTTGCTAATGCAGCATCTGGGTCAACATTAACTGTTGCAGTCCATTGGTTTGCTGTTCCTACAACCTTTGTAAAAGAAACGTTTAAGTTATGTTCATTTCCAAAACTGTCGTACACATTAAACTCTGTTGCCCATGTACCATTTACAATATCAGCAGGAGTTGCCCCAGCTAAGATTTCTGGAGTGTTTTTATTTAAGTTACAAGCAAAGTCAACGTTCGTTGTAGCTCTGGCAGGATCTTTTGCTCCAATTGGTATAATTAAATCTTCAGTGTTACCTGCACTATTAATAATCATTTCACCATTTAGGTCTTCTGCCATCCAGCCTTGCACTCTAAGACCATCTGCAGGGTTAACAAGTGTTCCATCGCTATCCAATCCAAAAGCTCCTGCTCTTGTATAAAATGTTTCTTCTCCATTCTTAAGAATGAAAAAGCCATTTCCTTGAATTGCAATATCAGTTCCCACTCCAGTTGACTGAAGACTACCTTGTGTAAAGATAGTATCAATTGAAGCTACGGTCATACCGAGCCCAACTTCTTTTGGATTTACACCACCAACTTCAGTAGTTGGACTTGCAGCGCCAGAAAGTTGTTGTGAAATCATATCTTGGAAGTTAACTCTTCCTTTTTTAAATCCAGTAGTATTTACGTTAGATACGTTATTACCAATTACATCTAATCGTGTTTGGTGGTTTTGCATTCCGGATACACCAGAATATAGTGACCTCATCATATATGTTTATCTCCTAATAATTACAATTATGTATCGTTATATGTAACGACAATAAAATGATTTGAATTTTTACTTAGTAACTACATACACTAGTTATTAGCATAAATTCTTTGCACTTGATCCATACTGTATGTACTTCCATTTACAATTACCATTGGATGGTCTCCTCTAGTAGTTGCTTCAACAGTACCAGTTATAATATTATCGCCTACACTGATATCAACTGTTCTTCCTACAGTATTAATAGCTTCATTAGAATTAAGCATGTTTGCAAGTTGTGAAAAACCTGAACTCATGTTTGTCATTTGTTCCAATGAAGAAAATTGTGCCATCTGGGCTATAAACTCGGTATTTTCCATGGGTGCTGTTGGATCCTGGTTTGCCAGCTGGGCTATTAATAGCTTTAAAAAATCATCCTTGCCCAATTCCTGACTTGCAGTACGTCCGTTTACCGCAAGAGACTTGTTGAAGCTGTCAATTTGTAATTGATTTCTTGCAACTTCACTTGAACTCATGTTGGTATTCAATTCCATGAATATTCCTCCTAAAAACTTCCCATCAGGGATTTATACCATTACATTTACGTAAGCTTGCTGAGTATACGTTTGCAATTCAACATCACTTAGTACTGTAATATTTTCATCATAACGATTTCCAAATGGATTTTTATTCCCACCGTCTTGTTCTTGATCCCCTGCTTGATCTTCACCAGACCACGCTAAATCAAATCCAGCTGTATCAAATCCATTTGCATCAAATGCCTCTTTTAAAGAACCTAAGTTTTCTTTAAAAGCATTATACGCTTCTTCACTTGCAACCGTTATTCGTCCCGTAAGTACATTGTCGGAAATTTCCAAACGTATCTTAACATTGCCGAGCTCTTCTGGATGTAATATCAGATTAATTGAACCTTGATTTCCATCGCGTAGAATAATAGATCCTGTTTTAACAAGTTCAGAAGAATTACTTTGTAACTCAGAGCTTAACATTGTTCCAAAGTGTTGAGCATTTGACACCGTGTGTTGTTGTACCGAACCATCAGCATTTATTATCGTACCTGTTGGGTTTTGTATACCAGTGAGATTTTGCTGTAATGACATATCTAGTGTAGCATTGCCATTTCCATCATAAGAAATAGAATGTACAAAATTGCCCTCAACTTTACCTTCACCAGTTATAGACCGTTCATCTACGACACTAATAGTTGGTATATCTTGGAGAACTTTTTTTCCACTGCCCAATGCTTGTGTCTTTTTTAAGGCAGCATTTTCTTCGCTAACATCAACTACTTGAAAATCACTTTGATCTACATTCGCATCTTGAATAATAAGTCCAAGTTCTGCATTCGTAGTATCACGTAGTTTATCAGTTGATTCTTGTAGTAAGGCCTTTGCTTTTTCCTCATCGTTTTTAACAGATGATGTTTTTTCGCTTTCATCTGTATCAGAAAGACGTTCTTTTTCATCTGAAATCTTACTACTCGATTCATCCGAAGCTTTTTCTTCATGAGTTGAATCAGTTTTTTTTGTGTTTTGTGAATCAGACTGTGTGTTTTCGTTAACACTGTTAGAACCTTGTTCTCCATTAGGTTTTACAGAATTACTCGAATCAGCACCCCGATATTCAGGAGGGCCTTCCTTGGCACGAAGTGTGTCCTCATTTAAATGCTTTCGTAAGAAAGAGTCAAATGGGTTCTCACTCTCAGAGGGGTAGTTCATTCCTTGAACAGTAGCTCCCCTATCAAGCAAAATATCTTGATTTTTACTGAGATGAATGTGCATTGCCTGCATTGGCAAACCTCCAGTATAGACTTTTAAACATGTCTACCCTTTAATCATCGACTTTTTTTTGAGGAGAGTTAAATTTTTTATACATGGAATTATAAAATATGAGAAAACAAGTATTATAATATTAGTCTGTTACGGAAAAGAGTATGTATCTATAACAATGCTACTGCTTATTCAATTGTTGCAGGCTTTGATGTCATTTTTCTATTGAGTTCAGCAGTTCGCTCTGGAGGCATTAATGATAACCAGTTAGATACCTGAGATGCTGCTCCTTCTGAAGCTGCAATTTCATCAACTTTTCGTAATGTATCAATGATATCTTGGTCATCCATTGCATTTAGAATTGCAACTGCATTAGCTGGACGCATAGCTGCTAAGTTTCGAGCATTTTGTTCAATATTTAAATTTCTATCATCATAGCGTTTTACTTCATTACTAAAAGTTATTTGTTGCTGTTCAAGTGAAACACGCATTTCTTCTAGCTCTGCGGCAATTTGAAGATTTTGATCCTCAGCTAAGCTTACACTTTCTTCGCGTTGATTTAATTCTTGGTTGCGTATTTCTAAGGACTCAAGCCTTTTAGCAAATCTATCTTCTTCTAAATTTGCAACAAGCGTTAAATCTGTAGTGTCGGTAGTAACTGATGTTTGTACTTGCATTCCAAGCATCGTGTAAATGGGCGCAAAAGTATTTTTTGCATTGATGACTCCTAAGTAATCAAACCAAAGCATTCCACCCAAAACTAAAATAACAATGAGTAATAACATTGCTATAATTTTTCCTATAGTTTTTCCCCTAGACAAACCCAACTCCTAATTGAAATTTCTACATGTTCATTATACTACAATTTATACATAACTGTACAGACTTAAACGTAAAAAATCTACAAATTTACGTCAAATTTTAGTTGTGTACTTACGGCATTTTTTCCACTAATAAAAGGTTCCCAAAGAACGCTTACACCAATATCAACAGGAGAGTTTGTTAATATCCCAATATTGATTGTTGCAGATGTAAACAAACTCGTTGTTAGTATAAAAGTATCTTGTATTTCTTTATACTTAGTATAGGTTGCTTGCGTGTCTAATGTAACACGTTGAAAAAATAAGTGCATAAAACTTAAGGCATCTTGTATATCATATGAAAAAAGCACTACATTTGTTCCCGCTTCCCATAGTGCAGTAAAACGATTGAAGTAGGAAAACTCAAGAGAAAAAGGAAGGTTTACAGAAAAACGATTTGGATTTTGAAAAGGTAATAGCCTTGGTATATACACTTTTGCGTGTAAAATATGCCCATAATAAAGCTCATTACTAGTATATGGGGCATCACCAAAGTATTTTTCAAGTTGAAAACTGTACTGTAAAAATAATCCAAGAGTTTCATAAAACCCAGAACCAGCCTTGCGCAGATTTTGATAATAGAGAGAGCTTATATTATCAATTGTATTCCCTTTTTTATAAAACTCATTATCATCTTTAAAATAAAAAAAACGACTACTATTTAAAACCCCAACCCGATTAAAATCAGAAAAAATTGGGATTGAAACATCCATTTGTACCATGCTACCAAAGGATTCAATACCTTCAAACGAAGTAGCTAAATGATTTTCATTAATAATACTACTATTTTGTTCTGTAAAATACGCAGAGAGGGTTGTTGTTGTATTTTTTGTAAATGGGTCCCACCCTGTTCCACCAATCAATAAAAGTCGTTCAGCAGGATCAATTGTAAAGCCTGTTATACCAATAGAAAAAAGACTAAAAACACGCTCATCAATTGGAGTTAAATTAACCGAACCGACAAAAGGAATAACGACCCCTGTACTCAAATAATTTTCTACATGGTATTGTTTTATTTCTTGGTCTTGTATCACAATATCTTTTTCTTGGATATATTCGTAAAACTCAATAGGTCTATATTTTTGCTCGCTTAATTCTAAGGTGGATATAGCCCTACTTTCGTAAAAACGAGATATGTGTGCAATATCGTTATCATTAAAATTTTCAATTGGATTAAAAATTCCACCTGAAACCTCTGTTGTATATATACGGGCTTCAAAAGAATTGCTGCTAAATTGAGATAAATCAATGCTAGCAAGCAAAGGCTGGCTTTCTGGTGTTTGTGCATATGAAAAGAAGGCCTTTGTTTTACCGGCAAACAAGGAAGCTAGTTCAGAAGGGTTTTGTACTAGTAAATCACTTCTATACGTCTTTGTTTCTTTTGTATATACATTATATGTAAAGAAACCCCAATAATCGCTCGCTTTTAATAGCATTACAATAACACCATCACCAATATCAACGGGTGTAAAAGGAATTGTTCCAAAATTAAAATCAAACCTATCGAGCTCTATCGAATTTTTTGTATCAGTTGCATCATATAAAACTAAGCTCGCTCTTTGACCGTTTGTTTCTATCCCCGCTAGCACATACTCTTGTGTTACAGTATCATTACGTTCACTATTAAACAAAGAAGCGTTAATACTAATAATTGCTGCATCACGAATATCTCTTTGCGATTTAATAAATCGCTTTTTTTCCATGTCATAAATACGAGTAATATTTTGGGATGTCTCTAATCCAGTTGCACCACTTATTACGAGGAATTTTCCATCACGTGAAAAAGAAAGACTAGTATTCAAGTCGCTAGAAAATAAAAAAGACTCTCTCGTTTCGTTGTAATCCAAAAAATACACATTACCAGTAAACCCATCCTGCCAAGCAATTCCAAAAGGAGAACTTGTAAGATTTTGGTACAGATATTTTTCTGCAATAGATATAGTGGGCATTTCTATTGTTGGCGAAACAACGATAGAGTTTTCAAAATCATTCCATGCTTTTTCAATTGTTATACCATACACTTTCTTAAAATTTTGTGTATAAGAAATTAAATCGATATCATTACTTTCATTCCAAAAATCTGCTAAACTTTGAGCTCCGAACTGTTCATACATATACTGCATAAATGCACCACCAAAAATATATGGTAGAGAACCATCAGTATATAAAGTATATGAACCCGTAATATCAGACCAATGAGGAAATTTATTTTCAATTTTAGCTTGGCGAACAACGTGCATACTGTAAGCACTATTAAGCCTACCGTAACCGTCTAAACTTTCTGCTAAGACGGCAGTTCCTTCAGTAATAGATGTTGGCATGTCCAAGGAAGTACAATATGAATGAAAATTATTCCATAACCTAGAATTACCTATTGAAACTCGAAAGGAAATCGCATGTATTAGTTCATGATAAAAAACTGACAACAGGGTATCATCAAAAACTGCCAATGATGTTTGTGGAAGTGTATCATAAATAACAATGCGACTATAAGGAACAAAAGTAAAATATCCATTTAGTACATCTGTTTGCTGGCTAAGCACAACAGGGATTCTAAGAACTTTTTCGACCTTTAAAAAGTCTTTTGCTTTTATATACAATACATCTGCATGTTGTGCTAAATACTTCGCACTTTCTGTTGATTCTTCTGTAAAGATAATATCAAAGTATTCTGTTTCAATAACAGAAAGTTTTTTACTAATAGAGACTGCACTTTGAGACTGAGAAAACAAAAAGCCAGAAAAATAAAATACGAACACTACCATAGTAATAATAGGCTTTTTTTTCATGTAATTAAGTACTAACTCCAGCAAGGGCTGCCCCTAATGTAATTGGATTTTCAAGACTTACAATTTCAAAATAACGATGCTTTTTTTGAATAAGTTCAGTATTTAAATAGCCTCGTATGCGACTTTGTAAGTTATGTGTTTTATAAAATGTTGTGCCATCACATAATACGCTTACAGGCAAACTAGGTTTGAGCCCCTGCTCGCTTTTTAACACAACCGCACAAATAAGAGACGCTGTTAAACGGGCGCATCTATCAACAAAGGCATCTAGTAATGTAAAAAGAATGTCACGATCATCTTGCGTACCTTTTGAAATTGCACCACCAAGTATTGTTTCCTCATTAAATGGAGTATAAAAAAAGCGGTCCATATCAAAAAGTGTAAAGGAACCAATACTCGTTAATGCTTTTGAAGCAGCATCAGAAAATAATCCATCTAAACAAGCTTGCTTAACTGCAAGAGATGCAACTGCACCTAAGTATGCTCCGGAGCACATTTTTTCAATAATGTATCTTCCTGGGGTATTTGTTGTTTTATCAAATGCAATATCAAAATCACTTCGGGCTAATTTATTATACAAGCCAGATTCACACACGACAATTTGAGTATCAGGTGCTTGACGAGAAGACTCAGATATTTTTTTTATTGGATTAGGTTCTATATACGCCGTATTTAATCCAGTTCCAAGAATAATACCTACATAAGAAGAATACTGCAATCCACCTGTAGCCGTTGAAGCTCCAGCCAAAAGAGCGGCAGTAGTATCATTGAGAAGTGTAATTTTTTCAGGTCGTGTCCAACCTCTGTCTACAAGTGCATCTGAAAGACAAGCACCTACAAGACTACCTATAACTTCTGGAGCTTTTATTTCCTTAGAAAAAGAAATTACTTCGCCATCTCCATCGGGCGTTATTTTCATGGCATATGAAAAACAAAAACCTATCTTTGTAGCCATTCCTTTTAAGTGGTCAAGCTTTGATGCAATTGTGTCAAAAAATTCTTTTTTTGAAAACTCTCGTTCAATTCCTGGCATAGATGATTTTTGTAAGTCCTGTATAGTGGCTTGTCCATTTTCATCAAAAGAAACAAGACATACTCTGAAATTTGTTCCACCTGCATCTATTACGATAACAGAATCATTTTTAGGCGGTTTACTTGGTGGATTTGCCCACGTAGGAATCATTTCTTGCGAACTTTGTAAAAAATCACTCCCTGGAACTGCATCTAAGCCTAGTTGCATATCAAATAAAATACCCTCTGTTGTTGCTTGCACATCGGGTGCATTTACATACATCCCGTGGCGTCCTAAAAATGCTGAAACTTTTTCGTGTATTGTCATTGTTTTCTTCCTTTATGTAATGTACAATTTATAATTGATAATTTACCATTATTTTTATACTCATAATGTGAAGAAGTCCTTCAACTACCACGTGGTCATTACACGGCAATATTGAAAGACTTCATAATCACAACAATTATACATTATACATTGTAAATTAGCTACTTTTGGTCTAATGCTGCGATTCCTGGAAGTGTTTTTCCTTCTAAGAATTCG
>CAYJIS010000037.1:0-19714 GCA_964370315.1 uncultured Treponemataceae bacterium
CTATATACCTCTATCTGCAAAGCTTGGGATAGGACAAAGTGATATAAAAAAAGCGCTTATTCATGAATTAAATAAACCATCGGTAATTTGTAATACAGTTCCAGAGAGAAGAGCTGCGCAGTTAGCCGAAATTGTATCAGAAAAAAATGCGTGCAGTGCGTGCTACGCTTCTTTGATTCATGCACTTGAGCGTATAAATGAGAATGGCAACTATCGTTCAATTCCTCCGCTAAGTATTGGGCAAGGATATAAAGGTGTAGAGGGAGTCTATGGCATTGGTTCTTGTACAAATTGTTTTAAAAATTATGTTGAGGGGTGTCCTCCAACAGGAGAAGAGGTGTTAGCCTTTTTGGAAAGAATTTGTTGAGTGAGGTTTGTATGAAAAAAATCCGTTTTTCTGTTATTGGAGCTGGATGGCGAAGTAATTTCTTTTTTAAATTGGTAAAAGAACAGCCAGATATTTTTTATATTACTACAGTAGTTATAAGAAACCCGCAAAAGGCAAAAGAAGTGGAAGATACCTGGGGTTTTGACGTTGTATCTGATATTGAAAGTGTAAAAGATTTTGGGGAGTTTGTTGTATTAGCTTTGCCGCAAAAAGTTTTACCAGAGTTTATCATTAAATGCGCAGACATGGGGCTATCTGTTTTAAGCGAAACTTTTGAACTTGAGAATGTTGAATCTTTAAATAAACTTTATTCATCTGTAAAAAATACAGGACTAATTCAAATAGCTGAACAATATGCTTTTCAGCCGATGCATGCAAGTCGCCTTAAACTTATACAATCTGGCGAAATTGGAGATGTTCAGCAAGCAATTGTTTCTTCGGGGCATGGATATCATGGCACAAGTTTAATACGCAAGTACTTAGGTAAAACATTTGAAAATTGCATAGTGAAAGCAAACGTTTTTAACGGGAAAGTAATAAAAGGTCCAGGTAGGGCTGGGTATCCTGAGAAAGAAGAGTTGGTAAATGAAGAGCAGGTTTTTGCAAGTCTTGATTTTGGAGATTGCTTGGGGTTTTACTATTTTACCTATGAGCAATATTTTTCAAAAATTCGAAAGCCAAATATTCTTATACGGGGAACTCATGGAGAAATCCAAAATGATTGTGTTCGTACCCTTATAGATTTTAAGAATCCTATTGAATATAGTCTCGTGAGGGAAGTATCGGGTTTTAATGAATCTCCTGATGCATATAGTTTGATTGGAATAACTGGTTGTAAAGAGTGTTTATATAAAAATAGGTATGACAGGTGTAATTTTAGTGATGATGAAATTGCCGTTGCAACAGTAATAGAGTGTATGGCAGAGTATGTGCGAGAAGGGAAAAGTTTTTATAGTTTTGAAGAAGGCTTACAAGATCAATACCTTTCAATTTTAATGAAGGAATCTATAAAGTTGGGTGAGGGCGTTTCTTCTTCAAGGCAATTGTTTTCTCATTAAAGTGTTGAACTTCTATTTTTGCACTGTATGGCGTGAATATCATAAAAATAAACAGCACTTTTTAATTAACTGGTTTTGCTTCCTTTTTACAAAAAAACAGGGACATTTTCTATAAAAAAAGACACGGCAGTATGCCGTGTCTTGTAGTTACTTATTTTTTTAACAATGCCGCAAATGGATTGTAGGTCATTCCATCGTCGCCTGCGTTAACAGTAGAAACTTTTTCTCTTCTGTCTACAGGAGGTTTTGCTAGCGGTTTGTTACCAGATTTAACTACTTTTACCGTCTTTTTTGCTCCGTCAGCGCTTCTTGGTTTTGCACCACCAGTGCTTCCGCCAATTTCAGGATTGCTTTTTAGCGATAAAGAAATACGCCTTCTGTCCATATCAAGGCCAATAATAGTGCATTCTTTAATGTCACCCACTTTAATAACATCCATTGGGTTTGACACGTAATTGTCTGAAAGTTCAGAAATGTGTAATAATGCTGTTTCTTTTAGTCCTAAATCAACAAAAGCACCAAAGTCTACAACGTTTTTAATTTTACCAGTAACTTTCATGCCTTCTTTTAAGTCTTCAAAAGAAACAACGCCTTTTTGCATAATTGGTTTTGGAAACCCATCGCGAGGGTCACGATTTGGCTTTTGTAACTCATCAATTATGTCGTTTACGGTTTCGTCACCGAGCTTATATTTTTCTTTAAGTTCAGTTTTTACACTTGCAGGAATATCTTGTTTTTTAAAGACATATTCGTACACAATGCGTGCTGCTTCGTAGTTTTCAGGGTGTACCCAAGTATTATCTAGTGGATCTGAACTTTCAGGGATTTTTAAGAATCCAGCACATTGTTCATATGCTTTAGGGCCTAAGCCGCTTACATTTTGAAGATCTTCACGTTTGGTAATTTTTCCCTTGCTTTCTCGGTATGCAACAATTTTCTTTGCCGTAGGGCCTGTAATACCCGAAACATATTTTAACAAAGAAGCAGATGCGGTATTTAAGTTTACACCAACATTGTTTACAACAGAGCCTACAACCTCATCCAAAGTTTCAGATAATTTTTTTTGATTTACATCGTGCTGATAAAGCCCAACACCGATCGATTTTGGGTCAATTTTTACAAGTTCTGCCAATGGGTCTTGTAAGCGCCTTCCAATAGAAATAGCACCACGAATAGTTAAGTCAAGGTCTGGGAATTCTTCGCGAGCGGTATCACTTGCAGAGTAAACAGATGCACCATCTTCATCAACAACAGTGAATAATACATCAGGATAGTTTTCTGAAATTACCTTTGAAACAATTTCTTGCACTTCTTTTGTTCCTGTTCCGTTTCCTACAGCAACTAATTGTACATCATATTCTTTAATTGCTTTTTTTATTGCAGCCATAGAATCTTCTACTTTGTTTTGGTAAATCATAAAGTAACCAAGGTACTTTCCTGTGTCATCAAGGGCTGCGCATTTTGTACCCGTTCTAATACCAGGGTCAACACCGAGAACTCTTGTACCTTTAATTGGTTGTGTCATTAAAAGATTTTTTAAGTTTTCACTAAATGTATCAATCCCATGGTCATCAGCTTCATCACTTTTGTCACCGCGGATTTCCCTTACAACTGCAGGAGACAAAAGACGTACTAATCCGTCTTCAATTGATTCTCCGTGATATTTATTATTAATAGTGTATTTTCGCTTTAGTAAACTAATTGCGCCTTCTATATCAATGTCTATGCTAACATCAAGTACACCTTCTCTTTCTCCACGGTTAACGGCAAGAATTCGGTGAGGCTTAATTTGATTTAGAGCTTCAGAATAATCCCAGTACATTTGGTATACTGATGTTTTTGCAGCGCTTTCATCTCCAATTCCTTGAACTTTAATAAGACCTGTAGAAATGTAAAAGTCTCGAACATCGCTTCTGTTTTCTGCAGTTTGGGCCATGCGTTCTGCTAATATATCTTTTGCGCCTGCTATTGCATCTTCTGCCGTTGGAACATTAAGTTCTTCTTTTTCAGCGTCCGTTACAACAAAATCAGGGGCTTTTGATTCAACTCCTGCATCATCAAGTTCGAGCATTGCATCTGCCAAGGCTTCTAAGCCTCGTTCAATAGCGAGCATACCGCGAGTTTTCTTTTTCTTTTTGAAGGGTGCCCATAAATCTTCAAGTTCTGTGAGCGTTTTTGCCTTCATAACTGCTTCATATAAAAAGTCGTTAAGTTGTCCTTGTCCAAAAATCCCTTTTACAATTTCGAGCCTTCTTGTTTCAAGATTCATAAGAGATTTGAAATTGTGATCACAATCTCTAACCTGTACTTCATCTAACGAACCATGGCTTTCTTTTCGGTAACGTGAAATAAAAGGGATGGTACAGCCTTCATTTACAAGTGAAATAACGGCTGAAACTTGTTGCATACGGATTGATAAATCATCCGCAATTTTTTTCATAATGTCGACTTCGTTTACACTAAGTCCATCAATAAATTCTTGAGTAAATTCCATAAAAAACATTGTACGATAAATAAAAAAAAAAGTAAACTCACCGAATGTCGGAAAAGTTTACTTTTTTGATTTGTAAGTGTTTTCTTTAACCTATAGCTTTCCACCGGAAGTAGAAATGCCTGCTATAAACTGTCTTTGGAATATTATATAAATAATAATCATGGGAAGACATGCTAAGAATGAGGCGGCCATAAGTTCAGGATAATTTGCTACAAACTGTCCTTGAAGTTTTGCTAAGGCTGCAGACAATGGAATTGTTGCTTGATCTGTATTTACAACCAATGGCCATAAAAGTTCTTTGTAGGCAAATAAGGCTGTAAAGATACCAAGAGCAACCATTGAAGATTTAATAAGAGGAGCCATAACGAGTAAAAATGTTTGCCCCACATTACATCCATCTAAAAGTGCCGCTTCCTCTAAGTCTTTTGGTAAGGTTGAAAAGGATTGTTTAAATAAAAATGTACCAAAAGCTGTTACTAAGCCTGGAAATAAAAGTGCAAAGGCTGTGTTTGTTAGCCCAAGTGATGTTACCATTAAGTATTGTGGAATAACAAATATCTGTGTTGGCATCATCATCTGAAATAACACTAACCCAAAAGCTAATCCCTTTCCCACAAAGTTTAATCTTCCAAGTGCATATCCTGCCAAAGAGGCCGTAACAATAGCACAAATAATTCTTAGCACAATGAGTACTAAGGTATTCCAATATAAACGAACAAAGTCCATACGTTGAATAACAGAGGTAAAAGCTTCTGTTCTCCACACTGATGGAAAAATTAAAAAGGGATCTATTTGAGTCGATTCGGTTATTGATTTAAATGATGTTAAAATCATCCACAAAAATGGAACTACCATGAAAAGAGCACCCATAATGAGAATGACATGCACACCAATAGTTTTTTTAAAATATTCTTTTTGCATAATCCCTCCCTAATTTCCTTGAGCCCATTTTTTTTGCAATCGTAGTTGGATAACAGTGATTATTAATATAACTACTAGCAAAAGAAGTACTACTGTTGATCCATATCCTCTATTGGATTCTTGGAAGGAGTACTTATAAAAAAGAAATACAAGTGATTGCGTCTTTGGTAGTGCTGGGTTTGTTTTATCCATCATAATGTAGATTGAATCGAACACTTGCAAAGATGCAATAATTCTTGTAACAGTAACAAAAAACATCGTAGGTGAAAGGAGTGGGATAGTGATGTTAAAAAATTGGCTTATTTTGCTAGCCCCATCAATTTCAGCGGCTTCATAAAAATCCTGAGGTATTTCTTGGAGACCTGCTAAAAAGAGAACCATATTATATCCTAGCACCGACCATACTCCAACCATTGCAATTGAAGCAAAGGCTATGTCTGGGTTTGATAGCCACGTTACGGGATTTGCACCAATGCTTTCTAAAAGATGATTTAAAAGACCAAACTCTGAATTATAAAGCCAGCGCCATACCATAGCAACTGCTGCAGGTGCTGCGACCATAGGCAAGAAGAAAATCGTCCGATAAACGGTTCTAGCATGGATTTGCCTGTTTAATAATACTGCTACTATAAGTGCTAGTGCAATTGAAAGAGGTACTTCTATAATTGCGTATTTAAAAGTATTTATTAGTGCTTGCCATACATCAGGGTCTGAAAGCATCTTTGTGTAATTATCTAGACCAATAAAAACATTGCCTCGTCCAAAAGCTCCGGTTTTAAAAAAAGTTTGCCAAATAGTTTGAAATATAGGAATGATATTGAGAACTAATAATCCTATAATTGTTGGTAATAAAAATGCCCAGCCCCATAAAAAAATGCTGCGTTTTTGGCGAGTCGCATAGTTTATTGTTTTTTGCATTGTTCCCCCTTTAAAACACCGCGTTAGCGGCACGACATGGAGGTCGCGAACGAGCAGTTTAGAGAGTAACGCTTTCTAAACTGCAAATGATAAAATATCACGGAAGTTATTTTATCATTCCCCCTTTGTTAAAAAAATAAACCTATCTGTCCGTACGGCAGATAGGTTTTGAATTAATTATTCCTCTGCTAAAATAGCGTTCATTTCATTATAAATATCCATTGAAACTTCTTCAGCTGATTTGGTTCCAGTCCATACATCAATAAGTTTTTCGTAAGTCATATTGTTCCATACAACTGTATTTTTTGAATATGGTCGGAATACGATGTCGTCCATCATATCAAGGTATGCTTGAAGATTAAAATCAGGATATGCATTTACCCAGTTATTTGTTGTTCCTTCATATGCTGAGATTACAATACCAAGGTCTGATTGTTTTTGTTGTGCTTCTCTAGAACCCATGTATTCAATAAGGGCCCAAGCTTCGTCAGGACGTGCAGTGTTTGCAGAAGCTGCCCAACCTAAACCATTGTAGATAGAAACTCTTCTTCCTGTAGTTGCATCTTTTGGTAGAACAGCAATGTCTCCATGTTCAATTACATAATCGTTGTTACAAAGATATGCAAGCATCCATGATCCCATTGTTACCATAGCAACTTTTCCAGAAGAAAATAATGCTTCTTCGTTGTTTTCACTTACTACTTCATATGGAGGCATTGCATTTTGTGCAACCCTACCCATGAAGTCAAGGGCTTTAATAGTGTTAGGGTTATTAAAACCTGATTCGGTTTTTGCATCATTAATTACTTCACCACCCATTGTATAAACTGGGTTGTTCCATCCTGCTTGATCGTTTGATGTTTTTAGTGAAAATCCGTATTGGCTTTCGTCATCTTTTGTTAATGCAACAGCTGCATCATAAAAAGTATCCCATGTCCAACTTTCATCTGGATATGCAATGCCTGCTTCATCAAACATAGTTTTGTTGTACCAAAGTGCAATGGTATCAATGTCTTTAGGTACTGCAAGTTGTTTTCCTTCCCAAGCGTAAAGATTTACTATGTCTTGAGGAAATTTGTCCATTTCAACTAAGCTACTACTATCGATATTACTTGTAATATCTAAAAGCATGTCATACTCTGCATATTTAGCAAACTCATTTGAGTGCATCCAGAATACATCAGGTAAAGATCCGCCAGTTGCTCCTGCTTCAAGCATTGTCCAGTATTGTTCCCAAGGGGTTACTTGGATAACTACTTCAATTCCTGTTTCAGCAGTAAAATCATCCATGATTTGGCGCAAGCCAGGTTCTTGGTTTGAATCCCAAATTGCAACAGTTAATGATCCTGAAGAAGCTGTTTTTTCTTCTTTTGCACAAGATGTAACGCTTAAGAGCACTAGTGCAAGTACCATAAATCCAATAATTTTTTTCATAAATCCTCCATGCATGTACATGCATTTTATTATTTGTTCCCCTTGAACCAAGGGTATTAGAACCTATTTATACATTTTCATGTAATCGCCATGTGATTCAATCATTTCGTCACACATTGAACGTATGTCATCAATGCTTAATTCAGATGATGTGTGTGGATCAAGCATTGCTGCATGATAAATGTGTTCACGTTTTTTTGTTCGAGCTGCTTCGATGGTTATTAACTGTGGATTAATATTTGTCATATTCATTGCAGCTAATTGCACCGGTAAATCTCCGATAAAGCAAGGTGTAATTCCTGAACCATCAACTAAGCAAGGAACTTCAACGCATGCTTCCTTTGGAAGGTTAGTGATTAATCCTGTGTTCATTACATTTCCACCAATTTTATATGGATTATTTGTAACCATTGCTTCCATTATGAAAGAAGCATACTCGTGTGATCGTTCATGAGAAATTTTTCCGTCTTTTAGTATGTCATCTCTTTCTTTTTCCCATCCGTCGATTTGCTTAATGCAGCGGCTAATATATTCATCGAGTGGAATATTAAACCTGTCGATAAGCTCAGGATATTTTGACTTAATAAAAAAGTTGTTGTATTCTGCATTATGTTCACTTGATTCTGTGCAATAATATCCAAGCTGCTTAATATATTCGTAGCGCACCATATCATCGTGCTTTTCATTTTTATTTTTTTCTAATGCTCGTTTTTTTATTTCAGGATAAAGATCATTTCCATCTTTGTCATAAATATTTAAAAGCCACGCCATATGGTTGATTCCAGCAATGAGTTCACGTCGCCCCTCTATTTTATCTTCCATGCCAAGGGCTTTTAATAAGTGGTCTGAACACACTTGAACACTGTGGCAAAGACCTACCGTTTTTACGCTAGTATAACGCTGAATATAGCCAGTGAGCATAGACATAGGATTTGTATAATTTAAAAACCATGCATTGGGGCATACTTCTTCCATGTCGTGTGCAAAATCTTCCATAACAGGAATGGTTCGAAGTGTTCTCATTATTCCGCCTATACCAAGTGTATCAGCAATAGTTTGGCGAAGTCCATATTTTTTTGGGATTTCAAAGTCTGTTACTGTGCAAGGCTTGTAGCCACCAACTTGAATAGCATTTACTACAAAGTTTGCGTTTTTTAATGAAGCTTTTCGATTTTCAACACCCAAAAAAGTTGTAATTTTTGCTTTACCACCATTAACATTTTTATTTATTGCAGAAAGAATTATTTCAGATTCTTTTAATCGCTTAGCATCAATATCATATAACGCTATTTCTGCTTCTTGTAGTGCAGGTGTGCACATACAATCTCCTAAAACGTTTCGTGCAAAGATGGTGCTTCCTGCCCCCATAAAAGTTATTTTTATCATTTACGACCTCCACTTTTCAACTAGAATTTATTGTACACAGTAGATATTCACAAAAATACCTTTTTTGTTGCCTGTTATTTGTCATTTTGTTGCATATTTTTTTATTTTATGGCAAAATGTGAAAATACAAAAAGAGTTTTTAGGAGTTGTTATGGCTATTTCCCCTCTCAATTTTTATTATTGTGGATATCAAAAATGTTCTCCAAGGCATTATTTTGGACCTGCTGTTCGTACGCACTACCTTATGCACTTTATTTTGTCTGGAAAAGGAACCTTTAGAGTGGGTAAAGATATTTATCATCTTGAAAAAAATCAAGCTTTTTTAATTTGCCCAAAAGATTTAACGTATTACGAAGCAGATGCGAGTGATCCATGGGAGTATGTGTGGTTTGGTTTTGATGGGGAAGAAGCAAACCGTTTATTAAAACAGCATGGATTCGATAAAGAAAATTGTATTTGTTATACCGAAAACGAAGATAAAATGGCTATGTACCTTTCACAATCTTTAACTTGTTTAAAAAACCCAGAAAACACAAATACAGAGCTGGCAGGCTGGTTTTACCTTTTATTTTCATGTTTAAAAATTTTGAATCCAGATTATGAAGATAATAAAACCCGTGCACAAGCTGCAATTGATTATATAAAAGCACATTTTACGGAAACTATAACCGTTGAAGATATTAGTGCACATTTAAATGTAGATAGAACGCACCTTTATAAGCTTTGTAAAAAAAGGACAAATCTATCCCCAAAGGAATTATTAACTCAGGTAAGACTTGAAAATGCAAAAGATTTGCTTTTGTATTCTCCAAGTAGTATTACTGAAATTGCTCTTTCCAGTGGATTTCATGATAGTTCTTCTTTTTCAAAAAAATTTCGAAAGTATGTAAAAATGAGCCCTTCAGAATATCGAAAAGTTATTGTAGCCTCAAGAGAAATAGGCGGTGATCTTCCAAATATACATACTTTTATCTCTGCAAAAGTTCTTGATATGTAGACTTTTAAAGGTACTCTTGAAGATTTTCTCTGTTTGTGGTATTGTTTATACATGAAAAAGATTAAACGTAATGTAATGCTATGCTTTTTAATTATAATGTCATTTTTGATGTTTAGTGGATGTGCCGGGGTAGAAGGGTATGGAGTTTTATTATGGTCGATACCTGAATATGGACTCTCCGACGGGGATATAGTTCCCGTATATTTGCGCTCGAATATTAGCCAGATTTATGCTATTGGGGTTCCAGAGACTAATGAAAAAATAGAAATCCCGCTTTGGCAAATAACTATACCAGAATCAAAACGAAAAGCTACAAAAAAAGCTGAGCAGTATGTTGAGTATAAACATCAGTATGCCTCTGTAAAAATAGACGGACTTGCTATTCGCGAAGAAGCAGAAAACACCTCCGATCAATTATACAGGCTTCGTGAGAGTGAAATTGTTAAAGTCTTGTATCAAGGTGAAGGCCAAGCTGTAATGCGTGGCTCCGAAGAGCTGGAAGGCGAGTGGCTTAGAGTCCTTACCCAAGAGGGAACTGAAGGTTGGTGTTATTCATATAATCTTAGTGTATATGATGAAAGAGAAGGTTTTCAGGCACAAGTAATTGATGTAAGTGCAGAAGCAGATGAAGCCATACAACAAATAGCACAAAAAACATGGTATCCTGATTACTATGCTACTATGCTTAACGAAAATAGGGTAGATTTAAAACGAATTAGATCCGATTTCGGGTTTGACCCAGGATTAGTTACGGGAACAATAAGTCTAGCAAGTGAAGCAATACAAGAAACTTTTTCTTATGATGGAATTACAAAAAAATCGGAAGGTTCATATGCATATACCGACAATCCCCTCACTTTAACAATTAAAGATGAAAATAATATTCTAGTAGAATATATGGATGAGGTTGGGCGGCGAACAGCGTACGGTTTTGTTTCATTATCATCAGAGGATGGAACTTCAACTATTACCTCTGTATCACAGATTATTGCGAACGAAAATGCAAGAAGAACTAATCTTTATAGAGATATACAAACTGCAGCTAACAGGTTTCATAGTTCAAATTATGGAACTATAACCTTTTCTGCATCCGAAACTTTTGAATGGAGAGACTTTGATAGATTACTTACAGCTGGTTTAGTCGGAATTCCACGTGATGGTGATTCAATTGGACGGGGAAGCGTTTCAATTGAATATTTTGCGCAAGAGTCAATGCTTTTAGAGTTTGATGGAATTTTAACTCTTAGGTTTGACACTTCTCGTGATGAGTTTAATGTATTGTATAAATTGGAAGAAGACGGACTACGATTTGAAACTGTTGAAAACATAGATATAAAAGAAGGTGTTTTGATAGAAAGAAGTTCAAATCCTATGGTGTTGTTTTTTAGAAAGAGATAGAGATGTCTTTTGTTCAATTTTCTCGAGTGTGCCTTGCTTTTGGTGATAGAGATATATTAAAAAATGTAACAATAAATCTTGCTGCTGGAACCAGAGCTGCTTTAAGCGGAGCTAATGGTTCTGGCAAGACTACCTTAATGAAGGTAATGGCAGGATTAATGGAATATGAGAGCGGAGAAAGGGCTGTGCAAAAGGATTGTATAGTGTCTTATCTCCCTCAGTCAGGCATTGTGCATACAGGGAAAACCCTAAAAGCGGAGGCAGATAGTGCCTTTGCAAAAGGATACGAGCTTTTTTCTCAAATGGAAATAATTGGAGAAGAACTTGCAAGTGAATCTAACACACCCGATAATGAAACTAAGCAAGCTAAGTTATTAGAGCGACACCATGAAATACATGAGATTTTAGAAATTTCAGGATGGTATAGAAGAGAGGCTCTTGCCGAACAAATTCTTACAGGTCTTGGATTTTTAAAAACTGATTTAAACAGAAATGTTGAAGAATTTTCTGGTGGTTGGCAAATGAGAATCGCTCTTGCAAAAGTGCTTTTACAAAAGCCAGACATTCTTCTTTTAGATGAGCCTACCAACTATTTAGATATTGAAGCTAGGACTTGGCTAGAGGATTTTCTTTTAAAATTTGAAGGTGGCTTTTTAATTGTAAGTCATGATCGCTATTTTTTAGATGTAACAATAAATGAAGTATATGAACTTTTTAATGGTGAATTACACAAATATGTTGGGAATTATACTAAGTATGAAAAAGTTCGACGAGTTGAACTTGAAAGCTTAATTGCACGTTATGAAATCCAACAGCAAGAAATAAATAAGCTTGAAGATTTTGTCAGACGTTTTCGATATAAAGCTTCTAAGGCAGCTCAGGCACAAGAGAGATTAAAACAACTTGAAAAAATGGAACGAATAGAGATACCTGAATCTCTCAAAAAAATTCACTTTAATTTTCCACCAGCCCCACATTCAGGACGATTAGTATTGAGTGTTGAAGGTCTTACAAAAACGTATTCAGTTCAAAACATAGAAGGTGAGCACCTAAGATCTAATACTGTATTAAAAGAACTCGATCTTGTAGTAGAAAAGGGAGATAGACTTTTAGTTGTCGGTCGTAATGGGGCTGGCAAGTCAACATTGCTTCGGATACTTGCTGAGGTCGATGCTAATTTTGAAGGAGCTGTAAAACAAGGTAGTGGAGTGAGTATTGGCTATTTTAGCCAAGATAATGCTGAAACTATGAATGGTAGTATGTCCATATTAGAAATGCTCGAAAAAGATTCACCTTTAGAACTTATACCAAAACTTAGAGATATGTTGGGAGCTTTTTTGTTTCGTGGCGATGATGTATATAAAACCATAGATGTTTTATCAGGAGGAGAAAAAAGTAGGATAGCCCTTTTACGCATATTGTTAAAACCTGTAAACCTACTAATATTAGATGAGCCAACAAACCACTTAGACTTACATTCAAAAGATGTTCTTTTAGAAGCTATAAAACAATTTGGGGGTACAGTAATCTTTGTTTCCCACGACAGAGGTTTTATGTCCTCTTTGGCTAGTAGGGTGTTAGAGCTAACCCCTGCAAAGAGCCTCCATTTTCCTGGTGGATATGAATATTACCTAGAACAAACCCAAGTGTTACAAGATTTGCATCAAGCTGAAAAAAATGATATTCGAATAGAAGTGGGGAAACAAAAAGAAACGGTATCACTTTCATATGATGAACAAAAGCGGATTAAATCAGAAAGGCGTAAGCAAGAAAAAGAAGAAGCACGGTTAATGGCTGAAATAGAAAAAGCCGAAAGCAAAAAGCAAGAGCTTGAAACTGAACTTGCAAAACCTGAAGTGTATTCTATTGGTGAAAAAAGTCGTTTAATACAAAAAGAAATTGAATCATTGGATATAGAAATACTTAATCTGACAGAGCAGTGGGAAAAACATACAGAGATACTTGAATAGAAGAAGTTTTAATAATTATAGCAAATATCTTAATGCGGTTTACCGTAACTAAAGCACAGGTTTCTTTGTTGTAATATGTTTGTATTTGTGTTAAACTTTTATTATGAATAAAAGCCCACAAGAAAAACAAAAAATACAAATGTTAGCAATCGATTTAGATGATACACTTTTAAAACATGACTTAACCATTTCAGATTACACAGTTTCAGTTTTGCAGACTTTGATACAGCGAGGTGTATATGTTATGCTGTGTTCAGGCAGAGCTGATGAAGCAATGCTACCGTATGTAAGGCAGCTTGATATAGCAGGCACAGAATACGGAAAATACATGGTTACTCAAAATGGCACAAGTATTATGGATTTGCATAAAAGGAATTCAATATACTCGAAAACATTAGAAAACGAAACTTCGTTACATGTGTATGATTTACTAGTAGAATTTGGTTTAACTGCTCATGTATACGACTCTAGTACGATATATACATTTAAACAAAGTGATTGGGGCGAAATGGATTCAAAGCTTAGTGGTTTAAAAATGGAGATTGTTGAGGATTATGTCACATTATTAAAAAAAGGGTTCCCGAAAATAGTAGTTCCAGGTGATCCTGAAATCCTAAAAAAGCTTGAAGCACGTTTAAACGCAGAAATTGGCAGTACCTGTGTTATTTTTACAAGTAAGCCATTTTTTTTAGAAGTCTTACCTAAAAATACTGGTAAGGGAGAAGCATTAGTTTGGCTATCTAGTAAATTAAATATACCAATTGAACATGTAATGGCATTTGGTGATAGTATGAATGATGAATCAATGATGAATCTTGTAGGAAAGAGTGTTGCAATGATTAACGGGCTAGATCATATAAAAAATATTGCAAAATATAATACCGATTTTTCTAATGATGAAGATGGAGTTGCAAAGTTTATAGAAAGTTATGTATTGTAATGTTGTTTTCTTTACTGCATAGACGTAATACTATAACCTTGACCGTTAGGAGTAAATTGGTATATAATTACTAAGGAGTTTACGCATGAAAATGATCTCAAGTGTATGTGCATTAGTGTGTGTTGTTTTAGCCATAGTGACATGTACCCTTAGTTCAAAAGGTCCTGATGCAATTCGTGGTGAAATAAAAACAATGACACTGGCAGCAGGTAAGATTGATCAAACTTATACAATTGACCTCACTAGCTTACAATTTTTGAATAATAAAGAAGCAAGAGTACAAATTATATCCCAACCCTCTTATCAAGAGGCACGAGTAGAAGCTACATATAGTGAAGATCTTGATAATTACGGTTTCAGTATACAAATTGTTGAAGATACCATTTCAATAGAGATGGAAACAGATTTTTCTCATCCGATAAAAAAATTCGATATTTCTATATTTGCAAATTTTAACCACATAAACGTAGGTGGAAGTGGGTATAAACTTTCAGTTGATGCACTATTAATAGATTATATATCAATGTACGTAACAGGGGACTTGGATATTGATATTGAGATGCCTGACTCTTCTGAGTTTGTTCTTGCAACTGCTGGGTCATCGAATTTTGATTTAAGTGGGAATGTTAAAAATACAACAATAGCCCTTGCGGGAAGTTCAGTAATTGAAGCAACAGACTTACTATGTGAAAAAGCAGATATTTCAATTTCCGGTACAGGAAAAACTGCAATAAGTGTCTCTAATGTGCTTAGTGCCGTGCTAAAAGGAAACTCTTTGCTGGAGTATTTAGGGAATCCAGAGATTACAGAGCAAGTTGTTGAATACGGCTCCGTTTTAGCACAATTATAATTAAAAGGCAGCTACAAAATAATTTTCATACGTATACTTTGAATCCGTCTGTTTTTTTGTTTTTCTACCGTATATTGAGCGCTTTCTTTTTTGATGGTTTCACCTTCTTCAGGAAGATAATCAAATGTTTCTAAAAGCCAACCACCAAATGTATCAGAGTCTTCAGAGTCAAGATGCATTTTAAAAATATTATTAAATACTTTTAGTTCAATATCTCCAGGTATAATAAATTCAGTGGGATTCAAAATGGTGATTCTGTCTTCTGCTGGTCGAACTTTTTTATCAAAGCCTTCTGTAGCCCTTCCAAATACAGCACGTACGAGGTCATCCATCGTGATAATCCCAGAAAAGCTACCATGCTCGCTTATTATAATAGCTATGTTCTGCTTTTCTGATTTAAATACCTGCAAAATTCCTAATGCATCTTTTGTTTCTGGGATAAACATAGCTTTTTTTACTAAGTTTTTTATGGAAAAAGCCTTTTTTGATCCAGCGTAAAATAATACATCCTTAAAATGAAGTATGCCTATAATTGTTTCTTTAGTATCTTCATAAACGGGAAGTCGAGAATACCCTGAATCAGCGAAAAAAGAAAGAGTTTGGGAGTATGTTGATTTTGAGTCAATCATTTTTACGAGAGTCCTCGAGCGTTCAATGTCTCGTGCTCGTAAATCAGAAAACTCAAATATTTTGTGTAACATATCTTTTTCGTCTGACTCAAGTATTCCTTCTTGTCCACCTAAGTCAAAAAGGGTTTTGAGCTCCTCTTCTGTTATTTGACTTGTAACTGCAGGTGAAAGACCTTGGGAAATTAGTTTAACTAGGTAGGTGAATTTTGAAAAAATAAAAACAAGAGGGAAAAGTACTTTTTCAAGTATATTTAAAGTGCTAGCAAAACGAGATGCTACGGCCTCACTTTTATATGTTGCTATTGTTTTTGGTAATATTTCTCCAAAAATGATAATTATAACTGTCATGGAAATTGTTGCAACACCAGCTCCTTTATCTCCTAAAAGACTTATTGCAAGTGCTGTTGCTAAGGATGAAGAAAGGGAGTTTACAAAATTATTACCAATGAGAATAACTGTTAAAAGAATGTCAATCTTATTTTTTAAATGAGTAATAAGGTTTGCTTTAGGCTTTTTCTCCTTTTGCATTTGACGCAAGCGAATTTTTGGAATACTAAGAAATGCCGTCTCGGATGATGAAAAAAAAGCAGAACAGCAGATTAAAACTACTAGCGATAAAATCATTAACGGAGTACTCATACTTCTTCCGCCTTTATTACAACTTCACTAATTCGAATGCCATCAACTTCTTTTACTGTGAATGTAAACCCTTCTTTTGTTATGGAGTCTCCTTTTTTTGGAACCCGATCAATAGTTTCCATGATATAGCCTGCAATTGTATCATTGTAATCTGATTCTAGAGCTATATCAAGTTGTTCTGATATTTCAATTAAACGTGTTTTCCCGCTTACAAAAATTTCTGTATCGGTAACTTTAACTTGTAAGTGTTCAACTGGTGCTTCGTATTCATCGTTTACTACTCCAAAAATTTCTCGAGCGATATCTTCTTTTGTGAGTATACCAGCTGTGCCTGAATATTCATCAAGTACAATTGCAAGACTCTGTGTTTTCTCTCTAAACAATTGTTGAATCGAAGTCATGTTTTTAGTTTCTGAAATATATATTGGTTCTCGCATAACTTTTTTTAAGCTAAACGAATCTTTGTTTTCAACATGAGAAAGAACATCTTTTATGTATAAAACACCTTTTACATTGTCTATATCTTTACCTAAAACGGGAAAGCGAGAGAGCCTCGACTTTTTAGCCAAGTTTATAACTTCGTTATAAGTCGCATTTTCAGAAATAAAAGTTATTTCAGTTCGGGGTGTCATAATGTCGCGAGCTGCTAAATCTGTAAATGTAAAAACTCGGTGCATCATATGTCGCTCACTTTCTAGCAAAACGCCTTCCTCTTCTCCTACCTCTATGAGAGTTTTTATTTCTTCTTCAGTAAATGATGCATGATCATTTTTAGATCGTAAGCCGAAGATTTTTACAAGCCCTTGAGAAAAAGCAGAAAAAATAAGAATAAGAGGACGAAATAAAATTGAAAAAAAGTTTAAAAATCCAGAAAGTGCAAAGGCAATAGTTTCTGGGTGTTGAGTTCCAAGTGTCTTTGGGGTAATTTCTCCAAATATTAGAAGTAATACAGTTGTTGCAAGTGTCGCGTAGCCCACTCCTGC
This sequence comes from uncultured Treponemataceae bacterium, assembly GCA_964370315.1. Classification (GTDB taxonomy): domain Bacteria; phylum Spirochaetota; class Spirochaetia; order Treponematales; family Treponemataceae; genus CAYJFX01. The sequence continues at coordinate 17,006 of CAYJIS010000037.1, forward strand.
AGGTCCAAAAAAATCTAGGGCTATTGAAGTTAATATTGCAGATAAAGCAATATTAACGATGTTGTTTCCAACAAGCACCGTATTGAGAAGTTTTTCTTTATTATCAAGGAGCTTTCCAGCTCTAAGTGCACCTTTGTTTTTTTGGTTTCGCAAAAAACGAACCCGTAATTTATTTACCGAAAAAAAAGCACTTTCAGATGCTGAAAAGAGCATTGATAAGAGTATAAGGATACCTGCTATGATAAGCAATGTTATAGTATTAGAATTCATTTTTCTCCTAATGTAATATGCTTAGTATATGATTTTTTGATTTTTCTATCAAGCTCTTAAAAAGAAAAAAAGTATATTCAAATTAAAATGGTATAAAAGATTCTTTTATACCATCACTACAAGTGCTTTTTATAAAACAAAAACATCTGTCTGTACCAAGGTAAAGCAAATTCATTTTTTCCTATAAATACTTCATGATTTGCACCTTTTAATACGTGAAGAGATGCGCTAGGTACATTATTTACAAAGTCATTTTGCCCCTGAGGCATAACAGTTGTATCGTTTTCTGCTTGAAAAAGTAAAATTGGGGTTTTAATATTTTTTACGAGACTCTTTTTTTTGCATAAACGAATGGCTTTTATACACTGACATATCCACAGCATAGTTCCACCCCATGTTTGTAGTCTCTTGTCTTCAAAGCGCTTTTCATAAAAATAAGAATGTCGATTAACACTGGTTGCTGATTGTTTTTGTGTGTTAAGAACTAAATTAAAAGGAAACTCTCGTTGCGAAGGTGCATATGCAGTATTCCCCTTTTTTATGCGCATCGCATTAGCGATTGGTTCTGCCATCCATAGTGGTAGGCCCATAAGGTTTATTTGTAGCATGGGAGAGTTGAGTATGGCAGCTTTAAAATCTTGAGTATGCCATGCAAGATATAAGGCTCCTACTGCTCCTCCCATGGAGTGCGCAAATAAAAACAAGGGCTTTTTTTTCGCTAAGGGTTTTGCCACTTGCGATACAACCTTGTGTGCGTCAACTATGTAGGTTTCAAATTTTTCTATATGAACTTTTGATGGATTATCTTTTACGGCATTGTCTCGTGGTGAAAATCCATGCCCTCTATGATCAAAGCGACAAACAGCAAAGCCGTGTTGTAAGGCGTAATAGGTAATTTCATCATATTTAGCGCAGAACTCGCAAAAGCCATGAAACATTACCAAAACTGAATGAAACTCCTCATCGGGAACAAGGGTTTCTGCGTGAATGAGGCCACCTTGCATTGATTGTACGAAGTGGACTGTTTTTCGTTTTTTTAAAAAAGGAATAACTTTTTTGTTCATAGTGCTAGTAAAGTTTTTTTCATTGAGTAGTGTAAGATTGTTCATATTAGTATTCCTTTTTAACCTTTACCAGCCTCCAGAAGCACCACCGCCTCCAAAGCCGCCACCGCCGCCTCCGAAGCCCCCACCAAAGCCACCGAATCCACTGTCTCCAAAACCGCTTCCTCCGCCGAATCCTCCTCCTCTGTATCCACGTGAGTTACCACCTAGTAGAGATAGGATCCCCATGGTAATTATAGCATCAGAAACTCCGCCTCCACGTCTACCTCCGCCTTTTCCTTTGCCGTTCATTGCCAAAAGCATAAAAGCAAAAAATATTGCGAGAGTAAATAAAGACATCAGAGCGCTTGGTTCATTATTGTCAGAGCTTGTTGAAATTTGCGTTTTTGTAGATTCATCTATGTATCCAATTTCTTCACCAACTACCGATTGGCTCATTACTTGTATACCTGCTATTATACCTGTTCCGAAATTGCCTTGTTGAAAATAGGGAGCTATCACCTGTCTAATTATTTGTCCTGATAAGGCATCTGTTAATGTGCCTTCAAGGCCGTAGCCCACTTCTATTCTAATCTCTCTTTCATCGTATGCGACTAATAAAAGAGCTCCGTTGTCTTCTTCTGCACTGCCCAACGCCCATTCATCTGCTACTTGTATAGAGTATAATTCGAGGTTTTCACCTTCCAGTGAAGGTATGGTCAAAACTGCCATTTGAATGCCATATTGGGAGTCAAGCTGTTGTAAGTATTGGTTAAGAGCTTGTTCTTCTTGCGCAGAAATAATACCTGCTTGGTCGGTAACAGGCATAGTTAAAGGGGGTACATCAAGAGAAAATGCTGTGTACGTAGTTGTTGCAATAAATGCTAATAATATAAGTAATCTTTTCATTATTCACCTGCCTGTAAAATAGCTACAGAATCTGTTAGCTCATTTGGATTATCCTTTAGTGGTGGAAAATATTGCTTTAAGAGTGTCGCACACTGATTTACTGTTTCGAGTATTGCATCCTTTGGTAAAATATCTGTTTTAGGAGAAAAGCCAATGGCCAGATTTTGTGCAATTACATCCCAGTGTTCTTGGGGAACTTTTTCACAAATACCTCTGTCAGCTATAATTCTCACTTGTCGTTCAAGTAAAGAGACAAAAATTAAAATACCTGAGTTTTCTTTCGTGTCATATACACCGCTTTCAATAAAATGACGCATAGCTCTTCTGTACACCGCGATGTTTTGATAGCTTTTTGGGATAATAATTCTGTCTACAAAAGGTATGTTTGCACATAAAAAAGCAAGTGCAAGAACTAAAAAGGAAACAAAACTAATAAAACCCATTAAAAACCATGATGGAACATCGCCCCAAAAAAGGCTTTCAAACC
>CAYJIS010000038.1:0-19443 GCA_964370315.1 uncultured Treponemataceae bacterium
AGAAATAATTCTTGTGTATACTTCCTTTTTGGAAGTTGTATCCATTTGAGCTCCTTAAAGCTCCTCTCAATGCAAACATACCATAAAAAAAATATAATGTCAAGACAATTTAAGTAGGTTACAGGGAAACCAATTTTTACCCAAAAGTGCTCTTTTTATAGCCGCTGATATACAGGATTAAACAGGATAATAATATTTTTCCTTTTACAGCACAAAAAAACATCCTTTACATCCTATTCATCTGTGGCTAAATTTATTTAGTTATTCAAAATTGATTTCTGGGAGTAGGTTAGTTTTATCAAGATAAGAGTTTAGTCTATTAAAACTATAAATTTTGTTTTTATTAATCTTATGTGTGAATGTATTGATAAAAATACTTGTTTTTTACTAGTCAGTATTTTAAAGGGACACATGCTAAACAATAAAAAAAGACACAGGAAAATCCTGTGTCTTTACTGCGGGAGACCAGACTTGAACTGGCACAGCTCGCGCCACTAGCACCTCAAGCTAGCGTGTCTACCAAATTCCACCACCCCCGCATGTGCTTAACCTAATAGGTGGCAACGTAAATTAGTATAGCAAATTATAATCCTTGTGTCAACGCACCCCTAGAAAAAAGTATTACGTATTTGCTTGACAATAGTTTGTAATAGTGGTACAAATTCATATGAGCTTATCCTTACCTTTGTTTTTTTATTTCGCTGTTTTTTGCATTGTAAATGTATACCTTCCCATTTTTTTTCGAAATATGGGATTGAGCTCATCTGCTATAGGTGTTTTACTTGCTCTTTTAGAAACATCTGGTATAGTGTTTACTTTTTTTATATCAAAGTTTCCCTCAAAAAGTGGAAAGTATGGCATGTGGCTTCTTCTTTTAGGTGTTATTCTTGCCGTTATTCCTTTTCCAATGCTTTTATCCCCTTTTTATATTACTGTATTATGTATTATTTTATATGCAATACCTATTAAAGCTGCTGTTCCAATTTCTGACTCATTTATAAACTTGAGGCTTAGTGAACAACCAGAAAAGTATGGAATAGTTAGAACCTTTGGTTCTCTTGGATTTGTTGCTATGAGTTTGCTAATGCAGTATTTTGTACAGATTGATAATTTATCTCTTTTGCAAAGCTCAATTTGGATGTCCGCTCCCGCTATTTTAATGTGCGTTACGTTATTATTAATTCCTAAGATATTAAAACCTCTTGGAGAATTATGCGAAAACAAAAAGGATACTCATATAGCCAAAGGGGATTCTAATACTTCATTTTTCAAGAAATTTACTCCACTTTACTGGCTTATGATTGTTGTACTTTCTTTTGGAAATTTAGCACAATTTGGGCCATTTAAGTTTTTTTCGCTATACGTAAATGAGTATTTAAAAAGTGACTCCTTTGCATTTTTATGGGCACTTTCTGCTATATGTGAAATACCAACTATGTTTTTTTCTTACAGGTTTATTCGCCGCTTTGGAAGCAAGAATTTAATTTTATTTTGTGTTGCAATGATTTCGGTTAGATCGTTTGTTTATGTACTTATCCCAACAGTAACTGGCGCTGCAATTGGGCAATTGTTTCATTGTTTTACTTTTGGATTATTACATCCAGCAACAGTTGTGTTCATATCACAAGAAGTTAAGGATTCTAAAAATCTGGTTTTAGGACAAGCAATTTCTTCCGTTGGTTCTGCAGGTATTGCAAGTGTGATTGGAAGCTTTGCTGGAGGCTTCGTTATCGAATACTTTGGATATACGCAACTATATATTTTTTCAGGTTTTATACCTCTTGTTGGCCTGTTATTATATTTTATACTTCGAAAAAAAGTGTAGTATTCTTAATTGCACACTTCAATCGAACTTCCACCAATAATTTTATGTACGCTAATTTTAGACGGAATACTTGTTTGTAAACTTTCTACATGTGATATAAGGCCAACAGAACGAGTTTCTCTTATTTCATCAAGGATTCCAAGTGCCTTGTCTAAGGCTTCACTGTCTAAGCTCCCAAATCCTTCGTCGATAAACATTGAATCTAATTGAATCCCACCGTTTTGATCTTGAACAAAATCACTTATTGCCAGTGCTAAACTTATAGAAGCCATAAAAGTTTCACCTCCTGACAATGTAGAAGTAGGGCGACTTTTTCCTGTGTATTCATCATATATTTCAAGGTCTAGGCCTTTTAAAGCTCTTCCTCCTTCTACGTCTTCTTTTAAGTATATTTCATATCGACCATTTGACATTTGTTTTAATCTATTGTTTGCATATACTGTTATTTCCTGTAAGTATACTCCTAGTATCCATGAATCGAGGGGAACTTTTTTTGGATTAGCACCAGAGACTGCATCAAAAATTTTAGTATAAACTGAGCCTTGGGCAAAGAGATCTCGTCTTCTTTTTTCAATTGTTTCATACTCTTTGTGAATGCTTTCAATGTGGTTGAAATTTTTCAATGCAATGGTAAGGTCGTTTTGTGTGTTTTGCATCTCTAATGTATGAGCGTCAATTTGATTTTGTATACTATCAATATTTGTTAGTATATCTTCATCATAGCCTTTTACATCCTGTAATCCTTGATCATGCAGCGTAGTGAGCCTTACGAGGTCTTGTTTATACTCGTTTATAGAAGATTGCATTTCGCTTTTTTCAGTTTCAGAAAGTAGTGATTTTTTTACTTGAGAAATATGCTGTTCTATGTTGTTTTTGTCTATGGTTGTTTTTTCTTCTGGAAAAAACGAAGAAGAATTAAAGGCCTGTAATAGCTCATCATATGTTTCGTTTGTTTTTTTATTAACTTCTTCAATGTTACGTGATAACAAACTGATTTTTTCCGTAATGCGAACTATCGTTTCGCTGTTTTGGTTTTTATCTTCTGCATAGGCATTTGTTTTTATTGTTGCATGCTCTTTTTCTTTATGTAACATCTCAAGGCTGGTTTTAACAGTCTTTCCAGTGCAGCCTATGTTTTCTACTACCGACTCTAAACTTTTTTCATTTTGTGCAAGTATTGATGCAATACGTGCATGTTTTATTTTTAATTCACTTTGATTATTTTTAAGTGTTCTCATTTTTTCTTCATCTTCGTCTTTTTTATTTTTGGCCTTATTAATTTCGCTAATAAGATCCTTTGATTGGGTTAAAGATTCTTGTAATACAATATTTCTTTCATCCAGCCTACGTTTATACTCAGTGGCATCTTCAATAGAATTAAAAGTAAGGTCAACGTGGCACATGGTTTGTGCACTAAGCGACATTTTACCCTTATTTTCGAGTCGATTTTTTTGAGTGTTTTCAAATGTTGTAATAGCTTGAATTACTACCTTCTCTTGCATTTCGATTTTACTTCGAATATCATCTGAAGGGTATCTTTCAGTTGCTGGTTCTGGGTGGTGTAAGGAGCCGCACACTGGACAAGGTTTTTCATTTTCTAAATATCTCGCTAACTCTAATGCGGTATTACAATTTTTTTGATTTTCTTCTTCTAGAATAAAATCATTGTAGATTTTTTTTGCATTGTCTAAAGCCTCTTTTTGTTCTTTTTCGCTAATGCTCAGGATATAGTCGTGTATTGCAAAGCCGCTATATATATTTTCTTGTTGCTCATTTTCAAGTTGTGCCAAAGCGGTTAATGCACTATCTTCTTTTTGTATTACATTAACTGACTCTTGTAGTGTTTGTTCCATTAGTGCTAGTGTGTTTTCAAGTTCTTTAATTTTTTCTTGAAGTGTTTTTTCTTCTTGTTTATCGATTTCTATTTGTTCTTCGAGTTTAATACATCTTTGTAAATCACTTAATTGAATATCTATGATTTTTATTTTTTCCACTAGTGCTTCGTGTTCATCTTGTAATAAATCTAGTGCCTTTTTTTTAGTTAATGCATCAAGACTTTGTTGTTCTTGAATGATTTTTTCATCGGTTACTATATCGAGTTCGCTTGTGAATTGTAAAAACGATTTTGCAATTGTATATATTTTTTCTGCATCATTTGCAATGTCGAGGAGAGTGTTTTTTTTATCAAAAAATTCTTGTTGATCTTGAAGTTTTTGTAGTTGATTTTTAATCTCTTTAAAGTCTGCAATTTTTTTTGCTATATCTTTTAGCTTTTCGTATTGGATACGTAAATCAGACAGTTCTTTTTGTAAAAGCCCTTGTTTTTTTTGTAGGATATTACATTCTTTTTCATACTCTTTATAAACCGATTCAAACGTTTGAGGGTCAAAGTTTTCTTTAATTCTATCGATATGAATCATAGTTTCTTCTAAGCTTGCATCGATGGATTTCTTTTTTGTTTTAAGTTTTTCAATTATTTTTGTAAACTGTTCTATTGGAAAAAGCTTTGAGAGTAGTTCTTTTCTCTCTGTAGATTTTTGCTTTAAAAAGGTTGCAAATTCTCCTTGTGGTAAAAGAACAATTCTCGTAAACTCCTCTAGTGAAAGTGACAATAGGTCTTTTAATAGCGTATCGGTTTTTGATTTTTGGCTCGCTAATACAATCATATTTTCGTCATTAGAAAATAAGTCACCTTGTATGTGCATGGGAATATCTTTTTCTTTTAACTCATATAGTATTGCGCTTTCATCTGCTTGTGTGCTCGTGCCCTTTTTAGTTTCTTTTTGATATGGAAGTGTTCTTTCAATTTTGTAAAGAACATTATTTAGCGTAAATGTAAATTCTATTGAACACAATTCTTTACTAGAACAATATTGAGATCGCAAATATTTTTTGTCGGTGCTTTGGCGAGCTCCACCTAACGAACCATAGAGTGCATACGTTATAGCATCTAAAATAGTTGTCTTTCCTGAACCTGTTTTTCCACTTATGAGATAAATATTATCAAGTGCTGTAAAGTCAATTGTATGCTCTCCAACAAAGGGTCCTATATTGGTCATTATTATTTTAATTGGTTTCATGGCTTTCCTGTTGTACTTCTTGTGCTATAGTTGCAAAGACGTCTATGCTTTCTTTCCAATCGCTTGTTTGTTTGCCTTCTTCTTTTTCGTTAAGTAATTCAACACTTTCTAAAAATGTAGATAAAATATCCGTAATAGGTAATGCTTCCTTTTTTTCAAATAAGGTTTTACGTTTTTCCATTGTTACACTATTATTAAAATTACTTTTTTCTGAGCTTTTTTGTTTTACTGAAAGTAAAAAAGGAAAGCGTTTTCGGAGTCTGGCTGCCAAGTTTTCAATAATAACAGTATCTGTACAGGTAAACTCAATAAAATCATCTTTATATTCGCTCATTTTTTCAAAATTTTCAAAGCTGTTTTCTATATGCACAAGCTTACGAAGTGGAATGATGTCAATTGGGGTAATATTGATATCTGGCGTATCCGTTACAGGATTTGTGTTAATTTCAAGTCTCAAAAAACATTTGTTAATGTGTGTTTCACTAAAAGAATATGCTAGGGGTGAACCTGCATAATACGCCCTGTCGGTTATTTTTTGATGCTTATGTAAGTGTCCGATGGCTGTATACGCAAAGGGCATAAAAACACTTGCATCGATATGTTCAGCAGTACCTAAAAAAAGTCGTTCAGAGTCACTTGGGCTTGCTGTAAGCGTAAAAAGATGGCAGTTTAAGAATGCTGGAATAGTATTGTATTTGGGATCACTTTTCATTAATTTTTCATGGGATATAAGAATCTCTTTAATTGCATAATCAATGAGTTCTTGCTGATTTTTTAAAAGTCTGCCATCTTTTTCTCTAAGAGATCCAGGATGCAGAAAAGGTATTTGGTATAAAACTCCTGTGGGCTTTGTATCATTTGGAAGGAAAATTGGCTTTGTGCAATCCTGTGCTTGAGTAGTAATATGTATGTTTTGACTTTTAAAAAATGAACTTCCAAATGAAAGGCGTGTTTGTGAGTCATGGTTTCCAGAAATTATGCACACTACAAGTTCTGGTTTTAAGTGATGTAGTTCTGTTAAAAAATCGTCAAATAAACGGATCGCTTCAGGACTTGGCACAGAGCGATCATATATATCTCCTGTAAGTAGTAGCGCATCATAGTCAAAAGAATTTATTTCATTTAGCATTGACGTGAGCATATGCTTTTGTTCTTCTATGAGAGGGTATTCATATAGAATTTTTCCTAGGTGTAAATCTCCTGTTTGCAATATTTTTAACATATAAAACTATAGCAAAAAAATCTATTTTTGACTATACTGTATATATGGTAAAAAGAGCCAAAATTTTAGGATATTGTATGGGAGTTAGGCGTGCTGTAGAAGCAGCCCTAAAGGCAAGAGAGGATTATCCAAATCATGCTGTCTTTACTCTTGGTCCGCTAATACATAATAAAAGTGCTATACAGATGCTACAAGAAAAGGGTATTAAGATTCTTGAATCTGATTATATGAATGTTTTACAACAAAGTGAAAAACCAACTGTTGTTGTAATTCGTGCTCATGGAACAACGCATCAAATTAAAAAGAGTTTACAAGACGCTGGAGCTGTTATTGTAGAGGCTACTTGTCCAAGAGTATTAACAAACCAAAAGAGAATTTATGATCATTCACTCGAAGGGCACACGGTATTTATTGTTGGCGATAAATCTCATGGAGAGGTTACAGCCTTGCAGGGATCTCTCAGTGGTAGCGGCACAGGATATATACTTGAAAGCGCACAAGAAGTAAAAAATACAATTAAAAATATAAAGAGTAAAAAAAATAAATCAATTGTTATAAGTCAAACAACAATTACTCAAGAAGAATATGATGAGGTGAGTAGTGAATTACAGCATTACATAAATGACATTAGAATATTTGATACTATTTGTCCTGCAACGATTGAAAGACAAAATTCACTTAAAGAACTTTGTAGCCAAGTCGATGGCTTAATAGTTATCGGTGGTAAAAATTCTGCAAACACTCAACGTCTTTTTCAAATTGCAAATGAATTATGTAAAGCTGATAAAAAAAGAGTCTGTCATATAGAAAATGCTGATGAAATACCGGAGGAGTTTTATTCTTTAGAAAATGTTGGATTAACTGCTGGGGCTTCAACTCCCGATGAAGACATTGAAGAGGTAGAAAAAAAACTTTCACAACACAGTGTTAAACATGAGGTTTTGTAATGAGCAGCACTCATTCACTTTCTAGTATACATGTAACAAATAAAACTACACAAATTGATGGCATTCAAAACAATAGTAGTGTCTTTGTTAGGGTATTAGAAAAAGGTAAGGGAAGTGAATATACGGTTAGCTTTTTGGGAAATAGATTTTCTGTTTTTTCTCAGCGTTCTCTTTCTGAAGGAACTGCATTTAGAGCTATGGTAACTATAAAAGATGGCAAAATATTTTTAACTCCGACATTCTCTGGGGGAGAAAATTCAATACAAAAATTTTCTGCAACTGGTGCAGATTCATTATTACAATTACAAGGGTTTTTACAAAATTTAGGTCTTGCACAAGACAGCCTGTCATTACGATTAGTGCAGTACTTTCAATCTTCTGCACTTGCTTTTAATATGGGACTTGCATCAAAAGCAAGAAGTATAGGATTAAAGTTCCCTGGTAAAGAGCATGAAGCAGCAGAGGTTGCTTTGTTTTTAGAGCAAAAAGGTGTTAGCGCAAATGTAGATACAGTTATGGAAGTATTAGGTTTACTATACGGTGATGGTAGCCAAGAAAATGAAAATAAAAGAAAAAGTGATCAAGATATGGATGAGGGTTCTTCACAAAATGACTGTCAGAATAACTATGCACAAGGCGAAGTTGAAAAGGAAGAACATGACATCCTTCTGAAAACTATTTTTGAAGAAGGAATTAAAGTTTTACAAAAGCATGCAGGAATATTGAGTTTTATTAATCAGAATTATGTACATTCATTACATTGGGTAATTTTACCCTTTGAAATGGGAAATGATATAAATGGTTCCATAAGACTGCTTTTAAATATTGAAAAAAAAATTACAGAAAAAGCAGTTATTTTTGCCTTTGTGGGTGGAAAAAATTATGAAATTATGGTAGAATGTAAAGGAAACAGGGCAGACATACATGCTAAAAAGTATGTGCTACATGTAAGCAGTGATTCTAAAATAGAAAAAAAACGTATGTGTAATATACTTTATTCTTGTTTGCCACAAGGGATACATTGTAAAGTAGTGTATGCTGATACACTCTTAAGTGATGCCCTTTTTTCTGGTGGTTCAGCTATTTCTATTGTTGAGGTAGATGCATAATGAAAAAAGTTGCAATTGCATTACAGTATCCCGAAAACGCACCAGCTCCTTTTTTAGTGTATAAAGGTAGGGGAATTAAAGCTGATAAAGTGATTGAAATTGCTAAAGAGAACAATGTTCCTGTAGTGTGCAATCCTGATACAGCGATGATTCTTTCTGTTCAAGAAATAGGAGAATGCGTTCCAGTCGATACGTACGAAGTACTAGCAGGTATTTTCGCATTTTTAAAAAGGGTTAAAGAGTATGACAGAAATTGATTCAAAAACACTAAAAGAAGGAATGTTGTTTTCTTCGCCTCTATTATTTGATGATGGAAAGAATATGTTTTTGCCTGAAAGAATGCCAATTACTAAGTATCACTTAGATACATTACAACGATGGAATATTGAAAAAGTAATTGCTTATGGTAAAGAAATCACAAGTGCTGATGAAGGTATAGATGAACTAGAATCTTTAGAGGAAGTTGACAGTGTTGATGATACACAATTATTTTCAAGATATATTAGTTCAATTCAATGTATAGAAAGAGCTTTTAAATGTTATGAATTGGGCACAGCAATAGATAAAGGCTGTTTAGATGAAAGTGTAAAAATTATTTATGCATTAATCAATGAAGAAAAATCATTTTTAGCAGGAATTAGTTTTGCAGAAGTAAAAAACCAAAAACGACAAGCAATAAATGCTGTAAATATAGCAATACTTTCTGCGATTATAGCAATGGAATTAAAGTTTTCTCAAAAAGATATTTTACATTTAATTACTGCAGCATTGTTGCATGATATTGATATGCTTACTCAACCAGATAATATAGTTAAAAAGATGGGTAAGCTAACAGATGAAGAATTTACACAAATAAAAACCCATGTGCATAAGGCTGTAGCATTGGTAATAGAAAAGCTATCATTGTCAAAAGAAATCGCAGTAATAATATTACAGCACCACGAGCGATGGGATGGAAAAGGCTATCCAGATGGAAGATCAGGACAACAAATAAATCTTGCTTCTCGAGTATTATCAGTTGCAGATGCATTTGAAGCAATGGTTTCAGATAAAACATATCGCACAGCCCTTGTTGCACATGATGCAGTAAAAGCTTTATTACAAGATAAAGATACTCGTTTTGACCCTACAGTTCTAAAAGCATTTATTAACTGTATTGGTGTGTATCCAGTAGGCTCTCATGTTTTGCTCAGTGATTCTTCTGTTGCGAAAATTGTAGAACCAAATCAAGCTGCACCATTTTTTCCGTCTGTAATAATACGTAGTTCAAAAAATCCTGCATTGACACCTGATACAATAATTGATTTAAGTGAGCAAGATGGACTTACCATATTGCGACCAATAAAACAAAGTGAGTTAAGCGCATACATTTAAATATCTTAATATAGTATATCCGTAATGCAAAATGCTTTTTATTTAAAGAGAGAATGCTGGTGAATACAAAAAAAAAGATGCATATTGATATGAATCCCAGCACTAGTCATGTTGGAAAAAAAGGAGAGCAAAAAGCTACACAATTTTTGCTTGACGACGGTTATACTATTGTCGATTGCAATTGGAGGAGCAGATTAGGAGAAATTGATATAATTGCCGAAAAAGATGATGTTTTGGTGTTTTTTGAAGTAAAAACAGTGCCAAATACAAGTGTAGATACACTAGAAGTCATATTAGGGAAAATAAAACAAAAAAAAATTGTAGAAACGGCTAAACGTTTTTTACAGAATAATCGACAATATAAAGAGAGGTACATTAGGTTTGATGTACTTATTGTTGATATGGTCGGATTTCCCTCAGTGTATCATATCCAAAACGCCTTTTCGGAGTTTATATGAGTCATTTAAAAAGTAATTTGCTAAGCAAGGTTAGTGTTTCTGATAAGATTTTAGCACTAAGATTAAAAATACACGATTCATCGTATGTGAATAATGCAGTTCAAGTAATTGCTATTGTTCTTAGTAAAAGGATTGTAGAGAATCCTAAAACGTATTAATCGATGTTTTTGTGTATTTCAATTATGAGGAGTATTACTAGGTATTAAAACGCCAGTAGAGTAATAAACGAATCATTACTAATTATATTGTTTAATAATACAATAGGAGAACAAAGTGGAGTACACAAAAAAACATAAAAAAAAGTGGAATAATAAAAATAGAAAAGACCATTCTAATAAAGATAAAAATTTTCAAAAAACGGAAGAGGTTTTTGTAGCTGAAAATTCAGAAGAAATAAAACTTCACAAGCAAAATACAAAGACATGTGAATATTGTTCAAAGCCTATTTTTGAAATAAGCTCTGCATTAGTTGATAAAAAAAATGGTGGTGCTATTCATTTTGACTGCGTATTAGCAAAGTTAAACGAAACAGAAAAATTAGAACCAGGACAAAAAATAACCTATATTGGACAAGGACGATTTGCAGTTTTATTTTTTGAAAATCCTCACGATCTACGTAAATTTTCAATTGTAAAAACTATAGAATGGGAAAACCAAGAAACTAAATCAGAGTGGCGAGAAGAAATTGCAGGTTTGTATAGTCAGGTTAAGTAGGGTAATGTGCAATTGATAATTTTCAATGTATGATAATTACCTGCCAACAACTATAAAACTGTAGTAATTACCAAGAGACTTTTGCGGAAACGTAAAAGTCTTTTTTTATTACGCTTTCTTTTTTATAGTATTGCGATACACGATTATCAATTGTGCTTTGTATAGTAATTACTCTGTGCCAAATTTTTCTTTCATATTAGCAAACATTCTTTCTATTGCTTTATCATCTGATTCTATGTCAGGTTCGTGGTATGCAACCAACGATGATGGAATTTCTTCTAAAAATGGAGAAGGCTCAGATTCCATCATTTCTTTATTGCGTCTTCTTTTTCTACAAGATGTGATAAATAGTTTATCCTGGGCACGAGTTATTGCAACATAAAAAAGGCGTCGTTCTTCTTCTATATTTTTTTCATCATCTTCAATACTTCTAGCATGTGGTATAATACCATTTTCACAACCAACAATAAACACCACAGGGAACTCCAAGCCTTTCGATGCGTGTATGGTCATCAAATTGACCTTTCCAGAAAGTGAGTCATCTTCTTGGTCATCTCTTGATAATAAGGTAATACGATTTAGCCATGGGAATAAGCCAGATTCAAAAGTATCTGGGTTGTTTTCCCATTGATTAATTGAGTTTATTAGATGATCGATATTTACGTATTTAAAATGTGCCGCTTTTTCATTCTTTTGATGTTCACTTACTAAATAACTCCAATAATCAATTTCATCAACGAGCTCTTTAACACGCTTGCCTAATAAACCTTTTGGACTACTTAGAAGGTTTGCTCTTTGATTTTTAATAAGTTCTTGGAATTCTTGCAATGCGCGCACTGACTGTGAAAGATTTGATGAATGGCTTTCTATTGTTCCCATTTCTTCTTGTGAAAACATTTCTTGGGCGCTACTAGAGTTATTTCGTTTTTCTAGTTCATTATCAATGTGATATTCAATTGCACTCCACAACGAGCATGTTTTTTCTTTTGCGATTGCATTTAGTTGTTCGATTGTCCTACGCCCAATTCCACGGCGAGGGGTGTTTATTATTCGCAATAAATTTATATCGTCATTAAGATTCGAACATAATCGTAAGTAGCTTATAACGTCTTTAATTTCTTTTCTTTGATAAAAACTTGTTCCACCTGAAACTGTGTATGGAATATTTGAGTCTAAAAAGGCATCTTCTAGTGTTTGGGTTAAGGTGTTTGCTCTTACGAGGACTCCAAAATCACCAAAGCGTAGATTTTCTTCAATTTTAACGGAAAGAATTTTTTCAGCTATAAAATCAGCTTCTGCAGTATCATTTTCTGGAAAAAATAATTCAATTGGTTTTCCCGATCCATTTCCAGACCATAGAGCTTTATCTTTACGATTTGTATTGTGAGAGATAACACCATTTGCCGCTGCTAGAATGGTTTCAGTTGAACGGTAATTTTGCTCTAACCTAATTTCTTGTACTTGTGGAAAATCTCGCTCAAACATAAGAATGTTTTCATAATTTGCTCCACGCCATGAATAAATTGATTGGTCATCGTCCCCTACAACAGCAACATTTTCGTGAGCTAAGAGGTGCATAAACTCGTACTGTTGTAGCGAGGTGTCTTGAAACTCATCAACCATTATATATTTAAATCTATCACGATACTTTTCAAGTACTTCTGGATGTTCCTTAAAAAGCTGAATTGGAAGTGCTATTAAATCATCAAAGTCAACAGCATTGTATAGTTTTAAGCCCTCTTGGTAACTCTTAAAAAGGGGTCTATACATGTCATTTACAGAATGTACTCTTGGAATTCCATTTTCACCTTCCCATGACCAACGACCCGATTTAATATTTGAAAAAAGAGAGCCTATTTTATATACGTCAAGTGCGTCTTGAGTAAAGCCTAACTCTCTTCCAGCTTCCTTTATAAGTTGTGATTTATCAGTTTCATCATATATTGAAAAATTTTCACGCCATCCCAAATGGATAATATCGTTTCGTAAAATTCTAACACCAAAGGCATGAAAAGTAGATACTGTTAAATGAGTAAGTTTTTTTTGTGTTTGTTCCTTAATACGTTGTTCCATTTCCTTTGCAGCTTTATTTGTAAAGGTTAGAGCAAGTATTTGATTTTGTGGAATACCGGAATTGAGCATGTGAGAGATTCTATACGTTATTACGCGAGTTTTACCACTGCCAGCACCTGCAATAATAAGTAATGCCCCATCAATAGTTGTAACAGCCCTGAGTTGCTCAGGGTTTAATTCTTTTGCAAGTGCTCCCACATTCATACGCTATTGTAAGAGAAAATACAAAAGTGTTCAAGACCTATGCGAATTAAAATTTGGTGTTACTTGATTATTTATTATAAAAGTGTTAGTATACGTACACGTATATAACTTAGAGAGAAAGCCGAATAGCAGTAGGTAGCTTTAGTCGAATAGCAGTAGACGAGTTTCTCAATACTAATTAAATTGCAAACTTAGTAAGTTTTGCACACAGTGATTTTAATCACAAAAGAGAGTACATGAATTTTAATGAATTGAATTTGCATGACGAGCTAATGGCCGGTCTTGCAAAAGCAGGGTACGTAACCTGCACGCCTGTACAAGAGCAGGTATTGGTTCAGGCCTTGGATGGTCGTGATTTGTATGTTCAGTCGCAAACTGGGACTGGAAAAACCGCCGCTTTTTTAACTACCGTTATACAGCAAATACTTACCAATGAACATGGAAAAAAAGCCCTCATTATGGTTCCAACGAGAGAACTTGCTGTTCAAGTTGAACAAGAAGCAAAGCTCTTGCTATCTGGAACAAAGCTAAAAGCTGCAAGTTTTTACGGTGGGGTAGGCTACGAAAAGCAAACAAGCTTCCTAAAAAAGGGTGTTGATATTATGATTGGTACACCTGGGCGTGTATTAGACTTACAAGAGTCAACAGTAATGGATTTATCAAAGGTTGGTTTTTTGGTTCTAGATGAAGCAGACAGAATGTTTGATATGGGATTTTATCCAGACCTTCGCCGTTTAATTAAAGTATTACCAGATCAAAAGAGCAGAAGTACTATGCTTTTTAGTGCAACTCTAAATACCTATGTAAAAAATCTTGCATGGGAATACACCGACAATGCACATGAAATTACGATAGAAGCTGAAAATATTACGGTTGATGAAATTGACCAAGTATTATTCCATGTTTCAAGTGATGAAAAAATGAAGCTTCTTTTAGGTATATTACAAAATGAAAAAAGTGATAGTTCAATTATTTTTTGTAATACGAAACGTTCTTGCGAGGTTGTTGCAAAAAGGCTAAAAATTAATGGCTACACTTGCGAGTTTATTATTGGGGACTTACCACAATCAAAACGCTTACAAGTAATGACAGCGTTTAAGAATAGAACACTTAAATGTCTTGTTGCAACCGATGTTGCAGCGCGTGGTATTGACGTTGACGATCTTGAACTTGTGGTAAACTACGATCTTCCAAATGAAGCAGAAAACTATGTGCATCGAATTGGACGTACTGCACGGGCTGGTAAATCTGGTAAAGCATATACTTTTTGCTCAGAACAAGATGTTTACAATTTACCGTCTATTGAAAAATATATTGAAAAGCCAATTCCAGCTACAATGCCTGGTGAAGATATGTTTATAGAAGATAAAAGTGCGGGACAATACATTAAAACTGATAACTATTTTGATGGCGATGAAAGAGGTGATTCTCGGGGTAGAAGAGATGACAAACGTGGACCAAGAGGCTCACAGGACAGAAACTCACGTGGTGGAAGAGACCGAAATAGCCAAGGTAGAGACAATAGAGGAAATAGGAGCGAAAAGCCAACCTATGCAAAAGACTCAAAATATGCTGGTAAAAATAATCGTCATGGAAACAAGAGCGATAACAGGCGAGAAAGAAGCTTTGAAACCGACAAGGATATTTCAAATCTTTCATTTGATGAGAGAATGGCATTCTACAAAGAAAAATATGGTGCTCATCAGGGCGGAGAAAACAAAAAGTCTTCAAAGAATGGTTCAAAGCAAGGACACTCTGGCCACAATCAAGGCATGAAAAAGAAAAAGGGTGGCTATAAAAAGTCTTATGGCAACAAGAGCAAAAATTATGAAAATAAAAAGGCATCTGCTCCTGTTCAAGCAAAGGCTCCTGCTAAAAAAGGTGTTTTTGCAAAAATTAAGGGATTCTTTGGGAAAAAGTAGAATAATTTTTACTATCGAGTTTCGCGGTGCCGTAGCTATAGGATTAGCGCAAAACTCGCCTACTATTATGTAAGGCGACATTCATGTCACAATTAGTAAAAAATCAGGAGAATATATGGTTACAGTAAGTGATGTTAGTTTAAAATTTGGTGAAAGGGTTCTTTTTAAGGATGTAAACTTAAAGTTTACACCGGGGAACTGTTACGGAATAATTGGTGCGAATGGGGCAGGTAAGTCTACATTCTTAAAGGTGCTTTCAGGTGAACTTGAACACGATTCAGGCCAAGTTATTATTTCAACCGGCGAGCGAATGGCGGTATTAAAACAAGACCACTTTGCATTCGACGAATACAATGTAAAAGAAACGGTAATGATGGGACACCCAAAATTACACGAATGCGCAAAGGCACGAGACGCAATATACGCAAAAGAAGACTTTACAGAAGAAGACGGTATAAAGGCAAGTGAGCTAGAAGGCGAGTTTGCAGACCTTAACGGTTGGGAAGCTGAAAATCAAATTGAACAAATGCTTTCAGGACTAGGGCTTGAAGAAGAATACCACGACAGAAACATGGCAGAACTAGACGAAAGTCAAAAGGTTCGTGTTCTTTTAGCACAAGCAATTTTTGGTGAACCTGAAATTCTTTTACTTGACGAACCTACCAATGGTTTGGATCTTGAATCTATTATGTGGCTTGAAGAGTTTTTGATTGACTTTCCAAACACCGTAATTGTTGTAAGCCATGATAGACACTTTTTGAACACTGTTTGCACAACCATTTGTGATATTGACTTTGGTAAAATTAGTCAGTTCGCTGGTAACTACGACTTCTGGTACCAAATGAGCCAAATAATGCAGCGTCAATCTCGAGACCAAGCAAAAAAACGAGAAGAAAAAATGAAGGACTTACGAGAGTTTATTCAAAGGTTCGCATCAAACGCTGCAAAAAGTAAACAGGCAACAAGTCGTAAAAAAATCTACGATAAACTAGCCCTCGAAGAGTTACACGTAACAAGCCGTAAGTTCCCGTATGTAAACTTTAAGCCAGACAGAGACATTGGTAACAATGTTTTGCGTGTCGAGCACATAAATTATGAAAGTGAAGGACTAAAACTTCTTAACAATTTTTCACTCACTGTAAACAAGGGCGAAAAAATAGCATTCGTTGGTATTGAGCATAAATCAAAGTCAGCTCTTTTTGACATTGTAACTGAAACAATTAAAGCTGACTCAGGCGACATCTACTGGGGGCAAACATGTTCACATGCTTACCTTTCAATTGATAACTCTGAGTACTTTAAAAATGATATGAACATTACAGAATGGCTCAGACAGTATTCACCAGAACAAGACGATGCCTATGTTCGAGGATTTTTGGGAAGAATGCTTTTCTCAGGTGATGAGTCTCTAAAACCAGTAAAGGTTCTCTCTGGGGGCGAAAAGGTTCGCTGTATGCTTTCAAAGCTCATGCTTTCTGGGGCAAATGTTCTTATCCTCGATGAGCCAACAAATCACTTAGACCTTGAAGCAATTACATCACTCAATGAGGCATTGGCTTCTTTCCCTGGTGTTATTCTTTTTAATAGCCACGACCATGAGTTTATTTCTTCGGTTGCAAACCGTATTGTAGAAATAACCCCGAACGGAATTATCGACCGAATGATGAATTTTGAAGACTATCTTGTAGACGAGCAGGTTAAAGAACTTCGAAAAGAATACTACGGAGTAAGTGGTAAAAAGGTTAAGTTTAATATTTAAAGCAAAAAAGACTGCGATTAACACATCGCAGTCTTTTTATTTTAAGAAGAATTACCTCAGTTTATATCCCTTTTCAATGAGTAATTCTTTTATAGTAGTGATATGTTCGTGGTTTTTTGTTTCCAAAGATATCTGAATGGTGCAATCATTTAAGTGGCTGTCTTCTAAGTTTCTATCGTGAAGTACCCCGATTATGTTTGCTCCCGCTGAAGCAATTATTGATGTAACCTCTTTTAATTGACCAGGTTTATCAATAAGTTCAATTGTAAGTTCTGATAGTCTACCAGATCTCATAAGGCCACGATGAATAACGCGAGACAATATATTTACATCAATGTTTCCACCGCTTACAATTGAACACACTCTTTTACCCTCTACAGGTATTTTATCAAAGAGTATTGCGGCAACAGTTGCAGCTCCAGCACCTTCTGCAACCAACTTTTGTTTTTCCATAAGTGTTAGAATTGCCGTTGCAATTTCATCATCACTTACAGTAACAATATCGTCAACATATTCTGAGCAAAGTTGGAATGTAATTTCACCTGATTTTTTTACTGCAATACCATCTGCAAATGTTATGACGTTTTCAACCTCAGATCTTTTTTTGTTGTCTAATGAAAGTCTCATGCTTGCAGCACCTTTAGATTGAACACCATACACTTTACAGTTTGGCTTTAAGTTTTTTATAACAAAGGCTATACCTGCAATAAGGCCGCCACCACCTACTGGTACAATAACAGCTTCTACATCTTTTAATTGTTCTAGAATTTCAAGTGCAATGGTTCCTTGCCCTGCAATTATATTTTCATCATCGAATGGATGCAAAAAAATTGCCCCTGTTTCTTTTTGGTATTCAAGGGATGCTGAGTATGCATCATCGTATATGCCGTCGATTAGTTTTATTGTCGCACCATATTTTTCTGTTGCTTCAATTTTAGAAAGTGGGGCAGTTGCTGGTAGAAATATAGTAGATTGTATGCCGAGCTTTTGGGCAGCGAGTGCGACTCCTTGTGCATGGTTTCCTGCAGAACAGGCTACAACACCGAGAGCTTTTTCTTCATCGGTTAAAAGTGACATTTTATAATATGCCCCACGAAGTTTAAATGAGCCTGTTAGTTGTAAGTTTTCTGTTTTAAGAAAAAGCTCACACTTTTCAGAAAGCGACTTTGCAGGAATTATGTCGGTAAGTCTTGTAACATCTTTTAGTGCATGAGTGGCTTTGTAAACAGTATCTAGTGTTAGCATTTTTTTCTCCAGATTGTCTAATTATATGTATAAAGGTTACTTCAAAAAACTGCAGTTTTTTGAAGTGTTCCTTAGATTTACATTGCGACGTTTTAATGTAAATGTTTTATTATAAATATTTACATTAAAACTCGACAGGGAACCTCTGAAAAGGAATTTGGTTTTTAGAGGTTCCCTAAGTATATCGTATTAGAAGACTTTTATCAATTGGTGAGAACTCTTTGATTATATAATATTAAAATGCTTTAGTGCATTGTAAATGCCATCGTTGTCAACATCGTCAGTTACATAATCTACTATATCTTTTACTTCTTGGCTACCATTTCCCATTCCTACAGAAAGTCCTACTCCTTTTAACATCGTAAGATCATTTCCTGCATCGCCAAAAGCCATTGTATTATTAATATTGATATTGTAATGTTTGCAAACCTCATGGATGCCTACAATTTTACTCCCATTCATTGGAAATAAATCACAAAATGTTGGATACCATCTTGCCGAAGCAGAATGAGGCATTAGGCGTAACAATTCCTTTTCTTTGTTTGTATCTACAAAAGCAGAAACCTGATAAATACTATTTGTTAAGGCACTCTCTGTGTTACCAATAGGTTGAGTTTCAAGTCGAATCATTTTTTCTACTTCATCTACAAGGCTGTTTCTCATATTATAGTACGCATTGTTTTCTTCTACAAAATAACATGGTATATCATTCTCTGTGGAATATAAGATAAGTTTTTGTATATCATCTTTATGTAATGCATTTTCAAATATTTTTATGTTTTCCTTATCATAGCAATACTGGCCGTTTAAAGTTATGTAACCATCAAAATAAAGGCCATTTACAATATCCATTTCTGCTTTTGCCCTACCTGTTGCAATGAATATTTTTATGCCTTTTTCTTTTAATAATTGCAGAGATTTTATTGCACTATCTGGTATTTTTCCTGTGTTGAAGCTGAGAAGTGTACCATCTACATCAAAAAAAATTGCCTCAATTTGTTTCATTTATTACCTCGTTTTTTTTGTTTTCTTGCTTACCTTTTTTAGTAAAGGTTTATAATTGCGTGCACTGCACTTTTAATTTTATTTTAAGATTTTAACCCACTTCTTTTATTTTCGCAAGATTTTTTCCATTGCCTTACCCTTTGCAAGTTCATCAACAAGCTTATCAAGGTAGCGAATTTCTTTCATAATAGGATCTTCAATTTCTGCAATTTTTACACCGCAAATAGAGCCTGTTATAAGGCTTCTGTTTGGATTAGGGGAAGGGGCCTTTTTAAAAAAAGCTTCCATTGAAATTACTTCCTTTATTTTTTTTTGTAGGGATTCTTGTGTATAGCCTGTTAGCCAGCAAAGTATTTCGTTTACTTCTTCTTGTGTGCGTCCTTTTCTTTTTGCTTTATTTACATATAAAGGATATGTTTCATTAAACTTCATTGTGTATGCTCTATTTTCTGCCATAAAATTTCCTTTAGAAATAGTATATCAAAAAATTAAAATAAAATGTATTG
>CAYJIS010000039.1:0-18736 GCA_964370315.1 uncultured Treponemataceae bacterium
TGTGCCGTTTTGCACATATACAAAATAAATTCACTTCGTTATAATAGTTATCAAATTAAAAGAAAAGGAGAAAAAAATGAAAAAAGTATTTTTATTAGTTAGCCTAGCCTTAGTGCTTGGCTTAGTAATTGGCTGTCCACAACCTAATGACAGCGGAAGCGGCGGCAGTAGTAGTGGAAACGGTGGTGGTGGTGAAAACGTACAAGAGTACACGCTAACACAAATAGACCTTGCCATTTCTGGAAGCAGGCAAAGTACTCACGCGGTAGGAGAAAGGGTAGCTATTACGTCGGTTGGGCGGGCAGGCTATGAGTTTACGCATTGGACAACTAGAAATGGTGGTAGTTTTGAAGATGCAAATGCACCCGTTACTACCTTTACTATGCCTGCAAACGACGTAACCATAGAAGCACATTTTTCGCTCATTCCTGCAACCATCGTAGTAAATAACGTAGAAATAACCGAAGCAAATAAAGATAATGTACTTGGTAATAACACAGTGAGCTTTGACTCTGAGACACAAACACTTACCTTAGATGGTGCAAAGTTAACAACGCCATCTACTAGCAATGATGCTCTTATTGATATAGTAACGGCAAATACCGTAACCATAAACCTTGTGGGAGAAAACACCATGTCAGGTGGTGATGGTATTTATGTAGGAGGAACCGGTGGACATCTTACCATTACCGGAAGCGGAAGTCTTACCTTTGATGGACAAAATAATCCTAGTTATGCAGGTATTTACTTAGCCACTAATGGTGTAGGGAATTTTAGTATGGATAGTGGTACCCTTACCATAAATAATGCGAGTTCTTGGAACGGTGTATTTGTAAATGAAATGACCTTATCAAATAATGCAGTACTTGAAGTAACGGGCAATACTAGTAGCGATCTTATACTTGCAAACAGACTTGCAATGTCTGATTCGGCAGTTCTTAGGGCGACAGGTACGGGAAGTAGTGTAGCTTTAAGTTTATATCAATTCTTCACTATGACAGGGGGCGAAATTATTGCAAGTGCAAGTAATGGTGATGCTATTTCCTTACAATATAGTAGCCTAACTAAAGGTACAATTACTGCTACAAGTGTTTCTTCTACCGGCTTTTCAAGAGCACCCACATTGGCAAGTGGTAGCCAATATGCGGTAATGCAAGCAGGAGAAAGCGAAAGCAATGTAACCACCAATGAAACAAATACAACAACATTTACCAACGGTAAATACGTACACATTGAAGTAACAAATTAAAACCAGTTTCCATAGTGTCCGCCTGACTCGTCGGACACTGCGGCTTTCCTCAACGATTCGGACATGGCAAGCCATGTCCCTCGTTTCTCAAGGTAAAAATCTGCGCAATTCTTGCAGCTAAGATCCTTCGACTTTGCTCAGGATGACACGGGTGTCGCTTAAGCAATGACGTAAACGAGGACTTGCTTTTAAGTTTTATAAACTCCGTAATGCGCAATAAAAACCTAAAAGAGTTTGCGCGCGTTAGTGTAAAGAACACATTCAGCTTAAAGGAGCACTATAGCGAAAGCGAAATAATACTGGACGTAAAAGCCGTCACGGATTCGGGTGAAATAGTTATTGTCGAGGTTCAAGTAAAGGGGAACGAAACCTTTTTTGCACTGGTATTTGTATCAAAAAAATGAAAAAGGGTGTTCTATAGTAACACTTGAAAAATAGTGCAATTAATAGTAAAATAAATCATGACAAAAAAATTATCTCAAATCTTGCCGAAAGGGCTTTCTTTTGATGGCTCTGATGTTTTAATATCCTCATTAGTATTTGATTCTCGCGATGTAAAAAAAGATGCGCTGTTTTTTGCTCTTCCTGGGGTGCATGTACATGGGAATGATTATGTAGTAAAGGCAATTGAAAATAATGCAAGTGCCGTTGTGTATGAAGGTGACTTGCCAAAAGAGACAATCGATTATGCAAAGGAAAAAGCTGTTTCACTTATACCTGTGCCAGATGCAAGGGCCAGTATGTCTCCCATTGCTGCAAGCTTTTATGATTACCCTTCTAAAAAACTCATTACTTTTGGCGTAACGGGAACAGAAGGAAAAAGCACCACAATCTTTTTAATATGGCAGTTTTTGCAACTATTAGGAAAAAAAGCAGGTTTTATTTCAACGGTGCAATATTCACTTGGTGATGAAGCTATTAATAATCCTGAACATCAAACAACGCCAGAAGCTCCAATAATCCAAGAAAAACTGCATCAAATGCTCGAAAACGGATGTGAGTATGCGGTAATTGAGTCGTCTTCTCATGGACTCTCCTTTAAGACAAGTCGGTTAGCTGATATTTTATTTGATGGTGTTGCAATGATGAATGTAACTCACGAGCACTTAGAATTTCATGGGACATACGAACAATACAAAAGCGACAAAGCAAATCTTTTTAGAAATCTCACTTTACATAATCATAAAAAAGTAATCAGTGGGAAAGAAGTTGTTGTTCCAACGATGGGTGCTGTAAATCTTGCAGACCCTGCAGCGTCTTATTTTGCAGAATGTGCTAAGGGTCACGAGGTAGCAGGCTTTACATCGAGTACTATTAACACAGATAATGACAAGGATGCTTTTGCTGGGATATATACAATAGAGAATATAGTAGGTAATGAAAAAGGTGTTACATTCGATGTTTGCACTGATGGCAAAAAGATGGAAACAAGGATAAATCTTCCAGGAACCTTTAATGCCGATAACACTCTTGCCGCAATGCTTTTAGTTGCAAAACTTACCGAACAACCAATAGAAAATCTGATAGAACTTGCACCGCAATTAGTTCCAGTACGGGGCAGGATGACTGCGGTCGAAAAAGGGCAAGATTTTGAAGTATTAGTAGACTATGCACATACGCCGTCTTCTTTTACCACCATTTTTCCACCGCTTCGTAATAGAGTTAAGGGAAAGATAATTAGTATTTTTGGCTCAGGCGGTGAGCGTGATACAAAAAAACGTCCCATTCAAGGTGAAATTGCCGCTAAATATAGCGATATTGTTATTCTTAGTGATGAAGATCCAAGAGGTGAAGAGCCTATGACACTTTTAGAAGATATTGCAGTGGGATGTAAAAATCTTAAAAGGGAAGAACAACTCTTTTTAATTCCCGATAGAAAGGCCGCCATTAGAAAAGCATTTGCGATGGCTCAAAAGGGAGACCTCGTGCTACTTTTAGGAAAGGCACACGAAAACTCAATTATTTATAAAGACTATGTAATGGACTATGATGAAATAGGAGAAGCAGAAAAAGCGCTACACGAAATGGGCTTTGGGGGACAGAAATGATTATAGCAGTATTATATGGAGGCAAGAGCGGAGAACACGAAGTTTCTCTAGTGTCTGCTTCTTCGGTAGTTAGAAATATTGATACACAAAAACATACCATTATTTTAATTGGTATTACAAAAAAAGGTCTTTGGTACATACAAGAAAAATCAGAACTTGACAGAATAATGAAAGATGAAAACTCTCGTCTAACAATTGTAGAAAATGATTTGAATCTAATTTCTATAATGCCAGGTGGCGGAAGTAAAAAGGCCTTGTTTTGCAAGGATACCTCGATTGAAGTAGATGTTGTTCTTCCTATTTTGCATGGCACCTACGGTGAAGATGGCCTTTTACAAGGACTTTTAGAAATGGCCGATCTGCCTTATTGTGGATGTGGCGTTATGGCAAGTTCTGTTGCTATGGATAAAGAAAAGGCAAAGCAAGTGTGGTCGCAAGTAGGGCTGCCTGTTGTTCCTTATGTGTGTATACGCTCGTCACAAAAAATAGACTCAGAATTACATACTATTTTTAATAAGGCAGTAAAAGACTGGGGATTCCCACTTTTTATAAAGCCCTGTTGTGCGGGTAGTTCTGTTGGCACTGCAAAGGCAACAACATTAGAAGAATTAAAAATGGCAGTAGAAACTGCTTTTTTATGGGATGAAAAAATTCTCATTGAGCCTTTTATACCTGCACGAGAAGTTGAGTGTTCGGTTACAGGAAATACAGCGGAATTACATATGATAAATGGAAAGGAAAATATTCGCAGTGTAAGAGGTTATGAGCTAGGAGAAATTGCTCCAACGCATGAGTTTTATGATTATGAAGCTAAGTATACTGACCCCAATGGGGCAGCATTAATAATACCTGCAAAACTAGACAAAGAACAAGAGAAACAGATAAAAGAATTAGCGATAAGAGCGTATAAGTCTTTAGATTGCTCAGGTCTTTCGAGGGTTGATTTTTTCATCGATAAAGAAAAAGGCGATATTTTTATTAATGAACTAAATACTTTGCCAGGATTCACATCGATAAGCATGTTTCCAAAAATGTGTGAAGCAGGTGGGTTAGCATACAAAGATGTTATTGAGCTACTGTTAGATCAGGGTATTCAGCGTTTTAAAAGTCGTCAGTCACTAACAACAAGTATTTAAAATACAATTTATAAAACAAAAAGATAAGTGAGGGATTTCATGAACACTACAATAAAACAAACTGCTCCTCATAACTACGGTGAAAAAAGACTGTTTACGTCTCTAAAAGATATCCAGGGAAAAAACATTACGGTGATGGGGCTGGGACTTCATGGAGGAGGAGAGGCAACGGTACGCTTTTTTCTCAAGCATGGTGCCTTTGTTACCGTTACTGACATGAAAACAGAAGAAGAGCTTCAAAGTTCTGTTAATTCTCTTTTACTTGATGAATCTGTAGAAAAAAGTAGACTAACGTTTACACTTGGCAAGCACGATATTAAAGACTTTAAAAATGCCGATTGTGTTATAAAAAATCCTATTGTAAAGTATGATGGGAATGAATTCTTGGCTTGTGCAAAGCATATTGAAAGCGATATTTCAATTTTTTTACAATTTACAAAGTCTAAAATTATTGCAGTAACAGGAAGTAAAGGGAAATCTTCTACAGTGAGTGCCATAAGTTATGGATTGAACGAAGCAGGTATTAAAACATTGCTTGGTGGGAATATTACTGTGAGTCCACTTACATTTATTGATGAAACACTTGGCGATAAGGCACCAGTAGTGGTTTTAGAATTATCGAGTTGGCAATTGGCAGACTTACGTGGTCGAAAATTGCTTAAGCCGATTATTTCAATAATAACAAAAATTGTCCCCGACCATCAAAATTGGTATGGGGCGATGGAACCCTATGTTGCTGATAAAAAACTTATTTTTGCCGACCAAGATGAAAAAGATGTTTTTTTATGTTCTTGTGATGAAGACGGCTGGGGGGATATATTTGCAAAGGAAGCTAAGGCAAATGTTGTGCGCTATCCTGATGATATCCCTGAATCTCTTTTGTATGGAGAAGACGAAAATGAAGACTGGCTTGAAAACTTAAAAGTTCCTGGGGATCATAATAAAGAAAATATATTGAATGCGGCTTGTGTTATGAGTTTGATAGGGATACAAGATGATGATATAATCGATATTCTAAAAAAGTACTCTGGAATTGGGCATAGGTTAGAGTATTTTCATACTTGGAAAAAGGGTAGATGCGAATATCAGTTTTATAATGATTCTGCTGCAACGGTGCCTGAGTCTGTGGTGGCAGCCATTGATTCATTTCCAAATGGATTACACCTTATAACAGGTGGTACTGATAAAGAACTCGATTTTCTACCATTGGTAAATAGATTTAAAGAAGTAAAAGGTTATAGTTTGAAATCGCTATTTTTGCTTGCAGGAACTGGAACCGATAAATTGCTAAGTCTTTTAAAAGAAAAAAATGTAGACATTAATTATAAGGGACCCTATAATAGTGTTTCTGAATTATTAGTAGATTTTAAAGTTTTTCTAGAAAAACAAGAAACTGGTTTTCCTGTAATTTTTTCGCCAGGGGCAACCTCTTTTGGGATGTTTAAAAATGAATTTGACCGAGGCGATACTTTTAAATCTTGTGTAAAAAAAGACTTTTAGCATAAAACAATAAAAACTGTCCAAATGGACAGTTTTTTTATGAGCGTATTTTAGGAGTTATTCCCAGTTCGAATTTTGTCAATTATGAGTTCCATTTCAGGTTTGAAAATAATCCTTGGAACGGGGTATTCAGGATTGCCTTCTTTACATGCCATTTTTGCAAGCATTGCAATATCTTCTTTTTTGATTTGATCAAAATGATTTTGAATGTTGAGGCTTTTATTTAGGTTTTTTACGGCTTCAACAAAGCATAAAGCTTTTTCTGTTTCACTTGTGATGTCTTTTCCTATTCCTATGTAGTCAGCTATTTCTGCAAGTTTTTCATTGGCATCTTCACCGTAGGCTACAATAACATGCGGTGTTGTTACTCCTATTGCGAGTCCATGAGGAATCCCATATACAGCACCAAGTGTATGGCCAATTGCATGAACATAACCTACGTATGCTCTAGTAAATGCTAAGCCTGCCAAATATGCAGCTTTTTGCATGTTTGATCTTGCTTCTATATTTGCACCGTTTTTAAAAGCTAACGGAAGATTTGTAAAAATTAATTCAATAGCTTGTAGCGCTTGCTTTTCTGTTGATACTGTGCCACTTCTGCCAATGTACGCTTCTATCGCATGGGCAAGAGCATCTAGTCCTGTTTGTGCTGTTAAATGAGGTGGTAATCCAATTGTGAGTTCGGGAGCTAAAACCGCTACATGAGGAATAATGCTTGGATCTTTTATTACATATTTTTCATGTGTTTCAGTATCAGAAATTACGGCTGCAAGTGTAGTTTCGCTACCAGTTCCTGCTGTTGTAGGAATAACAAAGAGCATTGGTATCTTTTTTAAGACACGCAAAATACCCTTAAACTCGTGAACTTGCTTACCTTTTTTTGCTACAAGCACGGCTGCGACTTTTGCACAATCGATAGGAGAACCACCCCCTATTGCAATAAATGCGGTACAATCATTAATAATATACATTGCTGCCGCTTCTTGCGCATTTTGAACCGTTGGGTTTTGAACTGTTTTATCGTATACATAGTAATCTAGTTCTTTTTCGGCTAAGGCATTTAAGAGTAGTTGTAATAAACCAACATCTTTTATTCCCGTATCAGTTATAACGCAGACCCTTGTTTTTTTTAAGCGAACTAACTCTTTTGCTAGCTCTGGTAATGCTTTTTCGTGAGTTATTACCCGAGGCTCTCGCCAGGGTAAAAAGAAAGAGACAAAATACACTGCCTTTTGAAATGTTCGATACAATACACTTAGTATAATATTCATAATTCTCCTGTAATTTTTATGTTATCTACATTTTTTGCTTAAAATGCATCTCTCTCCTGAATTTAGTATAGCATATTTTTAATATTTTAAGCTAGAGGTGATATTATTTTTAGTTTAAAAGTATTTTGTCGCTCGTTAAGCCTGAACTTTTTATTGCTTTAAATCGTTTTATTATGTCATCCATAGTAAGAAGCGATTTTTCTTTTGCATGTATATCAAGTATGATTGCTCCTGCATCCATCATTAATAATCTGTTCCCATATTCAAGTGCATGGTTCATGTTGTGAGTAATCATCATAACCGTTAAATTATAATCAGATGCAAATTTTTTTGTTAATTCCATAACAAGATTTGCATTTGTAGGGTCAAGAGCTGCGGTATGCTCATCTAATAGGAGTAAGTCGGGCTTTGACATAACTGCCATTAAAAGGGTAAGAGCTTGTCGTTGACCTCCAGAAAAAAGTTCTACATTATCTTTTAGTCTGTTTTCCAATCCCATACCCAAAACTTCTAGGTTCGATTTAAAATAATCACGCATTTTATTATTTAAACTAATGCGTAACGTTTTATTCCCCTTTTTGTGACAAATTGTCATATTGTCTTCGAGGGTCATTTTTCCGGCAGTGCCAAGTAAAGGATTTTGAAAAATGCGACCAATATAGCGAGAGCGAATGTACTCAGGAGTCTTGCTTATATCTTTTGGTTCATTGTCCTTAGTGAGTGTTATTTTCCCTTGGGTAGCAGAATGTGTCCCTGCGATAACATTATACAAGGTTGATTTTCCAGCACCGTTAGATCCAATAACTGTAATAAAGTCCCCTTGTTTAATGTGTAGGTTTATATTTTTCAACGCAATATTTTCATCAGGTGTTGCTGGCGAAAATACCATTTGAATATTTTCGAGTGTAATCATTTTGCGCTCCTTGTTGAATTTTCTATGAGGGACTTAAAGCGTTTGAGAGCATCGGTTTGTGTAATAATTAAACATATAATAATAAGCAGACCTGTTATAAGTCTCAAGTCATTTGGGCCCATATGTATTAAATGTCCATAGCTTCGTGCAAAGTACATTAGCATGCGATAAATAAAAGAGCCAATGATTACTCTAAAGGTTAAAAGAGCAATTTTATTTGAGCGAAGAACAAACTCTCCTACCATAAGCGATGCTAATCCTGAAACAACAACCCCAGTACCCGATCCAACATCTGCAAATCCTTGGTACATACAAGCCATAGCTCCAGCTAAGGCGCTAAGTGAGTTTGCAACACAAATACCTACGCCTTTTACAACTTCACCATTCATTCCCTGAGATGTAATCATTTGTGGGTTTGCTCCAAGAGCCCCCATTGTAAGCCCAAAATCTGTATGAAAAAATAAATCTAATACTATTTTTACAAGAATGACGATAATTGCAAGAAAAATAATTATTGCTAGATCTGAGTTTATTATATGTGATGTCTTATCTATTATAAATGTGAATAATGTATTTGAGCGCAAAAGAGATATGTTTGCTCTGTTAGACATTATACGAAGATTCACAGAATAGAGCATAGTCATTGTGAGGATACCTGCTAAGAGTCCAGGGATTTTTAATTTTGTGTGGAGGATTGCTGTGATTAAGCCTGCACAAGCACCTGCTATTATGGCAATAATAACTGCTAAGACGGGATTTATCCCAATGATTATTAAGCTTGCTGTGACACTGGCCCCTAGTGGAAATGATCCATCTACGGTCATATCTGCAAAATTTAAAATTCTAAACGTAATAAAAACGCCCAAAACCATGAGGGCGTAAATTAAACCTTCAATTATAATACTGTACATACTTTACTTTACCAAATTATTAGAATTATGAATAGACATAAAACTCCGCTAATACAAACTGCATTAGCGGAGCAAAGGAGGTTTGAAAAAAAGCTACTTTTCAGTTAGTTGGCCATTTTCGAATATATAATTAGCTTGATCTATATAACTTTGAGGTATTGTGATACCTGCATTTTTTGCTGCATCTAAATCAAGAAGTAAATCTGAATCTGATGGCTCTGTCATAAATCGAACAGGAATCTCGGAAGGGTTTTTTCCGTTTAAGATTTCTACAACCATTTCCCCTGTCGCTCTACCTGCTTTATAATAATTAAATCCTGAAGCAATCATGCAACCACCATTTAAGGCTCCTGTTACATCTGCCGAAAAAATAGGTTTCTTTTCAGTTTCAAATACTTGTACGAGGGCAGGTAATGCAGAAAACACAGTATTGTCGGTTGAAAGATAGATACCGTCTACTCTGTTTATTATTGTTTGTGCTGCTTGGCGAACTTCAGATGAGTTTGTTATTGATTGTGCTACAAGTTCGATTCCAGCAAGACGGCATCCTTCTTCTACAGCTGCTAGGGAGGAAATTGAATTAGCTTCATTGCTTGAATAAATGTAACCTAAAGTTTTGATATTTGCTATTTCAGCAAATAGCTGTATATGCTCTGGTGTTGGAATAGCATCGCTCATGCCTGTAACATTTTTTTCTCCATTTTCTAATGTAGTAACTAAGCCTGCTCCAATAGGGTCTGTAACTGTTCCAAAAACAACTGGAATATCAGTTAAAGTATTTGCTAGTGCAATTGCAACTGGTGTTGCAATGCCAACTGCCACATCTACATTTGCCGTTTTGTACATATTGGCAATTTGAGATGCAGTATTTACATCACCATTTGCATTTTGTAAATCGAAGGTTGCATTAAAGCCTGCTTCAGTTACAACATCGATAATTCCTTGCTCAACTGCATCAAGGGCATCGTGTTGTACTATCTTTGCAATACCAACAGTAATTTCTGAGTCGGATGTTTTTTGTGGTGCTTCAGTACAGCCCATAATTAGAATAACACTTATTGCAATTATTCCTAGTAATACACTTCTTTTTAACATTTTTTTCTCCTAAATAAACGTGTTTTTTTGTTTCTGTTAATAGTATCATATACTATATGTTTGTTTCTGTCAATAGAAACCTTGTGTTTTTTTTACTTTTTTTACTTGCAAGGTTTTTCTGATTACAGTATTATACAATATAATGAGGGAATTATGAGAGAAAAAATGGTTCGTGTTAGCATGACTCTATTTGGAGTAGTTGTTGCAGGTTTGTCGGTTGGCTTATTTAAGCACTCACAGTTTGGAACAGACCCTTTTCAGTGTTTTGCAAATGGAGTGCATAATGTTGTTCCATTTAGTTTTGGAACATTGTATATTATTATAAATGCAGTATTATTAATTGTAGTCTTCTTTTTAAAAAAGCATTATATTGGCATAGGTACAATATTAAACCTTTTTTTAGTAGGGTACATAGTTGAGTTTAGTTATAACTCTCTTCAAGTGTTATTTCCAGATCCAAGTATGGTTTTAAGAATTGGCATGCTTTCTCTTGGTTTTATTGTGTTATGCTTTGCCTCTTCTTTTTATATTAGTGCAGACCTTGGGGTTTCTACCTATGACGCTATTTCTTTGATTATGGCTGATAAAAAGGTAGCTCGATTTCACTATTGCAGAATTGCTACAGATATTATCTGTGTAATTATTGGCCTCGCTTTAAGTGCTGTTGTTGGCATTGGTACTGTAATGACAGCCTTTTTAATGGGTCCCTTTATTGCATTCTTTAGAAAAAGAGTAACCGACCCCATTGTGGCGCGTGCGAAAAAATAAAAGTGTAAAAACCATTGAAACTAATTATTTAGTATTGGAGAAAGAATGTTATTTAGTGTTGCTATAGTACTTTTAATAGGCTTGTTTTTTAGTTTTATCTGCAAAAAAATACATCTTCCTCCATTGTTGGGTATGCTCATTGCGGGTATGCTCATTGGTCCTTATGGTCTTAATTGGATTGATGATGCACTATTACATATTTCTCTAGATTTACGTGAAATTGCACTCATTATAATTTTAGCGCGCGCGGGACTCACGCTTAATATTCAAGATTTAAAAAAAGTAGGAAGGCCTGCTATATTACTGTGTTTTATGCCAGCAATTTTTGAAATAGGTGCAATGATGCTATTAGGGCCACTTTTTTTTAACATCAGTATTCTTGAAGCAGGTCTAATGGGAAGTATTGTTGCAGCGGTATCCCCTGCTGTAATTGTTCCAAAAATGATAAAAATAATTGAAGAAGGATACGGAACAAAGAAATCAATTCCACAAATGATATTGGCCGGAGCTTCTGTTGATGATGTTTTTGTAATAGTCCTATTTACGGTTTTGCTTGGCATGGTTCAAGGGAATGACGCTTCTGTGATGAGTTTTGTAAACATACCCCTATCAATTATATCAGGAATCTTTATAGGCGCACTAATTGGATATATTCTGAGTAGTGTATTTAAAAAGAATCACATGAGAGATAGTATAAAAGTATTAGTAGTACTATCTACTGGTTTTTTGCTTGTTGCTTTTGAAGACAGCATCAAAAACTTTTTTTCTCTTTCATCACTCATTGCAATAATGAGCCTGGGAACTACCATCAAAGCAACCTATAGTCTTGTTGCCAAAAGAATTTCTACAAAATTTTCTAAGCTATGGGTTTTTGCTGAAATTATTCTTTTTGTTTTGGTTGGAGCAGCGGTTAATATTCAATTCGCACTGAATGCAAGTTTAGATGCAGTGTTATTACTTTTTAGTGTTTTGGTATTTAGAATGTTAGGAGTTTTTCTTTGCGTGTTAAAAACTTCCTTAACAAGAAAAGAAAGAATGTTTTGTATGTTTGCATATATTCCTAAAGCAACTGTGCAAGCTGCTATCGGGGGGATACCTTTAGCGATGGGACTTTCGTCTGGGGATACAATGTTAACAATTGCCGTTATCGCTATTTTAATTACGGCCCCTTTGGGCGCAAGTCTTATAGAGTTTAGTTATAAAAAGTTTTTGCAGTTATAAAAATAAAAAAAACTGCAACACCTGAGTGCTGCAGTTTTTATACGTTTTATTATATCATATTATTAATCTAAGTAAGTAACAGATAATCCGAAGTTAAATTGTTTCCAGTCGGTTCCGGCATACCCTAATTCTTCATTGTGGAAAGAAGCATCAAGTCTTAAATTGCCGAGGTATAAACCTACTCCACCAGAGATAAATAATTGGTTCATCCCGAGTCTAAGGGCAACCATATCCATAAGAACAACTTCTGCTCCCACTGCTAAATCAAGTAACGGATCTTGATACAATTCTCCACTTTGAGCATTACGCACAAATTGTAAGAAGTCAGCATAGTTTGCATACGCTGCAGCATGTGAAATAAGGCCGCCAGTTATGATTTCAAGTGGGACAAGGTCTACGCTTGCACCAATACCTAATTGAGGATTTAGAACACTGTATTGGAATCCAGATGCAGCATCTTTTTCAAGAATGGCTGAGAGGCCTTCAAAACTATTGGTCCAAATTGGTGAGTAGAAATCTTGCCATACGATGGCTACACTAACCATGTCAAGAAACTCATATTGAACACCTAAGTCTAAGCCAAGACCCAATGTTGCTGATGCTGGGATTCCAAGTGCGTCAAAGCTATCAAAAGTTTGATATATGGTACTTAAGTCATCTTTATATACCATAGAAAGTTGAGTAATACCTCTAGCTGAAACACCAAAAGAAAGATCGCCCAAAATACCAAAATCAAAAGGTACTGCATATCCTACCATGATGTCGGTATTAAAGTCTACAGTCGTTACAATTGGAAGTGACGCTGCTGTATCAAAATTAGGAAGCGTAGGCACTCCTCCGCTAATTAAGTCATTAAGATCTTCGAGGTTTTCAGGTAAGTCAAAGCTAACTAAGTCGCCGTTAGTATTAAGTTTTGCTGAAACATCAATTGTATTAAAAACACCCCAGCCAAAGTTATTGTTTATTGATCCAAATGTTAACGGACCGCCAATTTTTACCGATGCGTTAAAACCATCATCTCCAATAAGATTATTAATATCATTATAAAGAGCTGTGTATTCTTGTAGTTCCTCTGGTGTTCCAGTGGGAGGTGTGCCACTAGTAGCTTCTGTAATCATGTTTGCTAACTCTACGCTTTTGAATACATCTCCACCTGTAACTACTGATAGATTTGGAAACCATAGTACCATGTCTCCTGTAAAGGCAATCGCTGCTGGATTATTAAATAATGAATAAAATGTTTCTGTATCAGTATAGTAACTGGTTCCTAAAGCTGTTGAGCGAACATCAACAGGCTCGAGACGTTGTGCACTTTGGGCAGACAACGAAAAAGCTAAAACAAGTACAAGAACAACCATTAATGAATACTTTAAATGTTTCATAAAAACCTCTTAATTAAAAAAATAATATGCTTTGAACTTATTTAATTACAAAGCCCAACATATTTATAGTATATATCTTTTTTTGCAAGAATACAACCATTTTATTTGTCTTTTTGTGAAATTAAACTGTGCTTAAGAATAGCATTCAGTTATCTTTTTTCTTGCCAAGTGTAAATATGTGTGTTACAATTTATATAGTGAATTAAAATTGAAATTAATTCCTGATTACTAAATAAAAGAAGAGGTCCTCATGTCTGTAGCACAAACTCACGTTGAAATTGAAAGAGCAAGAACAGTTGTTCAAGAGAAAATACTTAACCAGTTGAGAGACTTTGTTAAGCAAGCCCCCGATAAATTATTGTTTCATGTTAATGTATACAAATTAGCAGAAAAAGCAAATATTGCAAAACCAGTAATGCTTGAAGCGTTTATTCGAGGGGTACAAGAGGGCTTATTCACTCTTTCTTGGGTGTACCATTGTCCTAGTTGTGGTGGCGTTTCAACTGAAACCGTTAAAATCCATGAAGCAACTCACGAAAACTATTGTGGTAAGTGTAAGGTTGATTTTACCAATGTTTTAGATAATACGGTCGAAGTATTTTTTAATGTGCATCCACAAATGCGTGCTCTTCCAAAATCATTTAATGAAGAGTATATCGGTAACATTATGAAAATTCTTTCAGAAGATAGTTATTTCATGTGGAAAAATGACTATACGATTCGAGGTGTAGAAGTTCTTCAAAATAAGGCATATAGAGAATTAATGGGTGATGATGTTCTTTTAGAAGATCAAAGCTTGGAAATTGAACATTCTGCAATTTTGTTTACTGATGTAAAAGGTTCCACTCAAATGTATACACGACTTGGTGATGCACGGGCGTTCCAGTTGGTAAGAGAGCATTTCCGTGTTTTATTTAGTGTTATTGACGATTTTGGAGGAGTACCTGTAAAAACTATTGGGGATGCAATTATGGGTGTTTTTTCTTCAAGAAGGATTGCCCTTGAATGTTCTCTTGAAGCGCAAAAGCGTTTACAAGCGTATTATGCAGGAAAGGACGAGGATAGCAAAATTGAAGTAAAAATGGGAGTTCACACAGGAACTACAATCGTTGTTACGCTTAATGACAGGGTTGACTACTTTGGGAATACGGTAAATACTGCTGCTCGAATACAAGGAGTCTCTAATCCAAATGAAGTTGTAGTTTCTGAACATGTGCTAGAATTTGATGGAATGCAAGATATTCTTAGAAAATACAATGTAAAAATGAAGAAAGATAAAACACCATTTAAGGGATTACAAGGAAAACATATAATTTATCGATTAACGTTCTAAAATTTAGTGTAAATTATAGAAAATACTTGAAAAATACAGGTAAAATTCACTTTTTTTGGAATATTTTTGAATAAAAGGTATTCAAAAAATTTGACAGGCTATGTTTTATGGGTTACAATATTATTATAAAATAAATTAAGGAGGCTTTTGGCTATGGCAAAAGTTGAACTCAAAGGAATTGGAAAAGTATACGACGGAAATGTGCGTGCTGTTGATAATGTAAATATCAACATAGATGACAAAGAATTCGTTGTATTTGTTGGACCTTCAGGATGTGGT
Source organism: uncultured Treponemataceae bacterium (assembly GCA_964370315.1). Lineage (GTDB taxonomy): Bacteria > Spirochaetota > Spirochaetia > Treponematales > Treponemataceae > CAYJFX01. The sequence continues at coordinate 15,107 of CAYJIS010000039.1, forward strand.
AAATCTACAACACTTCGTATGGTTGCGGGTTTAGAGGATATAACAGAAGGTGAATTATTAATTGATGGGGAACTAATGAATGATGTTCCACCTAAAGACAGAAATATTGCAATGGTTTTTCAAAACTACGCATTATATCCTCACATGACTGTATATGATAACATGGCTTTCGGATTAAAAATTCGAAAAACAGATAAAGCAGAAATTGAGCGCCGTGTAAACGAAGCTGCTCGTATTCTTGATATTGAAAAATTAATTGACAGAAAACCTAAAGCTCTTTCAGGTGGTCAAAGACAACGTGTTGCTGTTGGACGTGCAATTGTTCGTAATCCAAAAGTATTCCTTTTTGATGAACCATTATCTAACCTTGATGCAAAGCTTCGTGTGCAAATGCGTGCTGAAATCTCAGATCTTCACCACCGCTTGGACGCAACAATGATCTATGTAACACACGATCAAATCGAAGCTATGACTATGTCAGATAAAATTGTTGTTATGAAAGATGGTAAAGTACAACAAATTGGTACATCACTTTACTTATACAATCACCCAATTAATAAATTCGTAGCTGGGTTTATTGGATCTCCTCCAATGAATTTCCTAACGGTAAAAGTAGGTGAAGAAGGTGGAAAAATTGTTGTGGATGAAGGATCTTTTAAATTGTATCCAACTGATGCACAATCAAAAATACTAAAAGACTATGTAGGTAAAGAAGTATATTTTGGTATCCGACCAGAAGATTTAGAATTTGTTGCTTCTCCTGCAGCAAAAAATAATATGCAATTAAAGGTATCAGTTATTGAACCGTTAGGGGCAGAAACACACCTTTACTTGAGTACAAAAAATCAATCAGTTATTTCAAGAACAAACCCAGAAGTTACACTTCAAATTGGAGATATTGCTAACTTTGTTCCACTTATGGAAAAAGGTAAATTCTTTGATAAAGATACTGAACTTAATATTTGTGAAGAAGTTAAATCAGAATAGTTTAAGAGCTTGACTTTAAGGCCATCCTTGTGGATGGTCTTTTTTTTACCCCTTGAACAGTATGTGAATATAATAGTATAATAGGCGTAGTGAGGTAATAAATGAAACAACGAATTATATTAGGTTTGCTAGTAACTTTAATGGTATGTAGCATCATATCATGTAGTAAAAATAACTTTGAATTTAATGAAAATGAAATGACAACTCTTGGAGGTGAAACACTCCTTTTACAAGAAAGAGATGATGTTGTGTATAGTCCGGACTTTGGGTTTGGCTTTGTTCTACCTGAGTCCATGCTTAATATGGTAAAAAAGGGAACGTTGGAAATATATCCTGCATCAGCATCTCTTACCGCTCTTATTGTATATTCAGAAGGTATTTTTGATTTAATTGCAGCCTTTGATCCTAACACAAGTACTGAAGCCGAGCAAATTGCAATTAGAGAAGAAGTAAATAAGTATGTTTTTCAAGCAGGTGCAATAGCTAGAGCTGATATAGAAGCAGATCAAGAGATGATAATTACTGAATTATCACAAAACTACGCAGAAGTTGATGAAATTGCAAAAAGCGATTATGCTGTATATTACTATGCTTATAATGTAGATTATTCGCATTTAATATTAAAAGATGAAGCAGAAGAAGATCTTTTTGTGGACTTAGCACAGAATCTTAAACGCTTTGAGGATAATATTTTTGTGTTCACTCCTCCAGGATTAGTCCCTGCAAGTGAAGCTACTAGCGGCGTAAATTATAACTTATCTGATTTTAAGGTTGATACGCTTGACGGTGATTCTGTTAATCAAACTATATTTGAAGACTATGATATTACTATGGTTAATGTATGGGCTACATGGTGTGGGCCTTGTATAAATGAAATGCCTGACCTTGCAGAGCTACACAGAGATATGCTTCCTGAAAATGCAAATATGATTACAGTATTAACCGATGTTCCTGATGGCGTTGAGGCTGCGCGCGAAATTCTTGCATCTTCTAATGCAGAGTTTGATGTTTTATTTGCGAATGAAACTTTAAATGGGTTTTTAAATACTGTAAACGCAATTCCGACTACAGTTATGGTCGATTCAAAAGGAAATATCATTGGGACACCTATTGTAGGAGCACCGCCTTCAAATCCTGCCCAAACTTATTTGTTGGCAATTGAAAACGCATTAGAAAAAGTGTCACAATAAGATTCGTTATATCTTTTTCTCTTGTATTATTAAACATATAACGCTACATGCTTTTATATATTATGTATAAGTATGTAGCTAATTTTTATGAAAAAACGGTATGCATTGAAATATACACCACGGCATATTTTTTGCTTCGTGTATATCTGCTATAAGAAGGCAATGGAGGCTGTTTAATTATGTCAACTTTTATACGTAAAAAATCACAAAAATTTCAAAAGCGCGTGCTGCAGTTTTTGCTATTGGCATTAAGCATAGTCCTTATAATAATGGGAGTAATGCGTGGCGAAGCTCGTACCGTTTTGCAAAAAGCAATCATTATTTGCTTAGAATGTATTGGTATAGGGTGATGTTAATTAACAATTAATAATGAAAAATTAATAATTGTGCGGCTAGAACAGGGGGCTTTGATTTGAGAGAACTAGAGTCAATTAATAATATATGGGGAAACAAATGAGACGATGGATTGAGCAAAATTATAGATATCTCATTCAGTTTTGTGTAGCAGTTATTTCAAATTCGTATATCGTGGGCTTTTTTACCGCTAGAATATACAATGGTAAAACAAAATATGTTTGTGTACCGGGCTTAAATTGTTACTCATGTCCTGGAGCCTTGGGTTCTTGCCCCATTGGTGCGTATCAAGCAGTAGTTGGTGGGCGCACTCATGATATAACCCTGTATGTTACAGGGGTGCTTGTTTTCTTTGGGGTTGTATTTGCACGCTTTGTTTGTGGATTTTTATGTCCCTTTGGTTTTTTTCAAGACTTATTATATAAAATACCTTTGTTTCGCTTAAAAACTGAATCTCAAAAAGCGAAGGTAATAAAGATTCCTAAAAAAATTGATGCACCGTTACGATACGTAAAATATCTTATGCTATTAATTCCTGTTATGATTTTGCCTGTAATTGCGGTAAACCAATTTGGTATTGGTTCCCCCTATTTTTGCACATGGATTTGTCCTGTGGGATCCTTGCAAGGTGGTATTCCTCTGGTGAGTCAAAATGAAAGTTTACAACAAGCGGTAGGATTTTTGTTTAATTGGAAAATGACATTGCTTGGAATAATTACGTTTGGGTCAATTATGTTGTACCGCCCTTTTTGTAAATACATTTGCCCTTTAGGCGCCTTTTATGCACTTTTTAATGGTGTGAGTTTTTATAAGATGGAAGTAGATTCCCATTCTTGCACCCGGTGCGGAAAATGCGAAAGTGCTTGTCATATGCAAATTGACCCCATAAAAAAAATTAAAAAAGTAGATGCTCTTGAAGGTAAAAAGGCACAATGCGGAAAGGTGCAAATATCATCAGCAGAATGCGTTCGGTGCGGTGACTGTAAGCATGCTTGCCCTGTAGGAAGCATTACGAGCGGCTTTAAGTTGTAATGTTGTAAATTTCTCTTGACAAAAACGAAGGTTCTCTTATATAATAAACACATGAACAGGTGTTCAT
>CAYJIS010000040.1:0-18736 GCA_964370315.1 uncultured Treponemataceae bacterium
TTAGATAGACCTGGGGAGTTTGATCCAGACAAAGCAAAAAAGCTTGGGGTTCCAGTTGGACCTCTTTGGTCTAAACTACAAAAAGGAGAAAGTGTAACTGCTATAGATGGTAGTACTGTTGAATCTAGTCAGGTAGTTGGCTCTAAGCGAAGTGGAAGAAAATTCAGTTATGTAACCGATACTCTATATTTACCGTCCATTGCAAAAGAAGTACAAGGTTCAGATTTGTTAATTTGTGAGGGTATGTTTACGCATGATGCTGTGGAACAAGCAAAGGAAAAAAAACATATGACTGCATTGCAGGCAGCTACAGTAGCATCTGATGCTCAGGTAGATAAAATGGGATTAATACATTATAGTCCACGATATACAGACAAAGAATTAAAACCTTTATTAGAAGAAGCTCAAAGTGTTTTTCCTAATGCTTTTTTAACACGTGACAGAATGCAAATTGAAATACCGTATAAAGACTAAGGAAATTAATAATTAATAATGCACAATTAATAATTGTGTGGGGTTGAGGTGATGGGAAGTGGACTGTGAAGGTACTGTTATTTCCCTAAGACAGGAGTAATTATGACTGAAGAAAATACACTTAAAACATTAAAACGCCTTGAAAAGGAAGTTAAAGAACTCCGCAAGCAATTTCCGATACGCTCATACAATATGAAAACCATGATTTATGAAAGAGCTGCAAAAGAGAGCGTTGAATACTATTATAAAAAAGCTTCAAATGCACTTATGCTTGATGATCGGTTTAAAGTTCTTAAATATGCCTTAGCGCAATGTTTAGAACATACAATTTCTCAAGATGGGCTTTTTTTAGAGTTTGGTGTTTTTCAAGGTGAAAGTATTAATTATTGCTCAAAAATTTATACGGAAAAAAAATTCTATGGTTTTGATTCATTTGAAGGTTTGCCAGAAACATGGGGTGGAAAAGAAGCAAAAGGACATTTTAATGTACATGGCAAGCTACCAAAAGTTGAAAAAAACATAGAACTGATAAAAGGCTGGTTTAATGAAACGCTCCCACTTTTCTTAAAAGAGACAAAGGGTAATATAGCATTTTTACATATCGATTGTGATCTTTATTCTTCAACAAAAACAGTATTAGATTTACTTGCTAAAAGAATTAAAGCTGGAACAGTTATAGTATTTGATGAATACATAAATTATCCCAATTGGCAAGAACATGAGTTTAAAGCCTTTCAAGAGTTTGTAAAAAAGCACAAGGTAAAATATGAATATCTTGCAATTGGCGTTTTAGATATGGCTGTAGTGATTAAGAGTGTCGGCTAATTTATGAAACAAACGCTTATCATTGGCTCAACAGTTGTAGATATAATCATTGGGATTCCAAGTCTTCCAACAAAGACACAAGATGTAAATATAGTAACTCAAACACAAAGTTTAGGAGGTTGCGCATATAATGCATCTAATATGCTGCATTTAGAGCAGATTCCTTATACATTGTGTTCTCCTGTCGGTGGCGGTATCTATGGTGAGTTTGTTGAGCGAGAGTTATTAAAAAAAGGATTAATCCCTTTTGTAAAACTTGAAAATTGTGATAATGGATGTTGCTATTGTCTTGTTGAAAAAGATGGTGAGAGAACATTTCTTTCACATCATGGTGCAGAATACATTTTTAATAAAGAATGGATGAACCGTATAGATGCAGAAACAGTCGACTCCGTTTATATTTGCGGTATTGAAGTGGAAGATGAAACAGGAATTGAAATTGTAGAGTACCTTGAAAGTAAACCTGAGTTTACAATATACTTTGCTGTCGGGCCAAGAATAAACTATATTGAAAAAAATAAACTAGATAGATTATTAGCTTTACAACCAATAGTACACTTAAATGACTCTGAAGCCCTTGAATATACAGGTTGCAAAACAATAGAGGAGGCAGCTTACTTTCTTCACACTATTACCAAGAACTCTCTAATAGTTACTTTAGGAGAAGAAGGCGCTCTTGTATTAGAGAATGGTATTACTACCATTGTGCCAGGCTGCAATGCGAAAGTTGTAGATACTATAGGTGCAGGTGATTGTCATATAGGTTCAATTATCTCTGGATTAAAAAAAGGATATAGCTTAGTAGAAACAGTAAAAAGAGCAAATAAGTTTGCAGCTGCAACCGTAGAAATAAGCGGAGCTGTGCTAACTAAAGAAGAATATGAGAGGGTTATGCATGAAAAATAAACAGTTTAATGAGCTTGCCGTATGTGGTCTTGAGTCAGTTCGATCTATTTCCAGACGTAATTCACATCTTATTACAAGATTATATTTTACAGAAAGCAGACGAAGTGAGTTTTATACTTTATGTAAAGAACTTGCAGAGTGTAAAAAGCCATATAATGTGGTAGAAAATTACGAGCTAGAAAAACTTTGTGGTTCTACTCATCATGAGGGCGTCGTTGCAATGATAGTAAAACCCATTGTAAAGGAGGTCACCTTTCCTCTTATACAAAATTTAGCACATGAGAAGAAGCATTTATTAATTTTAGATCGTATTTCAAATGCCAATAATTTAGGAGCTATTGTACGGTCCGCAGCTTTCTTTGGCTTTAATACTATTATATTATCTAGTGATGATGCACAGAGCACTATTACAACAGCAACCTATCGAATAGCAAAGGGTGGTATGGATTTTGTAAACATTTATAAAACAGAATCTATAAACCGTCTATTGAGTGATTTAAAAGGGAAGTTTGCTAGTATTGGTACAGACGTCAGAACAGAGCACACCATACAAAATTTTAAAAGTACTTTAAAAAAAAAACAACTTGACGATCTTCCGTGTGTGCTTGTGCTAGGAAATGAGGAACATGGTTTAAATGAGGTAATAAAAAAGGCCTGTGATGTATTAGTTAAAATTCCAGGAAACTTACATACGGACGAGGGAATAGAAAGTCTTAATGTTGCACAAGCGTCAAGTGTGTTGATGTATGAGATTTCAAAATAGAGGTATGTGCCACGTTAAGATGGGTGTTGTTTTATCCGATATTTAAAATATGAAAAAATTGGTTGTTTTATATATTCCTTCGAAAAGTGGATATGCACATGAAAGCTGTTTTGATAATAAAAGTGCAATTGATCGTAGTAATAATTGGGCTCATTCTCTAGGAGATACTATTTCTGTAGAAGTAATCAACAGAGAGGATCTTAACAGTAGTATAAGTGAATTACATGCCTTGTTATTGATGTTTAATACATTAATAAAAAAGCATAATGCAAGTAGTATAGTATTTTCATGGGCAGATTGTCCATTTCTAAATAAGACTCTAAGTCTTAACGTAATTGACTATCATGATAAATATAAAGCAGAATACTCCTTTGCGGAAGGTTATCCTTATGGTTTGTCTCCAGAAGTGATACATGCTGATACTATAAATATTCTTTTGCAACTAGCTGAAACAAAAAAAGATGTAATAGATTATTGTTTGCAAAGAGATTCAATTTTTTCATTAATCAAAACTGATATAAACTCATTTGAAATTGAATCCTATATGTCAGATAATGACTATAGATATTTACGAGCTCAACTTAATTGTTCAAATAAAAGAAATTTTATATCATGTAAGAATTTATTTGATGCAGCAGATAGTAAAATTGAAAATGTATTTGAATTATGTGAAATTGTAAAAAATACTGCAAGCGTTCAAAGAACAGTACCAGCTTTTGTTAATATACAAATAAAAAATACAAAAGAAAAATTAGTAGTTTATGAACCCGATTTTTCAGAATGCGAAATGGATATTAAAGAATTTAAGAACCTCGTTAAACGTGTTTCTGATTTTTGCGGCGATGCAGTTATTAGTCTTTCTTTTTTGAGTGATCCTTTATACCATAGTAATTTTTTAGATTTTGCAAAAGAAGTCTTATCATATGATAATCTTAGTTTGGTTGTTGAAACTGATGCACGTAAATTGAATCAAAATATGATTGATGAATTAAAAAAATGTGTTGAAAAAAATCCTATTAAGACAACAAATCAAAGAGCGCTTAATTGGATAATACGAATTGATGCTATTGAACCAAATCTATATAAAACAATCCATCCAATTTGTTCGAATGAAGATGATTTTATTTCAGTTGAACATTCAGTTGAGTTATTACAAGTTGCATTTCCACATGCAGTTTATCCGCAGTTTGTAAGGATGAATAGTAATGAAGATCACCTTGAAGGTTTTTTTAGAAAGTGGACAAAAGTTGCAAAATCTGATTTAATAATACAAAAGTACGACCATGTTTCTAATATACTACCAGATGAAAGACCAACCGATTTATCTCCCATAAATCGATATGCATGTTGGCATATTAAACGTGATATGAATGTTTTATCTGATGGGGCTGTAGTTAGGTGTAAAGCCGCAGCATTTGATAAAGATAATAGAGAAGCGGTATTGGGAAATGCTTTTACTGAAGACCTAGATATAATTTGGAAACGTGGAGAATTAAATCTTGTTAACCAACTAGAAGGTAAATTTATAGGGCAGTGCGGAGATAGTGATGAATACTATACCTTTAATTTTTAATGAAAGGCAAATAAAAAGAACAGTATTAGGTGGAAAGACTACAACAAATGCTAATGTCACACTTCAGTGCTCTGTCATATTACTTAATAGGCGTAATAATCATTACCGCCAACAAAATATAGACAATGTTTTAAAATGTGGATTTAGTGAAATAATTTCGGTCGAGAACTCTAGTTTAAGTTATAATTTGGAAGATTTTTCTCAAAGACATCCACAGATAAAGTTTATTATTCCTTTAGAAAATCTCAGTATAGGAGATATGATTAATATAGGTATGTCTGAATGCACAAATGAACACGTTCTTGTTATTTGGAATGATATTCATATTAACGCAAACTTTTTGAGTGAGTACGTTTTCGAAAAGATTATTACATCTAATTTGTTATGTGTTGCACCTGTGCTGCAAACACTTAGATTGCAATCTTTACCAGTAGAAATGGTGCCAAGTATTGAAAAGTCTATTTTTGTTGTGTCACCCACAAATGTAGTAAAAGATATGTCAAAAACAATGTATCCATTTGATTTTATGGGCGTTTATAATAGACAAAAATTTATGCAGCTAGGTGGGTATGATTATACAATTACAAATCCATATTGGCAAAACCTAGATTTTTCTTTGCGTGCATGGTTGTGGGGTGAAGAAATACGATTGTCTACTGGATTTAAAATGCGTTATGATGACGAAAGTCCTTTAGAAGATATAACAGCAGATACAACTCAACTGCGTTTCTATTTAAAGAATTGTGCTCCAACATTTAAATCTGATTATGCTTATATACCTAAAATTAAGTATTTTTCATATGCAAATACACACCCATCTTCACCCATTGAAGCATTAAAAGTATTTAATGATGCAAGAAAATGGGTGCGCACTAATCGTTATAGATTTAAAACTGATGTATCATCTTTAATTCGAAATTGGCAGATATTTAATAGAGTAGAAGGTGGTTCATGACAATTGTAGCAGTACAATGCCGCCTTTCATCAACTCGATTGGAAAAAAAAGCACTATTACCATTACAAAAAAAAGAACTCATTGCATGGACTCTTGAATGCTTAAAGAAAGTTACTGCTGACGAATATTGGCTTTGTTGTGATGAAGATTCGTACGCAACTCTTAATAAAATAGCAAAAAAATATGGCTGGAACTGTTTTAAAGGTCCTAGTGAGGATGTTTTAGAGCGATATTGTTTGCTTGCTGAGAAAACAAAAGCTGATATTATAGTTCGAGCAACAGGCGATAATCCATTCTTGTTTTACGAAGCTGCAAATGAAAGTATTAAAATATTTAAGAAACAAAAATGCGATTTTTTTACGTATCTCAATTTACCTCATGGTAGTGGGGTAGAAATAATCAGTGCACAAGCTCTACTTAAAGCTCGAACCTTAACAAAGGACAAATACGATAAGGAGCATGTAGGGCCAGCACTTTACAATCACCAAGAAACCTTTAATTGCGTATTCTTACCAGCTCCAAAAAAATGGGCAGAAGAATCAAAAAAATCAGAGGGCTTTAGAACTACAGTTGACACTGAAAATGATTATAGGTTAGCTAAAAAAATTGTCTCAATTCTAAGTGATGTAGGAGTTGATGGCGTATATAAAGCTAAAGACATTTTTTATGCACTGCATAAAATTGAAAATGAAAGAAACGTACTATTAGTACCTGCTGTAAAAAAGGGTTGTGGTACTGGTCATCTCTATAGAACGCTGGAGCTAGTAGCGGAACTAAAAAGACAGAATATCAATGCAAGTGTGTATGTGTATGATACGCCATCAAAAGAAAATGAAATATTACTTGCAAAAGCCTTAAAAGATAAAGTCCTTAATACTGATACTCTTTTGTATGATGAACCCAGTTCAGGTGAGTTTAGTCATGTGGTAGTTGATAATTTTATTACGAGCAAAGCAGTATATAATACACTTAGTAGAATTGCACCTATTATTAGCATTGATGAGGGAAGTCCAATAAATAATAAAATTGAATATGCTCTAAATATCATTCCTTCTTTGAATAATAAAGAGAACGTAAATGCATGTATTCCCACACTGCTTAAACTAAATAATGCAAAAAAAAACACATGTAAAGATATAAAAAAAATATTGATCAGTATAGGTGGCGAAGATCCTGCTCATTTTTCAGAAACACTTTTTGCGCTGTTAAGTGATATTTATAAAAACGATACAGTGACCGTTACTTCAACACATATAAAAGCTATTAAAAATTTAAGAGAACATATTCATGAATATGATTTAGTAATAACGCATTATGGTTTAACGGCATTTGAAGCTATAAGCGCAGGATGTAAAGTGCTTTTAGTAGCAACATCGAAAATTCATAAACAATTAGCAAAAAAATATGACTGTAAATGCATTACAAAATCGGACTGCAAAAAAGAAATCCTTCAAAATGCTATTATGAGTTTGAAGCATCTTGAAACGCTTAAGCATGCTTTAGCACAAACTTCTATCTTAAAATTTAAGAACTATAGCAGCTTTATTTCAAGTATTACACAGGCAAAAAAATATTCTTGTCCTATTTGTAATAATCAAAATAACATTGACAATGTAATCTCACGAGATGAAATTAAAACAATTAAGAAGTGTAAAAGTTGTGGTATGCTGTATGTTTCTTTTTGTATACAAGAAGAAAAACAATATACAAAAAACTATTTTTTTGATGAGTATAAAAAGCAATACGGAAAAACATATCTAGAAGATTTTGAGTTAATAAAATTAAACGGTGGTATAAGAATAAACAGGATACTACATATTTTAAAAAACAAACTTCAAAATGTTGAAGATACAATTTTGGATATTGGATGTGCATATGGGCCATTTCTACAAGCAGCACAAATGTTTGATTTTATTCCCTATGGAACTGATGTTTCACGAGATGCTGTAAAATACGTACAGAATAATCTTTCAATTAATGCACAAGTAGCAAAATTTCCTGATTTTAATGTATATGATGTTTTCGGTAAAAACGCTCCTGCATCAGGGATGTTTAGAGCTATAACTATGTGGTATGTCATTGAACATTTTCAAAATCTAGATAGCGTACTTAAAAGAGTAAATGAACTACTGTTGATGGGTGGAGTTTTTGCTTTTTCTACACCAAATGCATCAGGAATTTCACGTAGAGTTAATGAAAAAGCTTTTTTTACACAAAGTCCATACGATCATTTTAGCATTTGGGATACTAGGAGTTGCCATAAAATATTAAAGAAGTATGGCTTTAAAGTTAAAAAAATTGTATCAACAGGAGTCCATTGGCAAAGATATCCAAAAATTATACAAAAACTTCATCTTTTTTTTATAGAACTACTTGCTAAAGTGTTTTTTTTAGGCGATACTTGTGAAGTGTACTGTATTAAGATTAAGGATATAACATGAACTACATACTAATCCTCGGTGCAGGATTAATGCAAGAGCCAGCTATAAAAACTGCAAAAGAACTAGGTTATAAAACAATTGTTTTCGATGGTAACAATAATGCTGCGTGTAAATCTATAGCTGATATATTTGAGCATATTGATTTACGAGATACTGATAGTATCGTATCTCGCGCACTCGAAATACACAGAAAAAAGCCCTTGTCTGCAGTCTTTACTGCTGGCACTGATTTTTCATATGCAGTTTCTTGTGTTGCTAACGCATGCAATTTACCATCACACTCAGTTCAAGCATCTAAAAATGCTAGCGACAAAATTTTAATGAGGTCCTGCTTTGAAAAAGCTGGTGTTCCATCACCAAATTTCATGGAATTAACAAAAGCAACGAGCAAACTCGAAATTCATAATTTTGTTTCAAAAGTTGGTTATCCTGTTGTAATTAAACCTTGCGACAATATGGGTGCTAGAGGATGCAGACTTGTAAGAGAATCTGATGAAATCGAAAGCGCAATTGAAGATGCAATTTTTTATTCAAAAACGAGTAGGGTAATCATCGAAGAATATATGGAAGGCCCAGAATTTTCAATTGATGCATTGGTATATGATAGTCAAGTTACTATAACCGGCTTTGCAGATAGGCATATTTTTTATCCTCCTTACTTTATTGAAATGGGGCATTCAATGCCAACTGATATTGATAATAATAATTATGTTGAGCTCATTAAAGTTTTTGTACAAGGAATTAAAGCGCTAGGTTTAACACATGGTGCAGCAAAGGCTGATATAAAACTTACAAAAAAAGGCGTAATGGTTGGTGAAATTGCTGCGAGACTTTCTGGCGGCTATATGTCTGGATGGACGTTTCCTTACGCATCAGGATTAAATCTAACATCACAAGCTTTATTAGTTGCATTAAATAAAACGCCTGAGCTTTTATACGATGGCAGAAAATTGCTTTTAGATACAGAAAGTGGTTTTAATGGTGTATATGATTACCCCTGTAAAAAGCATTGTGTTGAACGTGCATGGATTTCACTGCCTGGAAGCATAGATTCCTTAACGTATAACAACAATATTGAAAATGTAAAAGATATTTTTCCTAGATTGCAAAAAGGTGATAACGCTGTATTTCCTGTGAATAATGTTCAAAAAGCTGGAAATGTAATTTGTGTTGGAAAGAGTAGAGAAGAGGCTGCAAGCATAGCTCAGAAAGCTATAAAAGATGTTTTTTTAGACCTTTCAAAAAATAATGAAGTTACAAAATCTTTTTTATATGATTCATTACATACTGAATTCCCTCCATCAGCGTTTGTATTACCGATGAAAGTATATGCAAATGTTGACGAAGTTATCAATAATGACGATATATATAACAATAATAAGATTGAATTACCCTTATTTTTAAAGGGATATGAAAATGAAAAAGATTGGAATGGAATAACACTCAAAGAGTGTGTCGCCATTGTAAATGAAAAATTAAAAGAAAATAAACATTTAGCTTTACGCGATAAAAATGCTCATGTTTTACACAGTCTAATTAGAGGTAGTTATCAGGGAGCCCTCTTTCATTTTTTATAGTTTTTTGATAGTATATTGTTATAGGTGGGATATGAAAAAAATAATAAGTCTACTTGTATGTATATTCTCCATTTTTGTTACGTATGCTCAAGTTCCAAAGGGATACATAAGTTTATCTGAAGTAGCAGAAAAAACACAATCAAACCTCTATTGGGATAGCATGAGCTCAAATGGTATGCTCGAAAAAGACGGACATTTTTTAAATTTTTCAGCAAACAACCCTTTAATTATCTTTGATTACAATAAAGTTAAAGCAGTTGCTATGCCTATAAACTATAATGGTACCATATATGCAGATTCCGATTTTTTAACAGCGGCACAAGAGCTTTTTAAAGAACTCCCACCAGAAATAAATTTCCGAATTGGTGCAATTATTATTGATGCTGGACATGGAGGAAAAGACCCTGGAGCTGTGGGTACGCATGAAATTGGTGGTAAAACAGTAACGCAGTATGAAAAGGATATCTGTCTTCACGTAGCTAAAGAATTGCATGTGCAGCTGTCTAGGACGTATTCAGATAAAAAGATTTTACTAACAAGAGATGACGATACATTTCTAAGCTTAGAAGAACGAACAGATATAGCAAATGATGTAAAGCTAGAAGAACATGAAGCAATTTTGTATGTATCAATTCATGTTAACTCAGCTCTTAATAAACAGGCTACTGGATATGAGGTTTGGTATTTAAGCCCAGGGTATAGACGAACATTAATTGACGATTCACAAGCAGGAAATGTAGAAGAAGAAGTTGCAACGATTATTAATTCTATGCTCGAAGAAGAGTTTACAACTGAAAGCGTATTAATCGCTAAGTATATTTTGGATGGACTCGATGCTCAAATAGGGACGCTTAGTCCTTCAAGAGGAATAAAAGAAGAAGAATGGTTTGTGGTAAAAAATGCTAAAATGCCTAGCGTATTAGTAGAGTTGGGTTTTATTTCAAATGCAGAAGAAGCTGCACTCTTATATGACAAAGAGTACTTGCATAAAACCATGCTTGGAATATATAATGGACTTACAGCCTTTGTAACGCACTTTGAACAATCTAGGGGTTTCACAGGCTCTACTCGTTAGATGAGTAAATATTTTTATAATGGTGAAGTACACGTATGCAAATTAAAATGAATTCATTACAAAAAAAATTAGTATTGGTATGTATTGGTTTACTGCTAGTTTCTCTAGCGCTGTATATTATCTTTAATCCAGGTACAAAAGTAATATACCTATTTGAATCTTTAGATTCAGAAACCTTACACTCAGAAATAAGATATATACCTAGGAATACTGTTCAGGGAGAATTACATTTCTTTGTTGATGAGTTATTACTAGGTCCAATCTCAAATAGATACAAACCTTTGTTTGCAAATGGAACAAGGGCACTTTCATGTTTTTTAGGAGAAAATGGGACTCTATACATAAATTTAAATGAAAATGCACTTTTTGAAGGAAATGAGTCGTCAAAAACACTATTTGCTGTAGAATTATTGAAAAAAAATGTGCTCAAAAACTATAAATATGTCGATAATATAGATGTATTTATAATGGGCAATTTAGTTGCACAAAAGTAACAAAAAAGTGCTAATTTTATCAAAAAAGCATTGACAAAATGTTATATAGAGTGTAACCTATAAAGTGTTAGTATTATAAATTATATACTTTAAATACAAAAAGGAGTTTTGAATGAAAAAGTATTTATTTTTCTTGGCAGTCTTACTTCTAGTTGCAGGGAACTTCGCCTTTGGTGAAAAAGCAACTATTATTGACTTTGCAGCACTTGAACCGGATATCGTAGCCGGTGAAGATGGCAATCCAACAGTTCATTCTAGAACAGCTATGGATTTTTCTGAGATTTCAGCTACAAAATTTGATGATGATCAGAAAGCACTTATGAGGGCATCACTAGCCTTACCAGATTGGGAAGTTGTTCTTAACTCTTCAGCCCAAACAACAACTAATATGAAACACTCAGTAGTTAAAGCTGCACCTAACGTGTCAGGACCTTATCAAGGTTTAAATGTAATGGGTGTTAGAGTTCTATTTCCTACAGCTCCAGTAAATGCTAATGCAAGAATCGAACCTGCGTTTGAAATACCTGCATTTGAACCTATGGCTGACATAGATGAAAACGGGCAAGTTGTAGTTGGTACAGAACAAGCAGGAAACTTCAGATTTAGAAAACTAGCTGATGATGCACATGGTTATGGTGTATTAGGAAACGTTGGAACACTTAAATCAATTTCATTAACTACTCTTGGTAATAACTATCCACATGCAGTTTATGTTTTACTATCAGACAATGATGGTGTTGAAAGAAGATACTACATGGGTACATTAAACTTCGATGGATGGAAAAACCTTATTTGGAATAACCCTGATTATGTATCAGATATTCGTGATAGAGAAATCAGAGTATACCCAGTATATCCACGCGGATTACCTTTTGTAAAGTTTGAAGGTCTATTAGTAACGAGAGATGGTTCACACGCTGGTGGAGATTTTATTGGATACTTTAAACAAGTTGACATTATTTATGATCGTGCTGTTGCTGTAACAGAACGAGACATTCTTGATGAAGACCTATGGGGAATTATTACTGAGCAAGAAGACAGAAGACAAGCACTTGAATTAAGCCGATTTGGTACACTTCAAGTAACTCGCTTCATTGAGGAAAGTAATCTTGCAAGAGAAGAAGCATTTAGTTCTGCTGTAACAGGCAACGAAGATGCTGCTCAATAAAACTTCTTATATCTAATTATAAACGCCTTCCAAGTGAGGGCGTTTTTTTATTGCCATATTTTCAAAGCTGTGTTATACTGTAAATATGGCAAAGAAGACGAATGCAATAACAAAATCTAAGGACATACTTAAAGCATTACATTCTCGCTTAGACCCAATTTTTTCAAAGCTTTTATCTGCACTCGAAACAGATTTAAGATCTAATTTAAAATTAATTTCAATGCCTTCATATAAGGCACGTGTCAAAAACTTTGAAAGTTATTATCGTAAATTAAAAAAAATTAATAATTCAAATAGTTCAACTTCCGAAATCCCACTGATAAATGATTTATTAGGCTTACGTGTAATATGTCCATTTTTAGAAGATGTTTCAATTATTGAAAATCAGTTAACTAAAATGTATTCAGTAGTTGAAATTGAAAAAAAGGGAGCAGAAAGAAATTTTAGTGAGTTTGGGTATGAGTCTATTCATGTTTTAATCGAAGTACCAAAAGCATTAATTCAAGAAAAATGTACGAAAGAAGAAATACTTCTTTTACCCAAAGAAGTATTGTGTGAAGTACAAATACGTACTGTACTACAAGATGCATGGGCAGAAGTTGAACATGAGCTTATTTATAAAGCCGAGTTTTCGCCTTTTGATTTACCACTACGGCGAAAGTTGTATTCTATGAATGCAACTCTAAACTTAGCTGAAATAATTTTCCAAGAAATTAGAGACTATCAAAATAAATTAAATGCTGAGTTAGATCAACGACGTTATGACTTTTATGAACAAGCAGATGTATTATCTATGAGTAAACTGGATGCCGGAAAAGTTATGTCAGAATCATTCTCTCCTCAAAACAATTTTTCTAGTGAATCTCCTTTTATTAAAGGTACTATAGACGACATGGTATTAGAAGCATTGTCTGCCCATAATCTAGGTAATCTAGAAAAAGCAAATGCTATTTATACAAAGATTATTAATTATGATCCTAAGCCGAATGATATTATACTATCTGTTATACATAAGCATCGTGGAATGTCATACTTTTCTCAAAATGACTATATAAAAGCTCTAGAAGATTTTATTTTATGTGCAAAATATGATAACAAAAATTTTAGAGCTTACTATTACATTGGTATAGTTTACAGTGTTCAAAATAATGAAGAAGAAGCCTTAAAAGCATTTGATAAATCTTTGGAAATTAATTCATATCAGGCACACGTACATTATAGAAAAGCTCTTTCCCTATATCATTTAAACTTGTTTGAATTGTCTTTACAAAGCCTACAAGAAGCTTTAAAGCTTGGTCTCAACGAAGAGGAGTGTAGTCGATTACAAGCTTTGTTAGAAACAAGATTAAATAACTACGATTAGATATTATTGAATTAAATATTTTTTTGATGTATAATACTAATATTAGGATGGTGGAAGTTGAAAAAAATTATTTTGTTTTGTATATTATCATGTATTACAATTAGTATTTTTGCTAAAGTTGGAGATATAAAATATATCGCTGTTGAAACTATAGAAATTAAGTCTTCAACTGGCTTTTTTTCAAAAGAAGTAGGAACTGCAACCTATGGAGATGAGGTTATAGTACTTAGTGAAAAAGGAAAATGGACTGAAGTTCAATTAAAAGCTAATCCTTCAATAAAGGGTTGGGTCAGCCAAACGAGCTTAACTTCTAAGAGAATTGTAAAACGAAATGATAAAACGGTAACTACTTCTGCAGATGAATTAGCATTAGCTGGAAAAGGCTTTTCCCAAGAAGTAGAAGATTTCTATAAAGAACAAAATAGCATTGATTTTAGTTTAGTTGATGATATTGAAAATGTTTCCGTATCTGATACAGATTTACTTAATTTTATTACAAATGGTAAGTTGAATGGTGATGCTCAATGAAAAAGTTTTTTATTATAAGTTTTTTTACGGTTTTACTATTTAATCTTACATCTTGTATAACACTTGATGAATTAACATTTGAAGATGTTGTTGACATAACCGATGCAACTGTAGATGCTATAGGGGCAATTGCTTCAGCCTCTGAAGTAATTGAACCAAAACAAGAATATTATATTGGTCGTTCGGTTGCTGCAACAATTTTAACAAGCTATGAGCCATACGATACCGATCGTTTTACTAACTATTTAAATGAAATCTGTCAAACTATAGTTATTAACTCACCAATGCCTTACTTATACAAAGGATACTTTGTACAAGTACTTGATACTGATGAAATTAATGCATTTGCTACCTCTGGAGGTCATATTCTTATAACGAAAGGCTTATTAGATGTAGCAAATTCAGAGGATGCTCTTGCTGCTGTAATTGCTCATGAAATTGCACATATACAATTGCAACATGGTATAAAAGCAATTAAAACGAGCAGAACAACTGCTGCAATAGCAGAAAGTGCCCAAGTAGGATTAATAGTTAGTGGAGATGAAAATCTTCAAGAGATTTCTAGTGTCTTTGAAGATGGTGTTGATGAAGTAGTAGAAACTTTAGTAAACTCAGGTTATTCACAAAGCCATGAATATGATGCAGATGCGCTTGCAGTTTCTTTATTATATACGGCAGGTTATTCTCCACAAGCAATTGTTGACATGTTAACACAATTGGAACTAATGAGTGAAGGGCAAAGAAGAGGGTTTGTTAATACCCATCCAAAACCAGAGAATCGTATTAAACGTGTAGAAAAAGTATTAAATAACTTTGAAATTGTTCAAATTGATGAATCTCGAACTAAACGTTTTTTATATCAAAAACAGTTTTTATAATCTTTATTGGTAGTTTATGAATATAGTAAATAAAAAGATTATTAGAGTTATTATTTTATCAGTAACTGTTTTTTTAATTACATTAGTTTTATACTCTTTTACTGATGTATTTGTATTTTTAGAAAATAAGTCGTATGATTTTAGAGTGAGATTTTTTGCTGACAGTAAACAACCATCTGAGGATATAAGTGTAGTAGTGCTTGATCAAGACAGTTTAGACTGGGCTCAAAGAGAGCTTGGATGGTCATGGCCGTGGCCAAGAAGCGCATATGGTGATATTGTACGCTTTTTTAACTTAGCTGATGCTCATACTGTTACCTTTGACGTTTTATATACAGAGCCATCTGTATATGGAGAGGCAGATGATGAAAATTTTGCACAAGCATCGCAAGAATATGGTAGAGTAGTGCAAACGGTCTTTTTCTCAGATCAATATGGTAATACTGATACTTGGCCAGAGGATACAAATGAAAGTTTATTTTATTATGGTATGAGAACCAATGGAATATCAGCAAAAAAAGAATCCACTGATGCACTTTTTCCTATACCATCTATAAGACAGTCAGCTGCTATTATTGGAAATATTTCTAGTACAATGGATTCAGATGGTGTGATAAGAAAGTATACTTTTTTTAATATTTTTTCTGACAATATAGTACCAAGTCTGGCCCTAGCTTCTCTTGTTGGTAGAGAAACTGAAAGAATTGAATTAAATTATGACAGTAATAAAAATTCAACTAATATTGGTTATAATGGTATTACTATTCCTGGAACCCCTTATGATGGTATTCTGCTTAGGTATAGAAAAAGCATTGATGCGTATATTCCTTATAGTGCTAGAGATGTATTAGAGAGTTACGCAGCTATTCAAAACGGTGAGGAGCCTTTATTAAGTCCAGAATATTTTAATGATGATTTTGTTTTCTTTGCTTTTTATGCACCTGGCTTATTTGATATTGGGGCAACACCGATTTCGACTAGTTATCCTGGAGCTGGAGTACATATTACTGCTCTTGATAATCTTTTGCAGAATGATTTTATAAAACCAGTACCAAGTCATACTGCAGTTTTAATGATATTTTTTGCTGCATTGTTTGCTTGTGCTATTCAACAGAAATCTTTTAAAGCATCAGTTATTTGCATTCCACTCGGGGCATTATTGTTAACAATTTCGGTTGCTTTTGGATATCTACATGGATTTCATATCCCATACGTTGCACCACTATTTTCACTCACTCTTTCTTTCACTACATCTTTATTAGTAAGTTATAATACGGAATATAAACAAAAGCGATATATTAATTCAGTATTTAAACAGTATTTAAGTCCAGCTGTTATTGAAAAATTAATAGCTCATCCTGAACAGGTAAGTTTAGGTGGTGAACTACGAACATTAAGTGTATTCTTTTCTGATATTGAAGGATTTACAAGTATTTCAGAAAAAATGAATCCACAAGAATTAACAGAATTCTTAAATGAGTATTTATCGGCTATGAGTGATATAATTTTAGATTCAGGTGGGACAATAGACAAATATGAGGGAGATGCTATAATTGCATTTTGGAATGCACCGTTAGACCAAGAGGATCATGCTAAAAGAGCTATTGAAGCAGCAGTTGCATGTCAGAAAAAGTTACATGAAATTAATGTTAATTTAGAAAAAAAAGTAGGCAAACCAATTAAAATGAGAATAGGCATAAACACTGGAGAAGCTGTTGTAGGTAATATGGGGTCTAAAAGCAGATTTGATTATACCATGATTGGTGATACAGTAAATCTTTGTGCAAGACTAGAAGGGTTAAATAAACAATTTGGTACATATACTATGTGTTCAGAAAATACCATGAAACAGGCAATTGAAGGCGGCACTGCTTTACAATTCAGGGAACTATCACGTGTTATGGTAGTAGGAAAAAAAGACGCAATTTTTGTTTATGAGCCAATGCAAAGCATTGAATATGATAATAATAGTCTAGAATTTAAGACATTCTCAGAAGGTTTAGAGCTTTTTTATTTGGGAAAATTAACGGAAGCAGTTTCCGTGTTTGAAACCATTCAAAAAACTGACATAGTTTCAGAAAAATATATTCAAAAGTGTATGGGATTATTAATTGATAGAGATTCTATTAAGGATGGTATTTGGAGAGCTAACGAAAAATAACTCTTGACAAATCGATATGTTTTTAATATTATTAAAGTAATTAAATATAATTAAACAGATAGCTCTAAAAACTTTGTTAGTTCCTAAAGCTATCTGATGAGTTTATGATATAAATGTTATAAAAGAATTATTTATATCTTAAAGATCGCATTTTAGATTACTGAATATTCTTAAAAATTAAAGTTATTGAGAATATATAATATTGGAGATATTATGGGGAAAACCTTAGCTCAAAAAATATTTGAAAAACATATGGTAGAAAAACCGTATGATGATACATGGGTATTAAAACTTGATAGGGTATTTTGCCATGAAATTACAACCCCTACAGCTATAGCTGATTTAATTGAAAAAGACATGGATAGAGTCTTTGATGCTACAAAAATAAAGGCTGTGATTGATCACGTAACACCAGCAAAGGATTCAAAAACAGCCGAACAAGGAAAAATGCTCCGTGATTGGGCAAAAAGAAACAGTATTAAAGATTTTTTTGATATTGGGCAAAACGGTGTATGTCATGCAATTTTTCCTGAGAAAGGCTTTGTAAGACCGGGTTACACCGTAATTATGGGAGACAGCCACACCTGTACTCACGGTGCATTTGGAGCCTTTGCAGCAGGCGTTGGTACTACCGACCTTGAAGTTGGTATTCTAAAAGGTGTGTGCTCGTTTAAAGAGCCGAAAACGATTAAGTTCAATCTTACAGGAATCCTCCCTAATGGCGTTTTTGCTAAAGACGTTATTTTACATATAATTTCACTTATTGGTGTAAATGGAGCTACAAATTGTGTAATGGAATTTGTAGGTCCTGTAGTAGATACTATGAGCATGGAAGCACGTATGACCATGTGTAATATGGCTATTGAAGCTGGTGGAACAAGTGGTGTATGTTATCCTGACATGACAACGGTAGAATATTTGTGGCCATTTATTAAAGACGATTTTTCAAGCAAAGATGATGCATTAAAAGAATATTCAAAATGGATTTCAGATATTGATGCAGAGTATGAAAAAACGTATGACATTGATGTATCTACGTTAGTCCCAGTAGCGACATATGGTATGAAACCAGATGAAGTAAAGCCAATTATTGAAATGAAAGGTACAAAGATAGATCAAGTATATATTGGCTCTTGCACAAATGGTAGAATTGAAGATCTACGTGAAGCCGCACGCGTTTTAAATATTGGCTTAAAAGCTGGAAAAACGTTAGCTGAAGGAGTGCGTGGAATCCTTTCTCCTGCTACACCTACGATTTATAAACAAGCATTAAAAGAAGGTTTAATTGATATTTTTATGGATGCCGGTTTTTGTATAACAAACCCAACATGCGGTGCGTGCCTTGGTATGAGTAATGGCGTTTTGGCAAATGGGGAAGTATGTGCATCAACAACCAACCGAAACTTCAACGGACGGATGGGTAAAGGTGGTGCAGTTCACCTTATGAGCCCTGCAAGCGCCGCAGCCACTGCAATAGTTGGAAGCATAGCGACAGAAGAAGACATTTAAGAGGAAAATATATGAAACAATTTGGTGGAAAGGTATTATTTTTAGA
>CAYJIS010000041.1:0-18401 GCA_964370315.1 uncultured Treponemataceae bacterium
ACAGCATCTCCAGTTGAATACTGGGCATGTGCTAAAGTAGGAGTAAGTGTTAGGAGTAACATACACATAAATACAAAGACCATTGATTTTTTCATTAATTTACCTCCGTTATTTTAAATAACCTATAGTAATTATATCATATATCTAAGGCTTGTCAATACAACATTTCTATTCACTTAAATGACTCATTATTATCACTTGCTTTTTGTAGTTAATTTATATAAAATAGGCAACATCAGGAGTGAATAATGAACAAAATTCCTTTATTTGGGAATAAAAAGTTTTATAAGAATGCATTAGCAATAGCACTTCCCGTTATGCTTCAACAGTTTATTACGGCATTAGTTTCTCTAGTTGATAATTTTATGGTTTCAGCACTAGGTGATGAAATGATGGCTTCAGTAAATGTGGCCAATCAATTTAATTTTCTTTTTATCGTTCTACTAAACACAATTATGATAGCAGGGGGAGTATACCTAGCACAATATAAGGGAGCTCAAGACTCTTGGGGAATGCGACAAGCATATAGGTTCAAAATATTATTTGCAATTTTTATTGGAATTATATACTGGGCTATCTTGTTTTTTAATCCAGCACCACTGTTAAAAGTTATGACTCAAGGAAATGATGCACAGAATATACTAATTTCATATGGTACTGATTATATGAAAATTATAGCATTTACGGCTTTATTTATGCCTTTTTCATTTGCGATTGGAACATCGTATAGAGAAACGGGAAAGCCAACTATACCACTTGTCATTTCAGTAGTAGCAACATGTATTAATACATTTTTAAACTGGATTTTTATTTATGGAAATTTAGGTGCTCCAAGGCTTGAGGTAGAAGGGGCTGCGCTTGCGACTGTAATTGCACGTGCAATTGAAGCACTGCTATTTTTGTTGTATGCAAGATTTTATAAGGCAGAGTTTTTTGTTGGTGTTAAAAGGATATTAAAAATCAATATACAAATGTTTGTTGAAATACTGCGTAAATCCACACTTGTTTTCTTTTCAGAAATTACTTGGGTTGGTTCAGAATTGTTTATTACTGCGCTTTATAATAGTAGAGGTGGAGCAGAAAATGTTGCTGGTATGGCGGCAGGGTTTGCCATTGCTAATATTTTTTATCTTGTTTTTTCAGGTGTTCATACTGCAACTGCTGTTCTTGTTGGAAATAGGTTGGGTGCAGGTCATTTGCAAGAAGCACAATCAAGGGCAAAGTGGTTAATGAGTGGCTCCGTCATTGCAGGAATTGTAATTGGGATGTTTATGTATGTATCTAGCTTTAGCATTCCATATATTTATGGAAATTTAACAATTGACGCACACCATATTACAAGAAACCTATTATATGTTGTTGCATTTTTCATGCCTCTGTGGGCTCTACTCAATGCCCAATTTGCAGTAGCTCGCTCTGGAGGCGATACAGTATTTGGTGTTATAGTTGATGTTCCTGTTAGTGTTTTATTATTTGCACCAATTGCAATAGTTCTCACAAAATACACAAATACTTCTGCACCGCTAATCTTTGGGCTTTCAAAATTAACTGACTTTGCAAAGCTAGCATTTGCAGTACATTTTTTATCAAAAAAAAGATGGGTAAAAAAGCTTACTAAGGACAGTCATGAAGAGGAATTATTATAAAATAATTCCTCTTAGACTAAGAAAGATTTACTGCTAAATAGCAATGTCTTTTCCTTTACTCACTTTATAAAATACTAAGAGTGAAATAACGGTTATACAGGTTAACATAGCACTAAGAGCTGCAGCAATGCCATAATTGCCTCGAATAACCTGTGTATATATTTCAATTGTCATTGTTCTTGTTTTTCCAGTGTAGAGTAAAATCGCAGTTGATAGCTCTGTAATCATTGTAATCCAAGACAATATTGCCCCACTAATTATACCAGGTGCCATCATAGGAATAGTAACCTTAACAAATGTTTTTAAGTTACTAGCCCCAAGTGAGAGGCCAGCTTCTTCAACTGTTAATGGTATTTGTTGCAATGTTGCAACAGTACTCCTAATTGTATATGGTAAACGTCTAATTACAAGTGCAATAACCATAATTGCTAAACTACCTGTAAGGATAAGTGGTGGTTTAGAAAACGCAATAATGAGTGATATACCAAGTACAGAGCCTGGTATAATATATGGTATCATTGATATAGAATCGATAACTGCAGTAACTTTTGATTTTCGCCGAACAACTAAATATGCAATAAATACTGCTATAACCACTATAACAATAAGTGAGATAAGTGGAATAAGAATAGTATTTGTTATTGCCTTACTTGCTTTATCAAAAGCTTGTACGTAAGACTCAAAGCCATATCCTTCAACAAATACTGTTCCATTTGTATTTTTAAAAGAGGTAAATATCAAGTACGTTTGTGGAAGGATTGATAAACCAACGATACAATACGAATATGCATGAACAAGTATATTTGTTATTCTTTTCTTTGGCTTTATGGGCCGAATTTTATTAATCGAGTTCATAGTAAATGATTTTTTATTAGCTATATAGCGTTGTGTCAAAAAAACTATAGTAGTAATAATTACAGCTATTGATGCAATTGCAGCTGCAAAACCATCATCTCCTCCAAGCTCACTCATAAACTCATTAAAAATTGTAACCGGGAAAGTTCTGTAGCCTTCTCCAATAAGCATTGGCGTACCAAAATCTGATAAACTATTCATAAAAATAAGAAGTGATCCTGCAAGAATTGTAGGTAGAATTAATGGCACTATTACTTTAATAAATCGTTTTGCACCAGATGTACCTAGATTTTCACTAGCTTCGAGTAGTGAGTTATCAACATTTGAAAGAGCACCGCTTACATAAAGAAACATTAGTGGATACAATTGTAATGTTAATACTAATACAATTCCGCCAAATCCATAAATAGTTGGCATTTCGATCCCAAAAATATTCATTGCAAAGTTTGTTATTAAACCATTTCTTCCAAGCAATAGTATCCAAGAATAGGCTCCAATAAAGGGGGCCGACATACTCGACAATATTACTAGCATACGAAGTATCGGTTTACCTTTTATTTCAAAACGAGTAAAAAAATAGGCTAGAGGAGTACCAAGTAGCGCTGTTAAAAATGTAACGCATATGGTAACCTTAAATGAATTTAATAGTGTATTAAAATAATACGGTTTTGAAAAAAATGTAACAAAATACTCTAATGTAAACGTATTTGTCTCTGTATCAAATACAGCTTGTTTTAAAAGTGAAAACAAAGGTATTATCATAAAAATAATGTATAACAGTATAATTACAAGTGTTGACATATTCCAGATGTTTGATTTAATTTTTAGTGGACTATTTTTCATATTATACTACCAAATTTGTAAGTCCATCTTCAGTAAAAATATTTATTTTTTCAGTTTTTACATCTAATGATACGGTATCATGTATTTTATATGGACTATCTAATTGAGATTCACTTATAACTTCCACAATATTATTTCCTTGTAGTTCTACAATAAAGTGTGTATTAAGTCCTAAGAAAATTTTATCTACGATTTTTCCTTTTAAACCACTGCTTGAAAAAACAAACTCTTCAGGTCTAATAGAAACTTTAACAACCTCGTCTAAGTTTTTGTTAAAGGAAAAAGAATAGTCTAGCATATTTACTTTCTTATTATTTTTATCAAATGTTGCATCTAAAATATTTGTCCTTCCAATAAAACTTGCAACAAATAAATTATTAGGTCTGTGGTAAATTGCTTGTGGTGTATCAATTTGTTGGATTTCACCATTGTTCATTACCGCAATTCTATCACTAATTGCCATAGCTTCTTCTTGATCATGTGTAACATATACAGTTGTGATTCCAACTTCTTTTTGTATATCTCTAATTGCTTGACGCATTTCTATGCGTAATTTTGCATCTAAGTTTGAAAGTGGTTCATCCATTAGCAAGACATCTGGCTTAATGGCTAGAGCCCTTGCTAGTGCAACTCTTTGTTGTTGTCCTCCACTTAAACGTTCTGGCATTCTATCTTTATATTCATAAATCTTCATTAGATGTAAGAATTTATCGGCTTCTGTTTCAATTGTATTTTTGTCTAGTTTACGATTTTTTAAACCAAACATGACATTTTCTTTAACAGTTAAATGAGGGAAAATAGCATAATTTTGGAAAACCATACCAATATTTCGCTTGTTTGCATCAACATCGTTAATGAGTAAATCATCAAAATGAAATGTTCCGCCTTCGATTGTGTTAAAGCCTGCTATCATTCTAAGAAGTGTTGTTTTTCCACAACCACTTGGGCCTAATAAAGTAAAAAACTCACCTTTATTAATTTGTACATTGAGTTTATCAATAATAGTTACATTACCGTATTTCTTTATTGCATCAACTATATTTATTTCTTTGCTCATTTCATTTCCTTGTAAAAATATAAAAGAGCTTTAACAATTGTTAAAGCTCTTTTATGGTATTAACCTTGAATATCTACGTAAATATCTTTAAATCTATTTACAATATCGTCTTTGTTGTTAGATACATATGGAGTATCTTCTTCAAGAATTGTAATTTCATTAAATGGTACCATGTAGTCTGCTGTTTGTGCATCTTTATATACAGGTCTATTAGTTAATGTTAAACCAAAACTATCTTGAATTTCTTTGCTTGTAATAAAGTCAATAAAAAGTTTTGCGTTGTTCATATTCTTTGCACCTTTAATGATTGCACTACCAGCAGGTAAGAATACTGCACCTTCTTCCATGTATACAACTTCAACATCAGCTCCATCTTGAACTAGTTTTGCACTTGGGTCTTCATAGCTCAATCCAATAGCATATTCACCATCACGAACACCTTTCCAAACAGAACTACTTGAATCAATTGTAACTGCTAAACTATAAAGTTCTTTTACATAATCCCATGCAGCTTGATTGTCATAACCACCCATTGCTAATAGCATGTTTGTTAAGTGAGCATAGGCACTTGAACTTGCAGCAGGATTAGCACTTACAATTTTCCCTTCTAAAGATGGATCTAGTAGGTCTGCATAACCTTTAATATCCATGCCTTGTGTTAGAGATTTGTTTAATACTAAAACTGAACCATCAAGAACGTAAGGTGTGATATAACCATCTTTATTGCGGTAAATATCAATAATGTTATTATCATTTGCACTTGTGTATTGCTCAAATAAATTTGGATACAACATGTATGTCGCTAAAGAGCCACCATAAATAACATCGCCTTGAGGATCATTTTGTTCGCCTTCAATTCTCTTGAAAAGCTCACCTGTTCCTGCACTAATTACTTCAACTTCTACACCATACTTTTCTTCAAAAAGAGGTACTGTAGCATTGAGTAATCCATCACTGTTTGGTGAATATACTACTAATGTATCTGATTCACCCGTTGAACTTTCATTAGTTTTTGAACAAGCAATAAATGTAATAATTACGCTTAACATCAAAACTGCAAAAAGAATCTTTTTCATATTTGTCTCCTAGTGTTACATAATATTTAATTTAAGTATTTTATCTATGTACACCCTTATATTATAGAGTTACTATTAATTTTTTGCAATAATTATTTGTTAAAATAATTGAAAATTTTGAAAAAAGCTACAATAATAACCTAAGCATCGCTCATAATATTATAAAATTTCATTAATGTGTTTTGATTTAAAACGACGGAATTTTTAGTGCCGTAATCATAAATCAAATACACTAATTATGAACTAGCGTGGAGTAAATAGAATTATTAATAAAATAAAACATTTGTATAAAATTGATTATATGCTTGCAAAATTTGTATTTTTATTATATAATTGTACAATATTGTATATGTGTTTGATTTGTAAATAAAACATTGAGCACAAAAATTATTGGAGGTAATATGGTACATAACAAACAAAGTATTAGTTTTAATCAAAAAGATGAGCTTTATGGGTCGCCTGATGCTCATAAAATTCTACCAAAGTTTAAAATACCAGAAAAAGAAATGGATGCTCGCCATGCATATGAATTAATTCATAATGAACTCATGTTAGACGGAAATGCTTCTCAGAATTTAGCGACATTTGTGCAAACTTGGGAAGAAGATGAAGTGCACAAATTGATGGATGAGTGCATTGTAAAAAATATGATTGATAAAAGTGAGTATCCGCAAACTGCTGCTCTTGAAGAGCGATGTGTTCATATGCTAGCAAACCTTTGGAATTGTCAAAATGCAGATTCAACTTTGGGAACTTCAACAACAGGTTCTTCAGAAGCAGCAATGCTTGGGGGTCTTGCAATGCTTCGTAACTGGAGAATTAAACGAAAGTCCGAAAGAAAAGTTTTTGAAAAACCGAACTTAATTTGTGGTGCAGTTCAAGTTTGCTGGCATAAATTTGCTCAATACTGGGATGTAGAGCTAAGAGAGGTTCCACTCGAAAAAGATAAGTATGTTATGACTGGTTCCGACATAGAAAACTACGCTGATGAAAATACAATTGGTGTAGTGGTTACTTATGGTTTAACCATGACACTTCATTATGAAGATGTACAAGATATTTCTAATGCACTAGATGTTTTACAACAAGATAAAGGATTTGATATACCTATACATGTTGATGGAGCGAGTGGTGCTTTTTTAGCACCATTTATCGAAGATCAATGTAATATTGCTTGGGATTTTAGAGTTTCCCGTGTAAAATCAATAAACGCATCGGGTCATAAGTTTGGTCTAGCTCCAGTTGGGGTTGGTTGGATTATTTGGAGAGATGCAAGCTGCCTTCCCGTAGAACTCATTTTTAATGTCAACTATTTGGGTGGAAATATGCCAACCTTTGCTCTTAACTTTTCAAGACCAGGAGGACAAGTTGTTGCACAATACTATAATCTTATTCGTCTTGGGCTAGATGGATACAAGAAAATACAAACAGCATCAAGTGAAACTGGAAAATGGCTTGCAATGCATATCAAAAGAATTAAATATTTTGATATTGTTTATGATGGAACAGGCGGCATTCCTGGTGTTGTTTGGAGATTAAAAGATACCGCCAAAGCAGGTTTTTCGTTATTTGATCTTGCAGACAGGCTACAAACAAGAGGTTGGCTTGTACCTGCGTACTCTTTGCCAAATAATATTACTGATGTTGTTGTACAGCGAGTTTTAGTTAAACAAAACTTAACAAGGGATATGGCTAGTCTATTATTGGATGATATATATCGGGCATTAGAATATCTTGAAAAGCATACAGTTGCTACACCTCTTACAGAAAAAGAAGCCGGAGGCTTTAAGCATACTTAATTAAAGGAGAATTTATGAAAAAAAAAATTGAAAAAAAATCACTTGGAGTTTTTACATTAGCAATGATTAATGTCGCTGCAATTGTCAGTTTACGCGGTTTACCATCTGAGGCTGTATATGGTTTATCTTCTGTATTTTATTATGTTTTTGCAGCATTGTTTTTTTTGATTCCCGTAGCATTAGTTTCCGCAGAAATGGGAACTGGGTGGCAACAGAAAGGAGGCGTTTTTAGATGGGTTGGCGAAGCATTTGGACCCTTTTTGGGGTTTTTAGCAATTTTTTTGCAATGGCTTCAAAATACTATTTGGTTTCCAACTGCATTAACTTTTGCTGCAGTTTCTCTTGCATTTATTGAGCCAAATCAAGCTTTTGCAGCAACTTTGGCAGAAAATAAGTATTATACACTTTTTATAGTATTATTTGTTTATTGGACAGCTACAATTATAAATTTTTATGGTGTCAAGTTTTCAGGGGCTATAAGTAAGTGGGGCGCAATTATTGGAACATTAATACCAGGTATTATCATTATTGCCTTAGGTATTGTCTATTTGGCAATGGGAAAACCATCTAACATTAGCTTAAATGCAAAGGATTTGCTTCCAAATATCACAGAGTTTGGCAATCTTTCTTTAGCTGTTAGTATTTTTTTATTTTATGCTGGTATGGAAATGTCATCAGTGCATGTTAATGATATTAATAACCCCAAAAAAAACTATCCAAAGGCAATTTTTCTTGCATCAATTATAACCGTTGTAATCTTTGTTATTGGAACTTTAGCAATTGGAATTATTATTCCGCATAATCAAATAAGCCTTACACAAAGCTTACTTGTTGCATACTACGATGTATTACAGTTAATAAATCTAGAATTTCTATCAAGCTTAATTGCGCTTTGTTTAGCATTTGGAGTATTTGGACAAGTTTCAACGTGGATCGCAGGACCTTCAAAAGGTTTACTTGCAGTGGGAAAAGCTGGTTACTTACCACCTGTTTTACAAAAGCTAAATGCAAAGGGGGTACAGGTTCCTATTCTTCTTATACAAGCTGGAATAGTAACTATTCTTTCAGTATTATTCGTTCTCTTGCCATCAGTACAGTCTGCTTATCAAATTTTAAGTGCCATGTGTGTTACACTTTATCTCATAATGTATATGCTTCTTTTTCTATCTTTTATTAAACTTCGAATATGTGAACCTGATGTTAATAGAGATTTTAAAATTCCAGGAGGAAATGTAGGAATGATTTTAGTTGGCGGAATAGGACTTTTAGCTTGTGTTACTGCATTTTTCTTTGGATTTATTCCTCCAACTCAAATATCAGTTGGTAGTCCTATAAATTGGGTTATAATTCTTGTTATAGGTAATTGCATTGGTGTTTTAATTCCTTTTGTAATTTTTAAACTTAAAAAGGAAAGCTGGAAATCGAAAAGTAAAGAAGATACCTTTGAACCGTTTAGTTGGGAAAAATAATAAAATGAGGGCAATATACAAAAAGAGTTTAGGTTTTACCCAAAACTCTTTTTGTTTCATACATTTAATGTAAAATATCTATAATTATAATTGCCCCATAAAACCTTGAACAATAAACGATACAACAACTACCAGTGCTGAAATTATAAATCCATGAAGCATAGGTTTAAAGCCTGAAGTTGCAACTTCTTTAAAGTTGGTTTTTAGCCCAATTGCTCCTAAGGCCATTACCATACAAAATTTTGATACTTCAGAAGCAAAAAAAGAAATTTTTTCTGAAAGCATTACTTTATCTAATGATGGATTTATTTGAGTAATTATTAATGGAATTACATCAAGGCTTTTTATAGCAACCATAACGAGAAAAAACAATATGAAATAAGGGAAAATTCTACCAATGTGTACACGTGATTTTTTTTCATGCATGTTTTCCTGCAAGTTGTGCTCTTTTGCATCTAGACGCTGCTTTATAATTGAGAAGATTAAAACAATAGGGATTATAGATAAAGTTCTTGTAAGTTTAACAATGACAGAATATGCACCTGCAGCATCAGAAAATGCATAGCCTGCTGCTACTACAGACGATGTGTCATTTACTGCTGTTCCTGCCCATAGTCCAAATCCTATGTCAGACATGCCAAAATACCGTCCCATAATTGGAAATAATATTACCATCAAAACATCAAATATAAAGGTTGCAGAAATCGCGTACGCCACATCTTTATCTTTTGCATGAATTACAGGAGCAATCGCAGCAATTGCAGATCCGCCACATATTCCCGTACCAGCACTAATAAGACTAGATAGTTCCCAATTCATACAAAAAAGTTTACCAAAAAGATATCCGCCTCCAAAGGCCGTTATTAATGTAAAGACCATTACAAATAATGAAAATGATCCTACCAGAAGCACTTGAGAAAAGCTTAATGTTAAGCCCATTAAGATAATTGCAACACGCAATATCTTTTTTGATACAAATTGTATACCAGGTTTAAAAAATACTTTAGAGTGCATGAGGGGGTTTAAAGCCATACCGATTAATAATGCAAAAACACTTGCACTGATTAAATGATATGGAATTAGACTACTGATTTGTATCGCAATTACTGCAAGTACAACTGTTAATAGAATTCCAAATAAATTTTTCATGACTTGACTATACCAAATAATTAATATAATATCAAATTATATTTTATTATATAAATATAAGGTGTGCTTATGATTGATTTTAGACATAAAACATTTTTGATTGTTTGTAGGCTTAAAAGTTTAACTAAAGCTGCTGAAGCTTTATATATTACTCAACCAGCAGTATCCCAACATATTCAATATTTAGAAGATGAATATGGATTTTCACTTATCACCTTTAATAAGCGAAAATTTGAAATAACTGATAAAGGCTTAGTACTGTATAATTACTTAAGCACTCTTGAGGTTGATTCTCAAAAGCTTTGCTCAAGATTACAAAAAAAAGAAAACTCAGCGACGCATCTATCATTTGGGGCAACTCTTTCAATTGGCGAATACGTGATGCCGTCAATTATACGTTCTTTAATAAATAAAAATCCTGATATGCATCTTAGTATGTTAGTTGATAATACTAAAGTACTTTTGCAAAAACTTGAAAATGGAGAAATTGGATTTGCATTAATTGAAGGGTCCTTTAATAAAGATAGATATGACTCTAAAGTTTTTTCATTGGAACCTTTTACCGCTATTTGCTCGCCATCGATTGTTAATGAAATCTCTAATAGCTTTATGTCATTATTTAAGTACCGCCTGTTTACTAGAGAAAAAGGTTCTGGTACAAGAATGATATTAGAGCAAATCTTACTAGAGAACAGCTTTACGATAGATCAGTTCTCTAAACTCATTGAGATAGGAAATATTAGCGCCATCAAAGATTTGGTTATGTCTGGCTTAGGTATAGCCTTTTTATATAAAGCGACAGTTAAAAAGGAACTTGAAGCAGGGACTCTATGTGAAATTACTATTAATAACTTTTCACATATGAGAGAGTTTAGTTTTGTTTATTTAAAAAATTCATACTTTGCTCATGAGTATTTAGAATATTTTGAAATATTAAAGAATATTAATTAAAAAATGTTTTTAGCTTCTAAACCTGAAGTATTGACAAAGACCAAGTCCTCAAGTATATTTAAAATATCAAAATATATTGATGTGAGGTACCTATGTCAGTAAATAAACATAGTAATGATGCATTACTTTTTAAAGCCTTCTCTGATGAAAAAAGACTTGCAGTCATTGAGTTATTACGAGCTGGAGAAAAGTGTGCGTGTGTACTCACTGAAGAAACCAATATAGCGCAATCGGCTTTATCATATCATATGAAAATATTAAAAGATGCGGGGATTGTTACATGTAGAAATGATGGGAAGTACTGTCATTACAGCATACATGAAGAAGGTAGCGTTGCCGCTATAAATCGATTGGCAGCAATAACCAAAATTAGTCAAGATGCAAAACAAAATTGTTCTTCATGCTAAAGTAAGGGTTTATTAAATATAACTTTTAAAACTAAAAAACTAACAATATTATAAACAGTAATAATGTTAGTTTTTTAATTTAATCAACCAACTTATTCATTAATATCGGTATATCCACTAAATGAAGGAAAATTTATTCTAACTGGTTTTCCGTAGCTATTATACTGAGTTTCGGCTCTTACAGTTACTGGAAGAGTGTACCCCTCAGATACTACTTTTAATTCAGATTCTCGAATTGATTTTCTAATTACATAATCTTCATCAAGTATATACGTAAACTTTATAGACTCAATCGTGAATAGCCTAGTGTCAGAAGGGTCTATATCCATAGTTAATAGTAATAAGTTATAATCATCGCGATAGCGCGAATATACTTTCTTTTTCATTGTATATGAAAATACATAATTATTTCCATCTTGTTGCAAAGTTAAGTTTTCAGTATCCTTACTGCTAATAATGTAGTTAGATTCTTCTAGCAACATCTTTGCTTGCTCTGGTGGTAATGCTGATTTGATCTTAACCTCTTGTTCATCGCCAACTTTAAGTCGAGTATAATCGACATTTTCATAAACATATGATTCTAAATCAAGTGCCATTCCAAGTATATCAGCTTGTGTACGTGAAAATATTTTAGGGTTTTCATGATTATTTGAATCTCGTATAGTTTCAGCAGTAGAATAAAATATTACCACTTCTGGATCAGGAAAGTCAGGGGCTTCAAAAGATATAACATAGGTAGTATTTCTTTCTAAATCTACGGTTTCTGCTGAACTAAAATCGAACATTATCGTATCAAAAAGTTCCCGTGTTTCAGATTCTTGTGGTGATACACAGCCAGTAAACAGTATTAGTGTAGCTATAATAACTGTAACACTAAATAATAATTTTTTTATCATATTTTCCTCACTTATATTTTTTAGTATACTGAAACCTTTTACATATGTCTAGTCATATATATTTACATCAAAAATATTTGATATGTGTATTGACATTTAATAAAAAATACGGTATATTTTACATATCAAAAAAAATTGATATGAATGAGGTGAAAAATGGAATTACTAAAAAATGTTTGGGATTTTTTTCAAAATCAAATTCTAGGTATGAAATGGCTTAATGATTTAGTTGGACATGGATTAACTTTAATTGGTGTTGATATTGCTGGAAGAATTGGAGGAAGTCTTCAATTCTTTATTTATGATGTTGTAAAAATTATTGTACTTTTATGTGCATTAATCTTTGGTATTTCATATATTCAATCATACTTTCCACCAGAACGCAGTAAAAAAATTCTAGGAAAGTTTAAAGGTATAGGTGCAAATATTGTTGGGGCCCTTTTAGGAACAATTACGCCTTTTTGCTCTTGTTCATCTATACCCTTATTTATTGGGTTTACTAGTGCTAAACTTCCAATTGGTGTTACCTTTTCATTTTTAATTTCCTCACCTATGGTGGACCTTGCTAGTTTAGTGCTTTTAATGAGTATTTTTGGGGGAAATGTTGCAATTATATATGTTATAACAGGTTTAATTGTTGCAGTTATAGGCGGAACTTTAATTGATAAATTTAAAATGGAAAAATACGTTGAAGACTATATTTTACAAGCTGGAACCGTTGATTTAGAATCTCCAGAACTTACAAAGAAAGATAGGATAGAGTATGCTAAAGAACAAACATGGCAAACCTTTTCTAAAGTATTTCCATATATTCTTGCAGGTGTAGCGATAGGTGCCTTTATTCATAACTGGATACCTCAAAATTTTATAGAAGGTATTTTGGGAAGTGATAATCCTTTTGGAGTAATTTTGGCTACAATCATTGGTATCCCTGTTTATGCAGATGTATTTGGTACAATCCCAATTGCTGAGGCGTTGCTTGGAAAAGGTGCACAGCTTGGAACCGTACTTGCATTTATAATGGCTGTTACTACATTAAGTTTGCCTTCAATGATTATGTTACGAAAGGCTGTAAAACCTAAACTATTAGGTATGTTTATCGTAATATGTTTTGTTGGCATTATTATTGTTGGGTATTTCTTTAATATTATTCAACAATACATAATATAAGTGAGGACTATATGAATAAAAAGATATTAAAAATCGTATTACCAATATTGATTGTATTAGCAATTGGTGGTATTTGGATTGTGAGAAATGGTGAGTTTGGAATGACTGCAGTTGTTGAAACAGCTCTACCACTAGAAATAGGTGAATATAATGAGGAATTGATTTTATCACACAAACTTCCTGCAATCATAGACTTTGGTGCAGATAATTGTATCCCTTGTGTCGAGATGGCTCCAGTCCTCGTTAAGTTAAATGCAGATTTACAAGGAAAGGCAGTTATACATTTTGCAGATGTGTGGAAAAATCCACAAGCAGCACGTGGTCTACCTATTCAGGTAATTCCTACGCAGCTTTTTATTAATGCAGATGGAACACCCTATATGCCTAGTGAAGAAATAGCAAACACAATTCCAGGATTTCAGTTATTTATGGAACAGGAAACAGAGGTACATGTTTATACAGCTCATCAAGGTGGCTTAACAGAAGATCAAATGCTTACCATCCTTAAAGATATGGGTGCAGATATATGATTGATTTATGGTTGCAATCTCTTAGTATGGCAATTGAAACATCTTTTTGGTTGGCCCCATTGCTTGCTTTGTTAGCAGGAATTTTAACATCTGTTACGCCTTGTTCACTTTCATCAATTCCTTTAGTAATTGGGTATGTTGGTGGCACCTCCACAGAACCTAAAAAAGCACTCAAACTTTCGTTAATTTTTGCCCTTGGCTCTGCAATTACATTTACTACCCTTGGCGTTGTCGCATCCTTAGCAGGAAGTTTAATCGGAAACTCAGCAAAATGGTGGTACATAGTGTTAGGAATATTAATGGTACTTATGGCACTACAAACATGGGAAATATATGAGTTTATTCCATCGAGCATTTTAATGTCAAAAAATAAAAAGAAGGGTAGTTTAGGTGCCTTTCTTGCGGGTATTTTAGGTGGAATTTTTTCTTCTGCTTGTGCGACTCCTGTACTGGTTGTTCTTTTAGCTCTTGTTGCAGGAAAAGGAAGTTTGGTTTGGGGAGTGGTACTCTTACTATTGTATTCGATAGGTCATGGTGCTTTAAGTGTTTTTGCAGGTACTTCTGTAGGTTTTGTACAAAAATTGTCTAGCAAAGATGCTTTCAGTACCTGGGGAAAGGTACTAAAAATTGTCATGGGAAGTGCCATTTTAGCAATAGGATTTTACATGTTCTATTTGGGATTTTAAGAGTCAATTACATAGCCGTTTTGTTGTAATGCTAAAACGGCTTTTTCAAAGTCGAGTTCTTTTGTTAAAATATAATCTGTGTTAAATGTAGAAATGGCAAAGACTCCAATATTTTCTTCGGCAATTGTTTTTGTTATTTTTGCTAATACACCTACAAGAGAAAACTCCATTTGTCCTTGAATGCGCAAGGCCTTCCATCCGTCTTCGCGCTCTATAGTGCTTGAAGGAACGTGTTCTGTACGGCATACCAGTGATATTTCTTCATCTGTCTTTGCTACAAAACAAAAGTCATCATTTAGGGGTACATCTTGTAAATCAATAATTTTGCAAATAGTAAAAGTGCCATCTATGAGTTTTATGTACATATAGTTATTATAGCATATCTTACAAAATTA
Source organism: uncultured Treponemataceae bacterium (assembly GCA_964370315.1). Taxonomy (GTDB): domain Bacteria; phylum Spirochaetota; class Spirochaetia; order Treponematales; family Treponemataceae; genus CAYJFX01. The sequence continues at coordinate 14,930 of CAYJIS010000041.1, forward strand.
TAACAAAAAAAGTGAAAAATGAAGTACTTTTGTATATTTTTTAGTAGGGCAGTGTATCAATGTAAGAGACACTCCCGTTATGACCCCTATTCCAGTCTGCACTCCACTTACTTTCATCTGTTCCTTTTTCTATAAGTATTGTTGCTTCGCTATCATCAAATGCGTCTACCGTAATTTCTTCAACGCTACTTGGAATATAAAAAACAGAGCTACTACTATTTAATGCGTTCATAAATGCTTCTTGACCAATATAAGAAAGTGTTTTTGGTATATTGCCAACATCAGTTAATGTTGAGCAATTTTTAAAAGCAAATGCTCCAATATTATTTATTTTTTCACCGAAATCAACTCTTTGTAAATTTACACATCCTTCAAATGCATATGTTTCAATTGTGGTTGCCCAGTCGATTTCTAAAGTCAGTATTACAACTTCAGTTAATGAGGTACATGCTTGAAAAGCCCTAGAACCAATACGAGCAACACCTGTGCCTAGTTGTAATGATGTTAGATTATCACAGCTATAAAATGCTGACACACCAATTTCAGTAACAGAATTTGGAATTATTACACTACGTATATTTGTATCATAAAATGCGCGATCATATATTGATGTTACACTTCTATTTTCTCCATCATAATAATAGGTATCAGGAATGATAACGCTGGTTGCGATTTCTGCATTGGTCATTCCTGTAACTTGTAGATCCCCAAATGCATCTTTTTCATATGTTAAAATAGCAACAACATCAGAATATATCCATTTGGCATACAATTCTTTGTTTCCAAAACTACCAGTTGCTATATTCGTTACTTTATTGCCAGTATAATCGCTAGTAAGATACCAACCGTCAAAAGTATACCCATCTCTCGTTGGGTTTTTTAGGGTGATTGTAGCACTTTCTATAGTATAAGAACTTGGATTATCTTCGCTGTTTATTCCATTATTTACGTTGTATATGATATTATAGGATGTAGGTGTCCACTTTGCATACAAACTTAAATCTCCAGTACTACCTTTTGATATTTTCGTAAATTTATCATTTGAATAAGAACTGTTATTATACCAGCCTTCGAATGTATAGCCCTCTCGGGTAGGGTCATTTAAAATTATTGTATTACTTTCTATTGTGAATGAGGAAGGATTTGATGGATTATTTGAACTATTATTTAAGTGATATATTATACTATAGTTTACCAAAGTCCACTTTGCATAGAAATCTAAATTTCCAGTACTACCTTTTGTTACTTCTGTTATGGTTATACCTTCGAATTCACTATTATCATACCAACCCTCAAATATATATCCATCTTTATTGGCATTGGTTAATCCAAAAGTGTTTTTTTCACTTGTATAAGTTGTTGGGTTAGAATGATTACCAGCATTGTGATATGTTATTGAATACTCATTTTCTTCCAACTGAATCCATTTGGCGTAAAGTTTGTAAGGAGAGGGCACAATGCTAGAAATATCTGAAATTCGCTTGTCGGATACACTTTCGAATTCAAACCACCCATCAAATGAAAATCCTTCACGTATTGGAATTGGTAAAAGTATGGGTAAGTCATTTTCATTATACGTATTTATGTCAACAATAGATTCGTATGAATAATCTAGTTGAACTTCAAATTCAATGCTTTCTTCATATCTGGTTATGTTATTAATCTGTAAATTATTTACACCTGATTTAATAATTATTATATCTGATTCACCCTTGTAGCGAGAATCCCCATTAACTAAGTCTAATGAAGCATATACTTCTTTTCCCACAAGAGGGAGGTTAGAAAACTGTGTTGTTATTTCATCTTGGTCATCCGAAAATGTTTCTTTTCTTGTAGCTATTATAGTATCATTTTTTGCATTTATAATTGAAATAGTAGCATAAATATTGTCTAAACTTTTTCCATTAATTTGCTCAACCATACTTACTTCATAAGTTGAACTGATATCAAAATTAAATTGAATATCTGCTTCGTTGTTAATATTCCAGATTCCATTACATGCAGTACATGTAATTAAACTAAACAATATAATCGAGTAAAAAGTTTTCATTTTATTATATCCTTGCGAAGCAATATAACATAGTTTAGTTATTAAATCAAGGATTACATAATTAAAACACATCAAAATATTTTTATCTATTAACAATTATTCTAGAATATTGTATATTTATTATATCAAAAAATATTGATGTATTAAATTTTAAGGAGTCTATTAATGGGTTTATTTAATTTTGGTAAGAAAAAAGAGTCAAGTTGTTGTTCAAGCGAAACAAAGCAATCAAGCTGTTGTTCACCTAAACCTGTACAAGAAGTTAAAGCAAAGTGCGATTGTGGAAGTGAATGCGGAATTAGTGATATTAAAAATGCTCGTTTTATAGTACTTGGTGCATGCTGCAAAAAAAGCTCAGAAACTTTTAATAATGTGAAACAAGCGGTAAAAGAACTCGGTCTTAAAGATGAAGTTCTAAATATTGGGGATATGGCTGAAATTGCAAAATTTGGTGTAATGCAAACTCCTGCATTCGTAATTGATAGTAAGGTTGTTTCATTTGGTAAATTAATTACCGTTGATGTTGCAAAAGATTTAATTAATGCATAATGTAGTTATTGTTAATAAGATTTCATTGTTAATTATACATTGTAAATTGTAAATTACATAACTGGAGAAAAGAATGGAAAAAATGGATAAAACTGGAATTAGTTTTTTTGAAAGATATTTAACCGTATGGGTCTTACTTTGTATGGTAGTAGGTGTGTTAATCGGAAATTTTTTACCGGTTATTCCTGAAACGTTGGCTAAATTTGAATATGCAAAGGTATCAATTCCAATTGCAATTCTCATTTGGTTAATGATATATCCAATGATGTTAAAGGTTGATTTTCAATCAATAAAAAATGTTGGAAGCAATCCAAAAGGTCTTTTTGTAACATGGGTTACAAACTGGCTTATTAAGCCCTTTACTATGTTCGGTATTGCTTGGCTTTTCTTTTATGTGATTTTTAAGAATCTCATTCCTGCAAACCTCGCGCAAGACTACCTTTCGGGTGCAGTCCTCTTAGGGGCAGCTCCTTGTACAGCTATGGTATTTGTATGGTCTCATTTAACAAAGGGGAATCCCGCATACACCGTTGTACAAGTTGCAACAAATGATCTTATAATTTTAGTGGCTTTTACCCCTATTGTTGCTCTCCTTTTGGGGGTAGTAGGGGTAACGATTCCTTGGGCAACACTTATATTATCTGTTGTGCTTTTTGTTGTCGTGCCTTTAAGCTTAGGTATTTTAACCAGAAGCTATGTAATAAAAAAACATGGTTTAGATTATTTAAACAATACTTTTATTCCAAAGTTTGGAAACATTACTATAATTGGTCTTTTATTAACACTTGTGATAATTTTTTCACAACAAGGTGATGTTATTTTAAGTAATCCTTTACACATTGTATTAATCGCAATTCCTTTAACTATTCAAAC
>CAYJIS010000042.1:0-17303 GCA_964370315.1 uncultured Treponemataceae bacterium
CTATAGATGTAATTATTTCAGAAAGTAATCACATTGGGCACGTTATCACTAATCTCTTGCAATTATCAAAAATAGAAAATTCTGCTATGCAAATAGAAAAAAATGTAATTAATCTGTTTAGTTTTTTAGAATTGCTTTTATTGGAAATACAAGAATGGGCTAACGTATCTATTTTGGTAGATTGTGACAAAACACTCGATCTTACAACAAATGAAGCGATGTTCAGGCAAATTCTAATTATTTTTATTTCAAATTCAATTAAATATAGCAGCGAAACAGTAGAAATCAAAATAGTTGTAAATAATCTACACGAAAAAATTATGATTTCAGTCATAGATAATGGGCCGGGAATAGAAGAACAAGATTTGCAGCATGTTTTTGATAGATTTTACAGATCGGATGTGGCTAGAACAAGAGGCGTAGATAAAAATACTTTTCATGATAGTGGTTCTGGGTTAGGGCTTGCTATAGCTAAAGCTCTTGTAACAGCACTCGATGGAAGTATTTATGCTAAGAGCCCTCCATCAAATGGAAAGCAAGGAACTGAAATGATTGTATTGTTTCCAAAGACAGATTAATGTAGCCTTTTTATTCGTTTTTTGGTATATTTAAGAACTAAGTTAAGGATAACGTATGACGAATAAGATAATAAAAATTAATGTAGAAAAATGTATTGGTTGCGGTATATGTGCCAATACATGTAAGCAAAATGCAATAGAAATAATTGATGGTAAGGCTAAGGTTGTGAGAGAAAGCTCCTGCGACGGAATAGGAAATTGTCTTCCAGTATGTCCTGTTAATGCAATAACATTTTCTGATGCTGAAGTAAAAAACAATGAAAAAAAGAATATAAAAATTACATCATTTAGCTGTCCAGGCTCAATGTCAAAAACTATACAAGGGACTCTGCGAAAAAGTTCTTTAAGTACTACAAATGTTGCTAACGGTCAATTAGCCTCTGAGCTTATGCAGTGGCCTGTTCAAATAAAACTTGTACCATCCGAAGCATCATATTTTGAAAATTCCAATTTATTAGTAGCTGCAGATTGCACTGCTTTTGCGTATGCAAATTTTCATCAAGACTTTATTAAAAATAGGATTACACTTATAGGCTGCCCAAAACTGGATGAAGGTAACTACACCGAAAAATTAACTGAAATAATACGTAAAAATAAATTGAAATCTGTAACAGTTATTAGAATGGAAGTTCCGTGTTGTGGTGGGATTGAAAAGGCAGTAAAAGAGGCACTTTTTAATAGTAATAAAATGATTCCATGGCAAGTAGTAACAATTTCAACAGATGGAAGATTGCTCGAGTAAACAAACAATCCTCCATCAAGTAGTTTTAAACGTATTAAAAAAGGGGTTATTGGCCTTTTGCTGCAATACCAATTCTTATCATTCTTGCTATTCCTGTTAAAAAAGTAAGTGCATTAAATATATTAAGAATAATAACAATATAGTTGGGAAAAATAATCATAAGAGTAAAAAATATAAATGTTTCTGTTCTTTCTGCAATACCAAAATCGTAATGCATACTTTTAACACCCGTATTTGCAAACAGATTTCCTGCAAGCATGAATGTAGAAAAATTAAAAATTACTGCTATGTAAAAAAATAAATACGTTATTGCATGCTGAGGTTCTAGAAAGTAAAATCCTAAAATAACACTTGCCTCTACCATTCTATCAAATATTAAATCCAGATAGGCTCCAAATTTAGAACTTTTTTTTGTAATGCGAGCGACAGTACCGTCAAGTACATCAAAAATACCAGACACCCACAAGAGAATAAAGGCAACCAGCCATAAACTTTGGCTGATAGCAATACCACAGGCTAAGCCTAAAATTAAGGCTATAATTGTAATTAAATTAGGATGAAGGTACACTAATCCTGAATATTTTGCAATGCCATCCATTGCAGATTGGATATATTTTCTTGCTGCTGTATCTAACACTTTGTACTACCTTCTCACAATTGCTCTTAGCAATGATTTTTGCCATTTTTTTGCGCCTTCTTTAAGATCTGCAAATGCGAGCATTTTTACTATTTCACCTTGGGTTGGGTATTGATAAATAATGGATATTGCAGCACTAAGTTTCATTTTATTTGTAACCATAAGCGAAAGTGTAGGGAGTAAATTTCCTGCATTTTCACCAACTACAGTTGCGCCAATGATACGCTTTTTTCGATCAAGGAGGACTTTTACAAAACCTTCACGGTCATCTTCAGTTTTAGATCTATCATTACTAGCCATTGGAAGCTTGTACTGATACTTTAATACCTTTTTCTTTTGAGCATCAACTAAAGTCATACCAACATGGGCAACTTCTGGTACGGTGTAGGTTGTCCATGAGATATTATGATAGCTTGTCTTAAATAGTGGTGCAACTAAAGCATTTTTTACGGCTACACCAGCTTCATATCCTGCAGAATGCGTAAATTGAAACTTACCTCTAACATCACCACATGCAAAAATGTTTGGAATATTTGTTTGAAGTTTATCATTTACAACAATAAAACCTCTTGAGTCTGTCTTTATCCCTAATTCATCTAAGCCTAATCCCTCTGTATTTGGAGTACGTCCAACGGATAATAATAATGCATCACCAGTAATTTTTGATGCTTTTCCATTGACAACTACTTTTACGGTAATTACTTCGCCTTTTTGAGATACTTCTTCAACAGCCGTATTTAGATATAAGGCTACACCATCTTTTTTTAAAGCACCAATCATTATATCAGAAACCTCAGGGTCATCCTTTGAAAAAATTGAGCTTTGTCGCTCTACAACTGAAACTTTACTTCCAAGTTGTGCAAATCCTTGTCCTAGTTCAAGCCCAATTGGACCTGCTCCTAGAACTATAAGATGTTTTGGTTGTTTTTTTATAGAAAAAATTGTCTCATTTGTGAGGTATTTAATTTTATCTAAACCTTTAATAGGTACAATTGCGGCCCGAGACCCTGTTGCAATTACCATTTTTTTTGCTGTAAATAATGTTGCACCAACCTTAATAGTATTTTTATTTACAATGTATGGCTTGCCGAGTTTAACATCAACGCCTAGACCTGTAAATCGTTCTACTGAATCGTGCGGTGCGATTTCTGCAATTATTTTTTTTACCCGTCCCATAACATCCGTGATGCTAGGTTTGCACGTTGCAGATTTTAAACCATATTGAGGCGCCTTTTTTATTTTTTGAGCTAAATGGGCAGACTTTAAAAAAGCTTTGCTTGGAACACAACCATAATTTAGACAGTCTCCACCCATCTTATGGCTTTCTACTAATAAAACTCGTGCCCCCATTGATGCTGCACTAGATGCAACAACCAGGCCTGCACTACCAGCCCCCATTATTGCGATGTCATATTGATATTTCATGTCTCACTTCTCCTATATATATTGTATCATATATATAGAAAAAAGCAAGAAATATTTTTAGGTTTTAAATACTTAAATTAATATACTGTATTTAGTGTTTGCATATCAGATAGTAATATCTTGCTTTGAGGTAGATATTTCAATCCTTCATTAAGTATATTTTTTGCTTGGCTATAGTTTTTTGCATTAAAGTAGGTGGCAAATTGGTTATGAAAATATGTTGCAACATTGTGTTCAATGTTTCTCTGTTGAGTGATTGCTCTAGTGTCATTATCCATGTCAACTATCGCTAGACTGGCAGTGGATAAAGCTTGTTTCCATTCTTTGTTTTCAAGGAGCCTTTTTAGTTCCGTAGAATATACATTCAAAAGTAAATCATTATGAACTTTTTTAGTTATTAAGTTCTGCGAATAATAGGTTTTTATTTCAGTTATAGAATTATTGTATGAATTTGTGTAAACAAAGGAAATAAGAGTTGCTTGCATTAATAGCTGTGCCATTTCAATTCTCGTTTCCTGTGTAATAAGGGTATTAGATGAATGGTTGTTGCTTAATTGTTGCGCCTCTGGAAGATTTTGACGAATTGTTTTTTCTTGGCCATTACCTATGAGAGTAACCATCGCATTATAATATAATAAACTTACTAATTTTTCAAAATGCTGAGTATTGCCATATATACTATATGCTTGGGTTAAAAACTGAATGCCTTCTTCAAAACGATTGGTAATTGACATATATGATGTATAATTTCCAAATTCTGTTAACAAAAGTTGGTATGAATTATTATTTTGTACAAGCGTGTAAATATCTGCAGCGAGAAATACTGTTTGGTTAAATTTACGTAGCTTTTGTAGTTCTACAATATTATTTTGAATTATAAGGGCTAACATATCACGTTTGCCAATAACGGATCTGTTTGAATAATTAGATGGGGGTGTGTATACAAACCCAGTCTGACCAAAGGAATTTGCAAATTCTTTTTTTTCTCCAGGATTAAATCCGTAAATGGTTGTTGTTTCAACATCAATTGTTTTACCATTTGAGGTAATAGTACAAAAGGAATGATCATGTGTTTTCACACCGCCAACTTGTAAGGAGTAGCGCATGGAAAGTGCATAAAATAATACACTCGATGAAACACAATTGTATATCCCCCTATCAAATAACATATTGAGATTTGTAACAGTTTCTTGATATGATTTAAACTGAGTATTATGTAAAAAGGTTAAAATATATTCGGCAATTTCAAAGTTACCAGTAATATTATTAGAAAGAATGTCACGTTGAAGATTTTGTGCTAAAGATGTATATTTTTGTAAGTATGAGGGAATATTGTCTAGAGAAACACCAGATACGTAGAATGCATAGTACATAAACTCGCTATCATTCATGTTTTCTCCAAGGCTAGCTGCCTTTAAAAGTTCCTTGTCAGGACTTAATTGGGATTGCGCCGTGAGAGTTATGCTGCTACTAAATAAAATAAATAAAAATATAATAATTTTTTTCACAATATGATTTAAATATACTGAAATTTTGGCATTTTGACAAGACAAAATTTCAGAAGGGGCTTATCGCATTAATCCCCTTCTGTATGAAAATCTTACCGCCTTAATAAACAAGATCCAATTGTAAAGCCTGCGCCAAAAGCACAAAGGGCGATATTACCTTTTGCGTCCCCTTTAAAAATAAGGTCTAATGCAATAGGAATAGTACAACTTGATGTGTTTCCATATTCTGCAATATTTGAGTATACCTTTTCCTCTGAAATTTTCATCTTTTTACGAACTGCATCAATGATTCGTTGGTTTGCTTGGTGAGGTACCACAAGATCTATATCGTTTGATGAAATATTATTTTCTTCGCATGTTAATCGTAAGCTATCACTCATTCCTCTAACCGCAGCTAAGAATACTGCAGGACCATCCATAAAGATTGGGTTCGTTACATCACGAGGAATTTTTAAGATTGAGCCGTCTTCTGCCAAGGTTGATGTTTGAGGTCGCTCTATAATTGCTTCGAGTTTAGCATTTTTTGATGAGCAAATAATACTTGCTGTTGCAGCATCGGAAAAAATAGGAGCTGTTCCAATTTCTCCTTCTTCTAATTGAGGAGTAAGAACTTCTGCTGTTATAAGGAGTACCCTTGCATTTGGTTTTGCATTTACAAAGTCCCAAGCCATTTGCAAGCCGTAAATATAGCCAGAACACGCTGCACTAAAATCAAATGCTGTTGCCGTACTCATTTTTTCTTCATCTTGTGCAAGTTTATTGAGAATCATACATGCATTAGATGGACTAATATTTACAGGAGATCCTGTTGCACATATAATTGAATCTATATCAGTTATTGAAAGTTTTAATTTTTGTAAAAGATTTTTTGCGGCAGTAAAACCAAGTGTAACAGCATCTTCGCCTTCTTTTATCCAGTATCGCTCTTTAATTCCATTTTTCTTTTCTGAGCTGTCCCAACCATATTTTGCATCCAAGTCGGTTGATAAAACTTTGTTAGCTCCTGTTACATGGGTAAGACCTGCAATACCGATGTCAGCTTTTTCTGTCGTGTCTGAACTTGCTGTTTTAGCGATAGCTTTTTTCCAGGTAATAATTGCTTCTTTAACAATTTCTCTTGTAACTGGAGTGGCGCTATCTTGGTTGTTGCCACCTTCTACGCTAAAGAGGTTTTCTCCAACGTCTGCGCTGTCACCGTCTTCAACAAATATTTCTGTTATTTTTCCTGAAACAGGGCTTGCAAACTCAAAAGCTGCTTTATTTGCTTCCATGTTTGCAATAATATCACCTTGATTAATGGTATCACCAACTTTTACAAGCCATTCTACAACAGTTACAATTTCATCTGATGGACTTGTTCCCGATGCTTTTACAATTGTATTTTCACTATCGCTAGTGCTTCCTGCTTCTTTCCATTCAATATTACCACCAATCATTTCTACTGCTGTTTCTACAACAGATGTTACTGATGGGAGTACTTCTAATTGGTTTTCGTAGTGAAAAGGTACAAATGTATCTCCCCTTGAAAGTCTTCTTACAATTGGTTGTTCTAGACTTTCATTCTTTGAAAAATATTCTGTTACAGTAGAGGTAACCTCAGAAGCAAAACTACAGCTTATGTTATTTTCTTGTACAACGAGAAGTTTTCCTGTTTTTCTTACTGATTCTACAACTCCATCTATATCCCATGGAGATAGAGATGGAAGGTTAAGAATTTCTGCTTTTTTTCCACTCTTTTCTATTATTTCAGATGCTGAAGTTAGTAACCCAATTGCATTTCCCCATCCTGCAAGGGTAATGTCAATTCCACTTGTTACTTTTTCTAGTTTTGCTGGGTTTGCACAGTGAGTAATTGAATCTAGGCTTGTTGCAAGAGCTTTTGCATTCAAGCAATTTTTTGGATAAAAGAAAACAGTAGGCCTGTTAGATTCAAACGCAGTATTTAAAAATTTTGCAGCCTCTGTAGCATTAGATGGCATAAACACATCAATACCTGGAATTTGGAGTATCATTTGCTCTAGTGTACTTGCATGAAATGGTCCTAATCCTGGACGGTATGCCCCACAGCTTACCATAAATATAGTTGGGCACTGCCATGCTCCATTCGTTCTCCAGTACATGTTACCAACTTCCGAAAATAGTTGGTTCATTGCAGGTGGCATAAAGTCAGCAAATTGGAAAAAACCAACTGGTTTTCCCCCTACTAAAGCTTTTCCAACACTCACACCCGCAATTGTAGCTTCTGCAAGAGGTGCATTTTGCACTTGGCTAGGAAATGCTGTGCTTAATCCCTTTGTTACGCCAAAAACATCCCCTTTAGGGTCTTCAATATCTTCACCAAACAGGCTTACTCTCTTATCACTTGCAAGTCTATTTAGTAATACGGCATTAATGGCTTCGTTCATGGTAAGTTCGTTAGAACTTGCATATTTTTCTTTTGTTTTATCGTTTAGTGTAATTTCTTTTTTTCCTATTTGATTAAAATCGCAAGGCAGTTTTGCATTATGTACAGCTGTTGGCTCTGCTCCTTTAAAAGCTTCCTCTAAGTCTTTAGCTATAGTTAGTGCAACCTCTTTTTGAATTGATTCTAGCTTTTCATTTGTTACACCCATCTCTAAAAGTTGCTTTTCAAGTTTTGGAAGGATATCATTGTTTTTAGCAGCATTCTCTAATTCTTCTTTGCTTCTATATACTGTGTGGTCATCTGCATTTGTGTGACTTGATAAACGTTCGGTTTTTAATATTACAATTGCTGGTACAATACCTTCTGTGCCAACTGAACGGTTTCTCATTCGCTCTACAATTATTGAAAAACTATCCTGAAGACCATCAAAATTTGTTCCGTCTAATCGCTCTAGTGGTACACCACAAAAAGATGTTTCATCACCCTGCTCAGTTGAAAAAAAGGTTTTTCCTTTTGTTTTTGTTGAAATAGCATATCCATTGTCTTGAACAACAAATAATACAGGAAGTCGATGCATCATTGCAAACAGAACGGCTTCATAAAATTCACCTTCTTGTGTCATCCCATCGCCTAAACCGCAGTATGCAATTGGTCTTTTTTCTGAATAGTTTTCACTTCTTTTAAGTTCTGCTGCAATACCACAGGCATGAAGTGCTGAGTTCGTAACTGGACCTGAGAGGCTTAACATATTTAGTTCTCTGTTATGTAAAAATGCAGACATTTGGCGTCCTGCAGAATCGGATTCTGCTTTGCAGAACATGGTACTAAAAAAATCGTATGGTTTTGCCCCTCGGGCAATCATTAATCCCTTGTCACGATAGTGACAGGCAAGATAATCTTCTTTAATAAGAGAAGGATTTAAAGCAATTGTTGCTTCATGGCCTTTGCTTGGCATGTAAAAAAAGGCTTTTCCTTGTTTTACGTGATTTTCTTCTGTATCTTCAACTTGTCGAATTGTAATAATAGCCTTATACGCTTTTATAAGTGATTCTAGCGTTTGTTTCATGTTAACTCCCCATAATGTAGCTGTCAAATTTTAAATAAATCAGACCACCATTAATTTAGACACTATAAGAAAAAAAAGGTTGCACTATTTTTAATTATTTTTTACAATTTTTATATTCTTTGTCATTTTGACATAGTATACCGATTTGTCAAACAAGTGTCAATGAAAGATTGCCTTTTAAAGGCTGATTTATTATTTATCTTACATAGACATATAAAAAATATAAAATATTAATTGTCAATTATCAATTAATCTGCTATACTAGGCCTATGAGTACACAATATCAAATAATTCGTTTACAAGAAGAATGCAAGAAAAAGGGGCCTCTTTGTACTGGCTTAGATACCGATCCTTCATACATTCCGCCTGAAGTTCTACAACAGTATAAGAGTAGAGCGGATGCTGTGTTAGACTATAATTTAGCACTAATTGAAGCCACAAAAGAATATTCGGCTTGTTTTAAAGTGCAAGTTGCTTACTATGAGGCAATGGGCTTAGACGGTATGAATGTATATGCAAAAACACTAAAAGCTGTGCGCAATGCAAATATTCCAGTTATTGCTGATGTTAAACGTGGTGACATTGCAGCCACTGCAGATGCTTATGCAAGGGCACATTTTTCGGGCGATTTTGAAGCAGACATTATTACGATGAATCCCTATATGGGCTTTGACACCTTAGAGCCTTTTACAAGCCTTGCATACGAAAAAGGAAAAGGAATATTTGTGCTTTTGCGTACATCAAACCCAGGTATGACAGATATAGAAAAGCTTGACCTTGCTCAGGGTGGAGTTGTAATTGATAGGGTTGGAAAAGAACTATCTCGTATTAACGAATGTTATTCAGATGATGCTAAAGCACCTTGTGCCGTAGTTGGAGCAGTTGTAGGTTGTACAGAAGAAAGTGATGCACGTATTATTCGTGATACGTACGCAAATATGTTCTTTTTAATTCCGGGCTATGGGGCCCAAGGTGGGGCTGCTCGCATTTGTGCAACCTTGCTCGATAAGGCAGGCGGAACGGTAAATAATTCACGCGGTATATTATGCGCTTGGAAAAAAGACGAATCACTTGCAGAAAAAAGAGATTCAGGGCGTTTAACGCTTAATGATATTGTTCAGTCAGCACAAGAAGCCGCAAAATCTTCAAAAAGTGACTTATTACAAGCAAAAGAACTCTTGTGAGGTTAGATATGTGTGAAAATCCATCTGTTTTTGCCCTTGCTAGCGTACAAATATGTGAAAATATTGCAAATGATGTGTTTAAGCTCCTTGTTACAGCGATATGTCCGTCACCAAAACCGGGGCAGTTTTTTATGCTTCGCTCAAAGCCTTCTTCTGCTCTTCTTTGTCGCCCAATTAGTGTGTATCGTTCTATTGATTTAGGGAATGGGTTGCATGAGATAGAGTTTTTAATTCTAAAAAAAGGAAAGGGAACAAAGGAGCTTTGCAGTGTACGAAATGGCGATGAGCTTGACCTATTGGGTCCTGTAGGAAATATTTTTGAATCTCCGAAAAGTGGATCAAATATTGCGATTATCGGAGGCGGAATAGGCGTTGCTCCTGTTGCCGGTTTTGCTTCAACTCTCGAAGACAAAACGTATGATTTTTTTGCAAGTTTTAAAACAGGGAGTTATGGGCTTGAACATGTAAATGCAAAAAATTTACTTGTTTCAACCGATGATGGAAGTTTGGGTGAAAAAGGAATGTTACCTATTATTTTTAATGAAAATACCATTGCCCACAAAGGATATAATCTAGTGTATGCTTGTGGTCCGCATCCAATGTTAGCATATGTGCAAAAATTGTGTGCTGATAACAGCATACAATGCTATTTAAGCTTGGAAAGCAACATGGCATGTGGTGTAGGAGCATGTTTGGGATGCACAATTCCAACTAAAGAGGGAAATAAGCGTTGTTGTAAAGATGGGCCTGTATTTGATGGCTTAAATCTTATTTTGTAACAATATATAGAGGACTGTATGCAAAAAAATATAGATTTATCTGTGACTATTGCAGGTGTTAATTTTCAAAATCCAATTATGGCTGCATCTGGAACATTTGGATATGGAAGTGAGTATCATGGAGTTATTGATGTTAATGCATTGGGAGGAATTTGCTCAAAAGGGTTAACATTGGAGGCAAAAAGCGGAAACGAAGGGGTGCGCCTTATAGAAACCCCCTCAGGACTTATAAATTCAATAGGGCTTGAAAATCCTGGTATAAAACATTTTATTGAACATGAACTTGAGACAATGATGAGTTTTGAGCCTGTTACCGTTGTGAATTTGTCGGGTTCTTCTATAGAAACGTATGTTGAAGGAGCAAAACTTCTCGATAAGGCAACAACAAAAAGTGGCAAAAAAATAGAGATGATTGAGCTTAATATAAGCTGCCCAAATGTAAAGGCGGGGGGAATGGCTTTTGGTTTGGATTGCACTGCTGCATCTGAGGTAACTACAAAAGTTAGGGAAGTAACTAGTATTCCACTTATGGTAAAGCTGAGCCCAAATGCCGCCGACATTGTGTCCATTGCTCATGCGGTAAGGGAAGCGGGTGCAAATGCAGTAAGTATGGTAAATACCTTTCAATCTATGGCAATCGATATTGAAAAAGGGAAGCCGTTTTTTGCGAATATTAAAGCAGGGCTCTCAGGGCCTGCTATTCGCCCTATTGCACTTCGAATGGTGTATGATGTATGTGCATCCTTTTCAAAGCTTTCTAAAGATGAGCAAATACCCGTTGTGGCCCTTGGTGGAATAGAAAAGTGGCAAGATGCAGTAGAGTATATCATGGCCGGGGCAAGTGCTTTACAAGTGGGAACAGCTATTTTTGCTAATCCTACCTGCTTGAATACTGTTATTGTGGGCTTAGACGACTTTATGGTGCGAAAAGGCTACGAAACTATAGAAGATTTTCGGGGCTGCGCTCTCTAAGCAAGGTTTTCTTAAAGTTGTGTTTTATTCTATTCATATTATTGCGTAAGCCTATAGCGATTATATAGAAAGGGTATTAGTAAAGTGATCCTATTTTTTCACATTCGGCGTTTCGTGCAGCACACCATGTCCCTTTTTCTAAAGCTTTTTGAATATTAATCTCTCCGTTGTGTGATTTTCCTACTAAATATTCATATAAAAATCCTGCAGAAAAAGAGTCTCCACAGCCAATCGAGTTTACTATGGTAACTTCTTCTATTGGTTGAATATATGGTGTTCCTTTGTAAGCTGCAAGAGTGTTGTTTTTACCACGAGTAACTACAATGCAGTTATTAAGTTCTTTGCTTTTTTTGCAAATAGATTCAAGTAATTCTTTTTCATTGTGTTCGCATGGTAATTCAAATGTTTCGCAGAATTCTTTAGCATTGATTTTTATGATATCTGGAGTGCATTCTTGTAAAACAAAAAGCAGGTCAAACCCCCAAAAGTCTACAAGAACAGTGAGCCCTTTTTCAAGAGCTGTTTTGCAAACAGTGCTATTTATGTTTTTTGACCATACTTTTGGTCTGCTACCAGCAAAGGCGAGTGCATCGGATGCCTTAAAGCTATTAATTGCTGCTTCAATGAGTTCTTTTTCTTTTTGTTTAAAAATCACAGTATTACAAGGAGTTTCTTCATCCATAACTAATTCTGTTACATTTTTACTGTTTTCTTCTATTATAGTAACACATTCCCTGGTAAAACCTGGTATAAAAACCGAATTAATTGAAAGTTTGTCTTTTTGTGAAAGTTGGATAAAATGATTTGAGTTTTCAGACCCAATTGGACATACTATACTAGAGGAGGTGCCATCTAATTGGTTAAACACCCTAGAAATATTAATGGCTTTACCTGAGGCATCGAGCCTAAATCGAGACGAGCGATTAACTTCTTTTATTTTAAGAGAGTCAAAAACAGCTGTTCGCTGTATTGTTGTGCTTAAACAAAAGCATGTAATATGCATGTTTACTCCTTTGTATCCTAATATAGTATATGGTTATAAAGTGTTTTTTGCAAGAGTGGGTGTGCATTTTAAATTAAAAAAAAAAGGTAAAAAAAACACATAAAGCACTTGCATAATTTTTGTTTTTATTGTATAAATAAGTCCGTGCATTTGTCATTTTTATGACTTTTGTAGAGAATAAAGTGTAACGTTTGTTTCGCTTTATTAGGGTTCTTTGAGATTCAAGTAGTTTTATAAAAGTGTTACTTTTATAAAGACTAGCACAACCGTAAAGATTTGAGCAAAAGCTTGTTTCAGGTTAGTGCGGCCCGTAATGTTATGTGGTGTTTGTCGTTGACAGCATCATGAGTGTTGGCATTAAGGGTTCTTGGTTTGATTACAACGCCAGTTGTATATCATGGCTCTAGGATGCCAAACCGGTCATCAAATGTAGGTTTGATGATGATAGGTGGATCCGGTCGAGGGTGACTGAAGTTTATAGTCATCTTAAAAAAACAATTACAGTTTTGACCTTCTAATTATCATCTCTTGCTCAAATCTTGCATTAACACCTATTTCGTTTAAGCGAAGTAGTAAAATAATTTTATTTTTCAGCCAGTATGTGGCTAGGAGGATCAAATGGCAAAGGAAAAGTTCGAGAGAACAAAACCACACATGAACGTTGGTACTATCGGTCACGTTGACCATGGTAAAACTACTCTTTCAGCAGCGATTACAATGCACTGCGCCAAAAAATTCGGCGACAAAGTTCTAAAGTATGATGATATTGATAATGCTCCTGAAGAAAAAGCACGTGGTATCACTATTAATACTCGTCACTTAGAGTATCAATCAGACAAAAGACACTACGCACACATCGACTGTCCTGGACATGCTGACTACATTAAAAACATGATTACAGGTGCTGCTCAAATGGACGGTGCTATTCTTGTAGTTTCAGCTCCTGACTCAGTTATGCCTCAAACACGTGAGCACATCTTGTTGGCTCGCCAAGTAGGTGTACCTAAGATGGTAGTATTCTTAAACAAGGTTGATCTATTAGATGACCCTGAGTTGTTAGAATTGGTAGAAGCTGAAGTTGGTGAAGTATTAGAACAATACGGATTCCCTGGTGATACACCTATTATTAAGGGTTCTGCTTTTAATGCTATGGCTGATGGTGCAACAGCAGACGATACAAAATGTATTGACGACCTTCTTGAAACAATGGATACTTATTTTGAAGATCCAGAAAGAGAAGCAGATAAGCCATTCTTGATGCCAATTGAAGATGTATTTACAATTCAAGGACGTGGTACAGTAGTAACAGGTCGTATCGAACGTGGTATTATCAATCTTAACGAAGAAATTGAAATTGTAGGTATTAGAGAAACACAAAAAACAGTTATTACTGGTATTGAAATGTTTAATAAGCTGCTTGATCGTGGTGAAGCAGGGGACAATGTTGGTCTTCTTCTTCGTGGTATTGACAAGAAGGCAGTTGAAAGAGGACAAGTTCTTTGTAAGCCAGGTGCTATTACACCTCATACAAAATTCGAAGGGCAAATCTACGTACTTTCAAAAGAAGAAGGTGGACGTCACAGCCCATTCTTCTCAGGTTACCGACCACAGTTTTATTTCAGAACTACTGATATTACTGGTACAGTATCACTTCCTGATGGAGTTGATATGGTTAAACCTGGTGATAACACAAAAATCAATGGTGAACTTATTCACCCAATCGCTATGGATAAAGGTCTTAAGTTTGCTATCCGTGAAGGTGGTAGAACTATCGCTTCAGGGCAAGTAACTGAGGTTCTTGGTTAATAGTATATTAATTTGGTATAGCTTTTGCTTCTGTGGAAGCTATACCGGTTTTTCCTGGAGGGAAAATGGCTACTGAAAAGATCCGTGTTAGACTAAGAGCGTTTGACATTGAATTGATCGACCAAAGTGCAAAGTCGATTGTACAGACTGTGCAAAAAGCAGGAGCGAAGGTTTCAGGACCTGTGCCGCTGCCTACTAAGATTCAAAAGGTGACTGTTTTGCGTTCTCCTCACGTTAATAAAAAATCACGTGAGCAGTTTGAAATGAGAACTCATAAACGACTTATTGATATTATTGAGCCTTCAGTTGATGTAATGGATTCGCTGATGAAGCTTGAATTGCCAGCAGGCGTTGATGTAGAAATTAAACAATAGCGATAAAATATACTTCTCGTATGAGGGTAGTTTATCGACTGTTAGAAACGGTAACGGTCCCCCGGATCGGGGATGGCGGCCGAGAATAGGAGTTTATCAGAATGAAAGGTCTGATTGCAAAAAAAGAGGGTATGACCCAGGTATTTGATGAAGACGGAAACCTTACACCGGTAACCGTGATCCGTGTCGAGCCAAATACTGTGGTAGCCCTAAAGTCAAAAGAAACAGCTGGATACAACGCTGTGGTTCTTGGTTTTGAAGAATTAAAAGAATCTAAAGTGTCTAAACCGTATTCAGGTCAGTTTGCTGAAGGTGTTACACCTAAAAAGCGTCTTAAAGAATTTCGCGATTTTGATGGCGAAGTTACTGTAGGCGACAAAGTTGGTTTAGAGCTTTTCGAAGACATTCGTTATGTTGATGTAACAGCTATGTCGAAGGGTAAAGGTTTTCAAGGTGTTATGAAGCGTTGGGGATTTCATGGTGGTCGTGCTACTCATGGTTCTAAGTTTCATCGCGAAGCAGGTTCAACAGGTATGTGTACCTCACCTAGCCGAACATTCAAAAATGTTAAAATGCCCGGAAGAATGGGGTTTGAAAAAACAACAGTTCAGAATTTAAAAGTAATTAAAGTTGATTCTGACCTTGGTGTAGTGATGGTTCGTGGGTCTGTGCCCGGGAATAGAAATTGTACGCTGATTATCAAGTCTGCCGTAAAAAAAGAATTCTAATCGAAGGAAGGCATTATGGAAAAGAAAGTCTATTCGGTCGATGGTAAAGAATTAAGGACAATTAATCTTGATGATAAAGTGTTCGGTCTTCCGATAAATGAAGATGTTATTTACTACGCCATAAATAATGAATTAGCAAATAAACGATTAGGAACAGCTTGTACAAAGGATCGTTCCGAAGTTAACGGTAGTAATGCGAAGCCTTATAGGCAAAAAGGTACTGGTCGTGCTAGACGAGGTGATAAAAAATCTCCTTTGTTACGTGGCGGCGGTGTTATTTTTGGGCCTAAACCTAGGGATTTTAGCTATACTATTCCGAAGAAAGTTAAAAGGCTAGCAATGAAGTCAATTCTTAGCTTGAAAGCTCAAGATGAAAGACTAACAATTATTGAAGATTTTACAGTTGAAAGTGGTAAAACAAAAGATATTTTATCTATCATTAAAAACTTCGCTCAAAATGAGAGAACAGTTATTGTAATGAAAGATGATGATCCAATGTTAAAAAGAGCTGCTAAAAATATACCAACTCTTTCGTACTTATCATATAAGAGATTGAGAGCTCATGATCTTTTTTATGGGCGAAAAGTTTTGATGCTAGAAACAGCTGCCAAAAATCTTTCTGATTTTTATAATGAGGGGGCTGAATAATGATGTACGAAGACGTTCTTATTGCGCCTATATCATCTGAAAAGGCAACAATGTTAAGAGAGGAAGGGAAGTATGTTTTTAAGGTACACCCTGATGCAAACAAGTTTATGATTAAAGAGGCTGTTAGAAGACTTTTTAATGTTAAAGTTGAGGATTGTACAACTCTCAATGTGTATGGAAAGATGAAGCGAGTTCGTTATAGAGCTGGCAGAACTTCCAGTTGGAAAAAAGCAATCGTCAAGCTTGCGCCTGGCGAAACTATTAAGGTGTTCGAGGGCGTGTAGCTCTTAGGCAGTGTAAAGGGGAAGTCAAAAAATGGCTCTTAAAGTATATAAACCGGTTACAGCCGGAACACGAACACGTATAGATCTAGTAAGAAGTGATATTACTACTGATAAGCCAGAAAAAAGCTTAACATCTGGTAAGAGTCGCAACGGTGGACGTGGTGCCAAAGGTCGAATTTCTGTTCGACACAAAGGTGGCGGTCATAAAAGAAGATATCGAGAAATCGATTTTCGTCGTGACAAACACGGAGTTCCAGGGACTGTACGTACAATTGAATATGATCCAAACAGAAGTGCAAGTATTGCATTGGTGTTTTATGCAGATGGTGAAAAACGCTATATAATTGCTCCTAGAGGCTTAGAAGTTGGTCAAAAGATTTTATCTGGACCTTCAGCTACTCCAACTGTGGGTAATGCCCTTCCTTTGGAAGTGATTCCTATTGGTTTTACTGTTCATAATATTGAATTAACATTAGGACGTGGTGGACAGTTAGCTCGTTCTGCTGGAACAAGTGCTCTTGTTGCTGCAAAAGAAGGCGACTATGTAACAATTCGTCTTCCATCAGGTGAAGTTAGACGCATACATAAAAAATGTTATGCTACAATTGGTACTGTTGGAAATGAGGACCACATGAATACTCAGCTTGGTAAAGCTGGTCGAAACAGATGGCGCGGTGTTCGTCCTTCTGTACGTGGTATGGCTATGAACCCTGTAGATCACCCACTTGGTGGTGGTGAAGGTGCTGGTAAAGGACGTAACCCTGTTACTCCTTGGGGTCAACCTTGTCGGGGATACAAAACTCGTAAAAAGCGAAAAGTGTCTAGCAATTTTATTGTTACACGTCGCAAGAAGTAGTATAGGAGATAGTTGTGTCAAGATCTGTTAAAAAAGGACCTTTCATTGAAAAGAGCCTTTACAAAAAGGTTTTAGAAATGAATAAGGCGACGGACAGAAAGATGATTAAAACATACTCTCGCTGTTCGACAATTATTCCTGAAATGGTAGGAAATACTATTTCAGTGTATAACGGCAAGTCATGGGTGCCTGTGTATATTACAGAAAACCTCGTTGGGCATAAGCTCGGTGAGTTTTCACCTACACGCTCATTCCGCGGTCATGCCGGCTCAGATAAAAAGTCTGGTAGATAGGTGGATATATGGCTGA